>JBGPWS010000406.1:0-2880 GCA_041492345.1 Pyrinomonadaceae bacterium | reverse complement strand
CGAGTCGCGATTGTCTCCTGCGCGGCGTCATCGGTGAGGCGGATGCCGGGACTCCCGGCGATCACGGACGCGTAAACCGAGAATCCATCGCAGGCCAACTGCTGCGTACCGCGCTTTTCCGACCACGGCGCCGGAAGATTCAAAGACTTGGACATGCCGACGACGAACTCGTCGAGCTTCTGCCACTTGAACGTGCTCTCGTAACCGATCCACAAAGTCACGAGCTTCCCGTCCAGAAAATCCAGCGAGATGGTGCGCACGTCCGCGAAGCTGGCTTTATCAAACCGCGGATCGAAACTGGGATTGATGCTGGTTTTCGCGACGCCAAATTGATCCGCGCGGCCAAACTGGATTGGCGGCACGCGCGCTTTCACCTGCTCGTAGGTCATGCCGAGATGAAAGCCGCGCAACTCTGGCGCGTCGGGCAACTGATCGATCTTGGTCGAGCAGGTTGCCTGCTGCTGCGCTGACGCGGTCGAAATAGTGGTGATCAAGACCAGAAGAATTGGTAAGAGCGCTTTGCGAGAATGAGCCATGCCTGAAGACTCCAGAGAGCGGCAGTGCCTTAGTTCTTCTTCAGTCCGCGTTAGCGGACAACCGATAATAGCCCAGCGATTTATCGCTGGGAACGAAGTCATATTTTTCAAAACAAGTCCGCGAAGCGGACGACAGAAATCTTTGGACAGCCTTTTCTCAAACCGATATTTCTGTCGCCCGTTTCACGGGCTTTCGATATCAACGGCGACGAATACCCAGCAGTAAACTGCTGGGCTATTTTCGATCGTCCGCTTCTCGGACTCGCGGAAGAGAGCGCGCCCTATGCATGATTAGTCCCAAATCGTCCACGCGAGTCGACTATAGCTACCTCTGTCTTATCAAGCTCTTGATTAGTTCCGCCAGCGCGCTGGGCTCGAATGGCGTCGAAACGTATTCATTGCATCCCGCCTTGAGCGCGATCGTCCGGTATTCGTCGGCGCCGTAAGCTGAGACGGCGACGATTGGCGTCTGGCGCAAGGCCTGATGCTCGCGGATTTGATGCGTCGCGTCAAGTCCGTTGAGCCCCGGCATCATCATGTCCATGATAATCAGATCGGGCAACTCTTCCTGGGCAATTCTGATTGCTTCCTTGCCGCTGTCTGCTTCAACGACGTGATACCCCTGCTTAGTCAGCCAGAGTTTCATCATCAACCGCGTGTCGTCAAAGTCTTCGACGAGCAGGATGGTGCGTTGCGACTCCTGCGCACAGTCCTTTGCCGTCTTAGCTTCCATAGCGGTCACACTGGGGGATTGGGCAAGAGGGCCAGCAGGGGAGACCCAAAATAAGTTTTCGAACTTCCCGCACTGAAAAGGCGATTCCAAGCGTACCATGCCGGCCCTTGCCTGCCAACGCGCGAATCAGGTTACCGCTGACAGTCACGACAGAGTTCTGGCATGACCCGTGCTCTTCATAGCCACAGCAGCGTGAAAGCGCTCAATCAAGGCTGAATGGGTCAATCGTCCGAGGCTTTTTGCCGCACTGCTCCCTAATTGCCCGGCTCGGAGAATGGTTTTTCGGGATCGTCGCCGATAAGAATCTTTCCGCGTTGATTTTCAAACGGGCTTCAGACCAAAGCCGCCACAAAACGTCCAGGGAAATAGGAGAAAAATGATGCTGTACGCTGATCCAGGCTCGGGTGTGCTGATTTGGCAATTACTGCTAGCGCTTTTTTTTGGGGCGACGTTCTACTTTTCGAAGCTGAGACACTGGGCCATCGCCAAGCTGCGCCCGGGTCGCCCGGCGACGAAGTCCACCGAAGAAACCGGCCGACCCCGTTCACAAAGTGAGTGAATCTTGATGGCGATATCTTTGCGCGATCCTGGTGGCAACGTTTGCCTGATTGACGACCGAGTCATTCGCATCGTTAACAGCCAAGGGCTTTCGGATCTCCGAGCCTTCCTTAACTCGGCGGCGTCATGCAATTTTGTTCAATCTCAAAGACTCGTCGACACGCGCTTTCTGGATGCGACGGCGACTGCCGACGTGCTCAAGCACGAAGAATTGCGTCAAGTTTATGAGCAATTGTCCGGCGCGGCGATTCTAGAGCACGAGCGGGTTTCGTTTCCCAGTTTTCCGTACGAGTGGCCGGCTGAGATGTTGCACGCGGCGGCCGTACTCACGCTCGATCTGGCTGAGAAATTGCTCGACGAAGGACTGGGCCTGAAAGACGCTTCGCCGTATAACGTCTTGTTCCAGGGCACACAGCCTGTTTTCGTTGACTTGCTTTCGTTCGAGCCGCGTGCCGCGGGCGATCCAACCTGGTTGCCGTTTGCGCAATTTGTGCGAACGTTTCTCCTCCCCTTGCTGGTAAACAAACACTTCGGAATCAGTCTGGCGCAGATCTTTTCAACCCATCGCGACGGACTTGAGCCAGAGGAAGTATTCCGGCTATTGAGTCCGATGCAGAAACTGTCCCCGAGTCTGCTTACGCTCGTTTCAATTCCCGTGTGGCTGGCAAGAGGGAAGAGAGCCCGCGATTCGAAGATTTACGAAAGGCAAAGTCTGGCTGATCCGGCCAGGGCAAAATTCATTCTTCAGCGCGTCTTGCGAAGCGTGCGCCGCAAACTCGCCGCCGCCGCGCCGCGTTTGGATCGCACCTCCACCTGGTCCGATTACATGGACCACAACAACTACACGCCAGACTACTTTCCGCTAAAAGAGACGCTCGCTGAAGAAATGATGCGGCAAGTGCGCGCCCGCAGGGTCCTGGATGTTGGTTGCAACACGGGAGAGTTCAGCGCTATCGCGGCGCACAACGGCGCGAAGGTCGTAGCGATTGATTACGACCCGGTGGTGGTTGGCCAGGTCTGGCGCCGGGCCAACGCGGAAAGTCTCGACATTCT
>JBGPWS010000163.1:0-9829 GCA_041492345.1 Pyrinomonadaceae bacterium | reverse complement strand
GGTTGCGATATAGCCGGTCGTGCATCTCCCAAAACTTGTTCTGATTGCGCGCAGCCTCGGCCGCATGAGCAGCGGCCAGGGCATTCTTATGGATCTTCGCCAAAGGAAAATGATGAAACACGATCTGCACCTGGTCGCCGTATTCGTGTTCGATCTGCTTGAGTTCAGGATAAAGCTGGCCGCACGGCGGACATTGATAGTCGCCGTACTCTTCGACCACCACCGGTGAACTGACCTTGACGTTTGGTTTAGTCGGTCCGCTCTCGCTGGGCGTCGATTGGCCGGGCGCTGATTGATTGGGAGCAGCGGTATTGCCGCCGATTTGCGCCGGCTGGTTTGAGTTAGCCGGACCAACGCCTGAATCGCCGCTGCCGCTTCCTCTTCGCAACGTGACCGAAAAGATCGCAATCACAGCGACCAGGACCACGACAATAATGATGAAAGGCAGATATCGTTTCATAGGCTCAAGAATGCACCGCCACCCGCGGCATCTCGCGACCGTCGCCGCCTTCCGCCGGTGTCAGCACGCGCAGAGGCTCGGGCCACTGAACTGAAGGAATTGACTCAGGTCCATAACGACCATCGCCGCCCTTCGATTTTTCGCGCAGCGCTTTCAGAACTTTCTCCGGCGTGATCGGCACTTCGTCGATGCGCACACCGACGGCGTTGTAAACCGCATTGGCGACTGCGGGTGGAACCGGGAGCAATGGTCCCTGGCCAACTTCTTTGGCGCCGAACGGCCCATTTGGATCGGGATCTTCGATCAGATAAGTCTTGACGTCGCACATCTCCATCGTCGTCGGGCTTTTGTATTCGAGCATCGACGGAATCTTGTGCACCACGTTACGATTCGCGCGATAGGCCATCTCTTCCATCAGGATTTCGCCCAGGCCCATGTAGACGCTGCCTTCGACCTGGCCCATCACCAGCATGGGATTGATCGACTTGCCGATATCATGAGCGATCCAGATGCGCTCGACTGTCACTATTCCGGTCGACGCGTCAACATCGACTTCGGCCACCGCCGCGGAATAGCTGTACGCCGGCGAAGGTCCCACACCCGCGCCTTTGTATTTGCCGGGCGAACACGGCGGCGAATACGAGCCGACCGTGCCAATCGTGCCGAACTTTGATTCGGCGAGCACCACCGCCTCGGCAAACGAAACGCCAACTTCAGGATTCTCGACATCGAAGGCGCGGCGTTCGCCGAATGAAACATTCTCAATCGGCACGCCAAGCTTCTCGGCAACGGCGATTGTGAGAAGTTCTCGAGCTCGCTCGGCTGCCTGAATCGCAGCGTTGCCGGTCATCAGGGTAACGCGGCTGGAATAGCTGCCCAAATCAACCGGCGTCAAATCGGTGTCGGCGGTGACCACGCGAATGTCGAACGGATCGATTCCCAAAACCTCGGCGACGATGTAGGCGAGAATCGAATCCGATCCCTGACCGATATCGATCGAACCGCACATTACACAGACGCCGCCTTGTCGATCGAGCCGGAGCTGCACGCCCGACTGCGGCATGTTGTTCCAGTAGATGGGCAAACCCGCGCCGCAGATGTACGAACTGCAGGCGAAACCTATTCCCTTTCCGTAAGGAAGCTTTCGATTTTCGTTCCGGCCCGCGAGCTTGTCGTTCAAGTCTAACCCGGTCGCTACCGCTCCCGGTTCTGACACATTCCATGAAAACCTGTTCTTCCAGTCAGAACCTTCGACTACTCTATCGATGCACGCACCCAGGCCCATGCTGCCGATACGCAGATAATTCGCGGTGAGCGTGTTCGGTTTGACCAGGTGCGCCCTGCGCATTTCTGCCGGATCCAGGCGTAACTCTTCGGCGATTTTGTCGAGATGGACTTCGAGTGCGTACCTTGGCTGCGGCGTTCCGTGTCCACGCTTAGGCCCGCAAGGCGGCTTATTAGTGAAAGCCCGCAACCCCTGAAATTTGTAACGCGGCACCTCATAAGTCACGGTTTGCAACGCGCCTGTGTAGAAAGTGCTCGCGACTCCATAGCTCCCGTAAGCGCCGCCATCAAGGAACGATTTGAAGTGCATCGCGGTGATCGCGCCATCTTTCTTCACGCCGGTCTTGACGTGCATCAACACCGGATGCCGGCCGCGATGACAGTAGAAAACTTCTTCGCGCGTCAGCGTGCACTTCACCGGACGGCCGGTAAGCATCGAGAGTTTGCAGACGATGACTTCGTGATTGAAAGGATCGCTCTTGCCGCCAAAACCACCACCATTCGGCGTAGCAATCACCCGAATGTGACTCGCGGGAATTTCGAGCACCTTAGTTAAGGCTCGATGAACGTAATGCGGCGTCTGGGTAGAACTCCAGAGAGTCAGTTTCTCGTCTGTGTCCAGATAAGCAACGGCCGCATGTTGCTCCATCGGCAGATGTGTATTGCCTTCGTAAAAGAAAGTGTCTTCGCGAATCAGATCCGCTTCCGCAAAGCCTTCATCTACCTCTCCGAATTCCAGCGAGACTTTCTTGTGAACGTTACCGTCGTCGCCGTACTCATGAATGCGCGGTTCATCGATCATGATCGCTTCTTCAATCGATGAAATGGTATTGAGAGGTTCGTATTCGACTTCGATCAAGTTCATCGCGTCGAACGCCATGTCTTCATCGATCGCCGCCACGGCCGCAACCGGATCGCCGACGAAACGAACCTTGTCGATGCAGAGCGCGTGCTCGTCCTGACTGACGGGAAGGATGCCGTAAGGAATCGGCAGGTCACGACCGGTAATGATTGCAATCACGCCGGGCAGCGCGAGGGCCTTCGAGATATCGATGTTCTTAATCAGCGCGTGCGGATGATGGCTCCGCAGGATCTTGCAATAGAGCATCCGCGGCAGAAAGATGTCGTCGGCAAACTTCGTCTGGCCGGTGCACTTTGCCCGCGCGTCGACCTTGCGAAATGGTTTGCCGACTACGTTGAGTGGCTTTCCGTTGTTATATTGATCGTTAGGCATTCAAGATCCAATTTGGCCTGTCACTTAAGCAAAGCTCTCAGGTCAGGAAGGCGGGTTTACCCCCGCTGCCTTCCGATCTCCTCGTCAATTTTGCGGGGGCAAGCCCCCTTCCTGACCTGAGAGACAAATAACCTTGAATCAGAGCCCATAGATTGACTCTTTGCTTAGCTCCATCTCTTCTCCCCGTAAGCGCGCCGCGGCCAACTCGACCGCTTCATAGATCTTAATGTAGCCAGTGCAGCGGCAGAGGTTTCCTGACAGCGCTTCTTTGATTTCGTCGCGCGTGGGCTTGGGCTTCTTGTCAATCAATTCCTTCGCCGCGAGGAGAAAGCCCGGCGAACAGTATCCGCACTGCGCCGCGCCGGTATCGGCAAACGTAACCTGAAGTGGATGAAGCTGTGCGCCGTCGGCCATGCCTTCAATCGTTTCCACTTCGCGACCCTCGGCGTCAAGCCCAAGCATTAAGCAGGAAAGAATCGCGCGGCTATCCACTAGAACGGTACAAGTACCGCACTCGCCGAGCTCACAACCATGCTTCGTGCCGGTCAAGCCGAGGTCTTCGCGCAGGACTTCGAGCAGCGTCTTGTGCGGCGCGAACGCTACTTCGGCTGGTTCACCGTTAAGGGTGAACGAGATGTGCGCTTTTTGTTTAGTTGTTCCAGTCATTGTTTTCGCGCGAAGAGATACTAAGCTTCCGCAGCGGCGTGCTTCTTCGCTTTACCCAGCACCGCGTTATCAATCAACCGCGTGTTGCCGATAAAAACCGCCAGCGAAACCAGCGCCGGGCGATCGTCGATCTTTTCTAACTTCTCAAGAGTGTCGGCGTCGTTCACGCTAACGTAATCGATCCGGGCCAGCGGTTCCTTTTCAACAGTCGCCCGCACGATCTCGATCAAACGCGCGGCGCTGTGCTCGCCTTCTTCGTAAGCTTCGCTGACCATAGACAAAGCTCGATTAAGCACTGCTGCTGCTTTACGCTGGTCATCATTCAGATAGTTATTACGCGAAGACATCGCCAACCCCGATTCCTCGCGCACGATTGGCGCCACAACTATCTCAGCACTAAAGGCAAGGTCACGAACCATTCGCTTGATCAGGATTGCCTGCTGCGCGTCCTTCTGTCCAAAAAAAACAAAATCTGGCTTTACTACATTTAGCAATATCGTCACTACCGTCGTAACGCCACGAAAGTGCTCCGGCCGCGATGCACCTTCAAGCTGGTCGGACAGGCCTTCGACCGTAACGTAAGTGGAAAAGCCCGCCGGATAAATCTCTTCGACGGTCGGCGCAAAAACGTAATCGACATTGTATTCGGCCAGCAGCGCTGCATCACGCGTAAGATCGCGTGGGTAAGAACTGAAGTCCTCCTCCGGACTAAACTGGGCCGGGTTAACGAATACCGAGACTACCACCACGTCACACATCGCGCGGGCTTCGTGGATCAGACTGAGGTGTCCTGGGTGCAGCGCGCCCATGGTCGGCACGAATCCGATGGTGCGATTCTCCTCGCGGCGTAGTTTGCGCGCGACGGACATCATGCGCTTGCGACGGTTGATGATTTCCATAAAAAGACGATCTTTGATCTTTGGCCTTTGATCTTGGTTCGTCAACCGAAGATCAAAGATCCAAGATCAAAGACCGAAGATCACAGGACAGAAAATGGAGCTTTCAGGGTCCTCTTATCCCACTTCTTTCTTGATTTCGATCTTCATTTCCTCGGCAGCTTCGGCGGGCAAGCCGTAGGATTCCTGTTCAGACGGATAACTTCCATTGCGGACGTCTTCCGCCCAGCGAGTGACAGCATCGGTGATCGTTTCGCGTAGATTAGCGTACTCGCGCACGAAGCGGGGCAATTTACCAAAAGCCAAACCCAGTAGATCGTGAAACACCAGGACCTGGATGTCGCAATGCACGCCGGCGCCAATGCCGATCGTGGGGATGCTGATGCTTCTAGTTATCAGCTCCGCAATT
This sequence comes from Pyrinomonadaceae bacterium, assembly GCA_041492345.1. Lineage (GTDB taxonomy): Bacteria > Acidobacteriota > Blastocatellia > Pyrinomonadales > Pyrinomonadaceae > UBA11740. Next base: position 4,880 of record JBGPWS010000163.1, on the reverse strand, counting down.
TCCCGCGGCACCAATTCCAGCACGATCGAGAACGCTCCGGCCTCTTCCAACGCATAAGCATCATCGAGTAACTGACGCGCAGCGTCGGCTGTCTTACCCTGAACGCGATAAGCGCCAAGCTGATTGATCGACTGTGGTGTCAAACCAATGTGGCCCATCACCGCGATTTCTTCGTTGACCAGACGCCTTACCAACTTCACCCGTTTCTGTCCGCCTTCCAGCTTCACTGCTTCCGCGCCGGATTCCTTAATCAGACGCAGCGCTGCGCGCACCGTGTCGTTCGCGCCGGTGTGAAACGATCCGTAAGGCATGTCGGCTACGAGCAGCGCTCGTTGCACGCCGCGACGCACGGCTTTCACGTGAATCAAAATGTCTTCGAGCGTAACGGGCACCGTGTTGCCGTAACCAAGCACGACATTGCCCAGGCTGTCGCCGACCAGGATGATGTCGATGCCGGCTTCGTCAACGATGCGGGCGGTTGGATAGTCGTAAGCGGTCAGGCAGACTAAGCGCTCGCCGCGTTCCTTGCTGGCCCTCAACGAGGGTGCAGTGACCTTCTCAGGACGTTCGGGCTTTAGGTATGGCATCTTTCCTGCTCTCTCTGGTTGAGATTCTCTCTGGTTGAGCTGAAACCAGCGGAATTATAGGTGACCTAATCAAAGGGCCGCAACCCGCTTGTCGCCTGACTCAGAAAAAGCAGGTGGAATGAAACCAGATCACGTTCGATATTGAACAAAGATGGGATTTGTTTGTGTTAGCGCTTGCCGCCAAAACCGGTCGCCCGTCGGCGATCAACCCCGGGCCATCTCAAATCCAGTTTACGTGCGATTGCTTCGACTGCTTCAGCTTTTCAATTTCGCCAACGCGGTCTCACACGCTGAAAGTTTTTGTGAGACTTCCTCTAACCTGTTTGCAAGGTCGGAAAAGAAAACACCCCGTTGTTGTAGGCTTCTTAATGTATCGAGGCTCTGTTGATAGCTGTTTCGCGCCTTGAGCAATGCTCCCTGACTGGTGGCCTTGATAGTCTTCGTCTCTGAGTCAAAACTCGCGTAGAGGTCGCCGACTGCCGCTTCATACCTGGCCATCAAGTTGCGGAAACCTGAATCTTGGATCGTCTCAGCGGCGGATCTTTCCAAAATCTGAAGTGCTTCCTGATAAACCGCGATGGCTTCCTCGTGTCGTCCTTTGCTGGCCAGGAAATCTGCGCCTTGCTGAAACAGTTCTGTGCCATAAAAGATCGTCGCCGCCCGACTTCTATCCTCAGCCATATATTGCCGAGACAAAGCAAGACCTTTTCGCACCAGCTCAAACGAATCGGAGACGTCGCCTACCTTGTGTAGAGCAATTCCAACCTTGATCGTGTCTTTTGCTTCGCTGTAGCGCAGGTCGCTCGAGTTAGGATTTCGAGCGCGAGCCTCTGTGGCGACTTTCAAAGTATAGCGATAATTCTCAAGCGCGCCGCGATAATCTCCGAGTTTGTCGAGCGCGTCGCCACGCTGATTGTGCGACGATGTCACATTGCGACGCGCCTGGGTTAATCCAGGATTCTCACGATAAACATCTTCGGCAATCCGGCCTGCGATCTGAAAACTCTCGGCCGCGTTTTGCCATTCTCCGAGGTTATCGAACGCGCTGCCTTGCTGGATGTAATAATAAGACAGATTCACGCGTGCTTGCGGATCGCTGGCGGTTTCTTTGGCGAGATTAATTTCCTGCTTGATTGAAGCTAAAGCCGAGTGAAAGTCCGCGTTAGCCTCTTCGTTCCGTTTGAAAGCGCGCAGAAGATCTCCGCGCCGTTCGTAGCTGCCTGCGACTCCGCTCAGTCGTTCTGCGTTGGCCGGATCTGCGGCGAGGAGGGTTTTTTGCAATTCGATGAGCTCGTCACACGCTTGAAAAAGTTCTTCCTGCCGACTGAGCCCTGCTAATGCTTCGCTCAGCTTGAAGAGCCCAAACGCCAAATCTGTTTTCGTCGTTACGTCATTTGGCGCCAGCAAAATTCTCTTCCGCTGAATTGCTACTGCCTTCTGGTAACTCTGCAATGCACCGGCGCTATCGAACAGAGTCCAAGCCTGCAAACTTCCGACATTGAGATATGCCGAGGCTAGTTCGCCCAGGACGCCTACGTCTTTATCTTCGTCTTGAGCCAGACTATCGAGATAGTCAAGCGATTTCTGCGCCAGGAGTCTTTGCGTCGGAGCGGTGCCGGGGATGGTGGTGAGCGAACTTTGGACTTCGATTACCAAAGAATTGGAAAGTTTTCTGATCTCACCGAAGCGCCGTTCCGCCCTGGCGCGTCCTATTCGCGCCACGCGCGCTTGCCAGCCCGTGACAATCGTGGCTGACACCAGCGTGAGGGCGACGATCAGAACTGCTGCCATGCCTGCCTTGTGTCGCGTGATGAATTTGCTCGTGCGGTAGGAGAGGGTGTCGGGCCGGGCGAGTACCGGCAGGCCTTCGAGATGGCGGCGAAGGTCTTCTGAGAATTCCTGGACCGATGTGTAGCGTCGTTCGGGTTCTTTCCGCAAAGCTTTCAGCAGAATGTTATCCAAATCGCCGACGAGACGGCGGCGCAGCTTGTCGATGTTGCCATCGCGAGCGCGGCTGATTGCTTCAGGCGTGCTCGAGATCTGTTTGGGATCGTCGGCGTGACGCTCGGTTTCAATGCGAGTAATGACGACACTGGGTTTGATTGGCTGTGACTCAGCAATCTTTCGCGCCACGTCTTCAGGCGAGCGACTCTCGAAATTGAACGGACGATGACCGCTCAATAACTCGTACAAAACAACTCCAAGCGAATAGACATCGCTGCTCGTGGTGACGGGCAGACCACGCAATTCTTCCGGGCTCGCGTATTCCGGCGTGAGCACGCGGCCGATCGTCGCGGTTGCCTCAACGGAAGAAGACCAATCGGAGCTGAAAAGTTTGGCGATGCCAAAGTCGAGCAGCTTGGGCGTCCCATCTGCCGTGACGATGATGTTGCTCGGCTTGAGGTCACGATGAACGATCAAGTTTTGGTGCGCGAACTGCACGGCCGCACAAACCTGGCGAAAGAGCTTCAGCCGTTCGATTGTATTGAGTTTGTGTTGGTCACAATAGCGCGTAATCGTCGTGCCTTCGATGTACTCCAACACGAAATATGGCAAGCCGTCTTCGGTGGTCCCTCCATCAATCAGCCGGGCGATGTTCGGGTGATCCAGATTGGCGAGAATCTGACGCTCCATCACAAAGCGCTTTATGATGGCGTCGGAATCCATGCCGCGCTTGATGAGTTTTAGCGCGACCTGTTTATCGAAGGATTCATCGGCGCGAGCCGCCAAATAAACCGAACCCATGCCTCCGCGCCCCAGCTCCCGGATGATTCGGTAGCTGCCAATCTGTTGACCTGTGACCGCCGCACTGCGGTTGCTTTCATTGTCTGCGACCAAACCAACATCGACCAGCGCAGGGTGTTCAATGAAGTCTCCGGCGGATTCGTGCGCTGTCAACAGCGCGGAAACTTCGCAATGAAGCTCAGCGTCCGCTGCACAGTTTGCTTTTAAGAAAGCTTCACGGTCGGGAGGCGCGAGTTCAACCGCGGCGTGGAAAAGCTCTTTGAGTTGTTGCCGGTTTGCTGAATTCATAACGGTTGACGTGTAGGGGCGGACCTACCGTGTCCGCCCGACGAGGACGCACACACATCAGTGCGCCCCTAACTTAATACGCGCAGAAACTCATTCGTTCGGCTCAGCGAGACCTTCGCGCGAGCCGGCGAGCGCCTGATAAAGCCACGCGCGCGCCATAGTCCACTCTCGCTTGACCGTCGCGGGTGAAAGATTCATCACTTCCGCTGTCTCTTCAATAGTCAACCCGCCAAAGTAACGCAGTTCCACGATGCGGCTCTGCTGTGGATCAATCTCGGCCAGCGCAGTGAGGGCTTCGTCAAGCGCCAGCAGATTGGTATCCGGTTCGAGGGAAATACCCGCAGCCTCATCAAGCGAAATCTTTTCTCCTCCCCGCCCTCTTTTTACAGCGGCGTGCTTGCGCGCACTGTCAATCAGGATGCGTCGCATGGCCTGGGCGGCAATGGCAAAAAAATGCGCCCGGTTCTGCCAATGGGCGTCTGTTTGATCGATCAGTTTGAGATAGGCTTCATGGACCAAAGCGGTGGTTTGCAGCGTATGGCCAGGCCGCTCGCGATAGAGAAAGTTGTGAGCCAGATGCCGCAATTCGCTGTAAATCAGAGGCAACAGTTCCTCCAGCGCCTGCTGGTTACCGTTTCCCCAATCAACGAGTAGTTGATTAACGTTATCGGACTCAGAGGGCATCTACTCTCCAGGTTTTTTGCTCACTTGATGCAGTTACAGCCGCTTCGCTATGAATACAAGCCAGACAACGCGCTGGGCATCAAGTCAAGCGGAGTGCACATCGGTTTTGGAGCCCAGAAGATCATTCCCGAAGCTGTCAGCAAAACGAGCAGGGCTATTTGCTGGTCAATAATGATCTCATCATGTGGACCATGCTCAATGCAATCAAAGAACAGCAGAAAGAGATTGAAGCGCAGTAGCGCACAGCTCAGCAGCAGCAAGCGCAGCTCGCGCAACAACGGCAACAATGGCAACAGAGGCATGCACTCGTTGAAAAGCTTGAAGCCCGGGTAGCGTCCCTGGAAACAGTCGTCAGGAAGATATCGGTGAGACACGGGCGGCGGCGGCGATGACTGCCCGCTCGTCCTTATCGCCTTTGTCAAAACGGTTCTTAATTTGTTGCCGGCCTGGCTTATCCGATCACGAAATTGCCTGACTCCGGATTCACTCGTTATAATCGTCGCGCCTAAATCGATTGCCCGGCGACTTCGATCATGCCAATCAACTTCAGCGGCGTATTGCTGCCTATTACCACGC
>JBGPWS010000310.1:0-5416 GCA_041492345.1 Pyrinomonadaceae bacterium | reverse complement strand
GTGAGACCGGCAAAGAGTGGCGAACGTTGAAAACCGGCGACGTAATTTTTGGCTTCGAGGCTCAGAACAAGACTGTTGAGTCGAACCGCATCAGTTACCCGACCAGCCGTTACCGGTATCTGCGCGTGAGAGTCTTTGCCGATGAGTTAACGGACAAAGAAGCTCCGGTCATCCGCGCAGTGAAAGTGATGATGGCCATTCGCGAGAAGGGTGAACAGATGACCTGGAATGTGGCTGTCCCTCCCTACCAATTGCTACGTAACCAGGGCGCGCCGGCTTCAGCCTGGATCATTGACCTTGGTGGTCGCGTTCCATGTGACCGGCTCACGCTGGAGGTTGGCGATGAGTCCTTCTCGCGTACATTTCAGCTTGAGGAGGTTGACGATCCGCAGAACGTCCGCCTGCTCGCTTCCGGCGAGTTGACGCGCCGCGTTGGTGGACAGCGCCAGCCCCTGGTGATCACTTTCGATAACGAAGAGTATGCGCGAAAGCTGCGTCTACTGATCAATGACTACAGCAACCAGACGCTCTCGATCTCTTCGATCAAGGGTGGCGCCCCGGCCAGACAGTTGATCTTCGAGTTGAAGGAAGCAGATGGCCAACCACTGCGCCTCTTCTTTGGCAAGCCTAAAGCCACCGCGCCGCACTACGATTTCGAGAAAGAGCTGCCAGCCAGGTTAGCCCTTGCACCGCCTCCACCGGCCCGCAGTGAAGTCGGCGCTGTCATAAATAACCCTGACTACAAGCCTGAGCCATTGCCGCTCACTGAGCGCATCCCGTGGTTAATCTACCTCGTCCTCGCCGCCTCGAGCATAGCGTTGGCAATGATCCTGATCAGCCTGGCTCGCACCACGCTGCGGACCAAGCCAAAACAAACCGAAGGATCCGAATTCCAGGCCGGCAGTGGCTAAGCGAGATGGCAATTCCCATTACTTCCCACAAACAGCTCGCCCAACCAGATCGTATTCGTGGGCTTCCTCGATCAGCACATTCACCAATTCGCCTGGCCGTGGATTGAATCCCTCGGGTGCATCATTGATCAAAACGCAACCGTCAATGTCCGGCGCTTGTGTTTCCAGACGTCCCTGCCAAAGTAGCTCGGTCTCTTTCGACTCGCCCTCGAACAGCACGCTCACCGTTTCGCCAACGCGGGCCGTGTTCTTCCGACGCGATATCTTAGCTTGCTCTTTCATCAAACGCGTGCGGCGTTGTTTGGCGATCTTTGGATCAACTTTGTTCGGCAGATCGTAAGCCGGCGTGCCTTCCTCGTCTGAATAGGTGAACACACCGACGCGATCGAATTCGACGTTCTTTACAAACGCCAGCAACTCTTCAAAGTCTGCATCCGTCTCGCCGGGAAAGCCCGTGATGAAGGTCGTGCGCACGGCAATGCCGGGAACGCGTTTCCGTACACGTTCGATTAAGCGTTCGAGACTGGCGCGATTACCGCCTCGCTTCATTAGCTTTAGTACGTTTTGTGAAGCATGTTGCAGCGGCATATCGAGATATTTCACAGCCTTTGGCTCTTCGGCGAGCACGTCGAGAAACCCATCGCTGATGTGCGTTGGATAGGTGTACATCACCCGCACCCACTCGATCCCCTCAGTGTGCGAAAGCTCTCGCAGGAGATGCGCGAGGGCGTCCTGCTTGCCCAGGTCTTCGCCATAGCGCGACGAATCCTGCGCTACCAGGATCAACTCCTTGACGCCTTCTTCGGCAAGCTGTTGCGCTTCAGCAACGATCGAGCCAAAACGGCGACTGCGAAAATGGCCGCGCATCTGCGGAATGAAGCAGAACGCGCACGGACGATCACAGCCTTCCGCAATCTTGATGAAGGCATAGTGGCTGGGAGTCGCCAGCACCCGCGGTGTCGACTCATCGTAGAGATAGGTCGCGCTTTGATTTCCCAGCGGAATCACGGGCAGCGTCCGCGTGTTTGTGTTTGGATCGCAAACCGCGAGGATGTCGTTGATCTGACTGGTGCCGATGAACGCGTCGACTTCCGGCATCTCTGCTTTCAGCTCGTCGCGATAACGCTCAACCAGACAACCAGCTACTATTAAGCGCGTTGCCTTTCCTCCGGTCTTTAAGCGCGCGGCTTCCAGAATCGCGTCAATCGACTCCTGCTTGGCTGAATCAATAAACCCACACGTATTCACGACCACCGTGTCCGCTTCCGTAGCGTTGGCCGTGATCTCATAACCATTTTGTTTGAGCTGACCCATCATCACCTCGCTATCGACGAGGTTCTTGGGGCAACCGAGACTGATAAATCCGATTTTCATAAATTAGTACGTCTTAGCTGAGAGCTAAAAATCAATTTTTTAGCCGCGGGTTTCAGCGCCGTTAGGCGCGAAATGTTTATAGCACCGGTTGAGTCCGAAAGAGTCTTGGAAGCTCCTTTAGGAGCGACATGTCTTTCGCTCCTAAAGGAGCTTGACCAAATAATTCGCCGTCGACAGCTATAGACATCTGGCTCCTAACGGAGCCTTGAGAACTTGATGCTAACTTCCTCGCTCAAATCTTGAAAGGCTGGTCTCAATTTCGACCAACTCGCTTGCGGATAATTTCTCAACCCCAAAGCGCACGCGGTTGTAGGCTTCGGTGATCCCAATGGCGTCGGGAATACCAACAGAGTTGGCGAACTCCATTGGCGTCTGATGCGGCTCGCGCTTGATGCCTTGTCTTTCCAGCAGCGCGATCAGGCGTTCATAGAAATCGACTCGTGAACTTTCCGATCCGGTTCGCCAGACTTTCAAGCCTCGGCGCCAACCGAAATGGCGAACTCGCCGCGCTACGAGGGCAATCATGATCAGCGCGATCAGCCCGACGACGCTGAACAGAACGGGTTGAAGTATCACCGGCAGCGCACCGCGCGCACGATCGAGCGCGGCCGATGAACCCTGCCGCAGATCAAACAGATCCTTGCGCAGCGACGCCGCCAGAGAATGCTGTTCCTGTTTGTCGTAACCGACCACGTATTGAAACCACATCAACTCCAGCGCTTCGGTGTACTTGCTCAATTGCGCTGCCAAACCGGTGCGCACCCTCGGCGTGCGACCCGCCGGCGGCGTAGGATCAAACGTCACCCATGAGTTCGTTTGGGGAAAGTAGACCTCGACCCACGAGTGCGCGTCACTCTGCCGCACGGTGTAAGCGCCGGCGGCTTCGTTGTATTCGCCCGGTAAGAAGCCGTTGACCACCCGCGACGCTATCCCCTCCGTGCGTAGCATGACGGCCATCGCAGTTGAAAAATATTCGCAGTGTCCCGAGCGCACGTGGAAAAGAAAATCGGAGAGCGGATCGGGGCCGCCCGCCTTGAGATCCAGAGAGTATTCGTAGCTATCGCGGAGATAGGATTCAATCGCCTGGGCCCTATCATAACCAGTCCGCGATCCTGATTGTGCGGTTACGCTTTTCGCCAGCGCAGCGATCCGCGGATCCAGATCGCCCGGAAGTTGCAGATAGCGCGCAGCCGGAACTAAATAATCCAGCGGGTCGGAACGCAGCACCGTTGCACCGGGCGCCGCGATATCTGAATAGACCTTGTAAACAACCTTCTCGTCGTCATGCGGGCGAGTTTGAATCGACCCTTCGGAATCAATCCGCACAAACGGCAAACGGCCCTGCACCGCCAGTATTCTCGGCGCGCCAAATAAAACCGGCGTATCGATCGGTTCGAGAAAAAAGGTCTGAGTGGTTAATCTCGCGACATCTACGGTAGTGCCAAGTTTGAAGAATCCGCGCTCGTCTGTTTTGTCTTCAAAGCGACTGGCGTCGATCGATTTGATCCAGGCCCGCCCGGTGAATTGATCCAGCGCCACCCCCCTCCAGCGCAAGCCCGCCATCGATGCGCCGCTCGCGTCCTCGACCCTGACGTGCATGACAATCTCGTCGCTGCGCTTCAATTGTCCGATGGCGCCCAGCGTCACGTTGTCGGAAAAGCCGATGATTGCCGAGACGCCGCCTCCACTGCGTTTGAGCGCGCTCGAGGCAGTGCGCGGAGCAATCAAAAAGAACGGCAAGGCGAGAACTACAATCAGGAAGAGCAATCCGAGCGAGACTAACGGCAGACGTCTCGTCTCCAGATACCGCCTGCGCCAAAGTCGCATCGGCAGTTTGCGGAAGAGAGTCGAATCGGGAGGCACGAGCAGCCGTGTCTGGGTTGCCGTCACTTTGCGCCGGGCCTTCTGAATTTCAAAGGCCACCACCGTGGTCAAGGCGCAAAGCAAGTAGAGCGCGAGCGTCGCCAAAAAAGTTGGGCTGGCACTCAGACCCGCGGCCAGGAGCACCTCGAAGAAGGAAATGAGATAAAGAAAGAACCAGTCGCGATCGCCTTTCCGCTGCAGAAGTTTGACCGCCGACAAAAACAGAATCAGGTGAGCCAGCACGATGACCTCGGTGCTGGTGCGAGTTGTAGCTCCGCCTTCCAGGAATTGAACGTCGAGGTATAGAGGGAGAACCCGCCAATCAACATAGAACAGTGGCAGCGACGCCAGAATAACGATCAGGGCCGCGCGCTCAGACAACTGCCAGCGGGTACCTTCGAGCTTCCATGCCGCGATCATGATAAGGGCGAACGCAATGGCCAGTCCCGCTCCGGTTCCGCCGGCGATAAACAGCGTCAGCGTCGCGGCGGCGACGGTGGCGTAGGAAGCAAGGCGAAAGTAGGTGGTGAAGTTCATCGCGTGTCAGGGAACCAGCGGGCCATCCTTTGGAGCGAAGCGCTGATCACATGGAGCGAAGCGCTGATCACAAAAAGCCCGCTCAAGTGTAACCCTGAGCGGGCTTCGTTTAATAATCCCGGCGGCTTCCTACTCTCCCACGCAGTTGCCCGCGCAGTACCATCGGCTCCAAGAGGCTTAACTTCCGTGTTCGGGATGGGAACGGGTGTGACCCTCTCGACACAACCACCGGAAAACTTTTCAAAAACGATCTTCGGTCTTGGTACTTTGATCTTTGCTTTTGTGAACGCAAGGTTGAACCTATCATCCTGCGTTGACTTCAAAGACCAAAGATCTAAGTTCAAAGATCAAATCTCTTTCGGTAGCGGAGACTTAGCCGTCGGGCGCGCAAACAACTTAATGCTCGCGCAGCTAGACAGGCCAAAGCCCGCGCTACGGAACTGAGCTGGTTAATCGAATAGCGAAACTGAAACTGACAAGTTGGTGCAAGCTCTGAAAGCTTCGCGGCTCAGAATAGGTCCTATATGACTCATAGGTCACATAGGTCCTATATTGAGCGTTGCTGGCTAATAAATTTTACGGTCAAGCCTAGGGACTGATTAGTACTGGTCAACTGAGCACATTACTGCACTTACATTTCCAGCCTATCAACCTTGTGGTCTACAAGGAGTCTCGCGGTCAGGACTAATCTTAGGTCTGGCTTCACGCTTAGATGCATTCAGCGTTTATCC
>JBGPWS010000075.1:0-14676 GCA_041492345.1 Pyrinomonadaceae bacterium | reverse complement strand
GGCGATCGACGCTGACGACCGTGGCAACAAGGGCACTACCGAGCCGCAGCGCGAAGAATTCGAGTCGCTGATCGTTAAGCTGTGAAGTGGCACAGACTTCAGTCTCTGAATCCTGCCGAGGACGCACTACTCCATTCGCTTAGCTTCTTGCCAAAGCTCTTCTAATTCTTCCAGCGTCGTCGCTTCGAACTTGCGGCCCTGCTCGCGCAGTCTGGTTTCGATATGACTGAAGCGGCGCCGGAATTTGCGGTTGCTAAGCTTCAAAGCTGCTTCCGGCTCAACGTTCAAGCGCCGCGCAATATTCGTTACCACGAATAACAGATCGCCGATTTCTTCGCGGACCTGCGCGTGATCCGCTTCGCTCTTCGTGTCGGCGTGGGCGCTGATCGCTTCGCGCAATTCGTCGACCTCTTCCTGTAACTTTTCGAAGATGTCCTTGATCCGTGTCCAGTCGAATCCGACGCGCGCTACTTTGGTCGAGATTTGATGCGCCTCCATCAGCGCGGGCGCTTTCGTAGAAACGCCGTCGAGGATAGATGCGTTTTCGGATTTGCCCGCGACCTTACCGGCGGCGCGTTTCTCTTCAGCTTTGATCGCTTCCCAATTACGCAGCACCTCGGCAGAGTCGCCGGCCTCTGTGTCGCCAAACACATGAGGATGCCGCCGCACCATCTTCGCGTGCACTTCGTCGATCACGTCGTCAATGTTGAATTCGCCCCGCTCGTTAGCCACTCGCGCGAAGAAAGTAATCTGGAATAGCAGGTCGCCCAGTTCTTCGCGCAGCGCTGCGGGCCGGCCTTCGCGCGCTTCTTCCAAAGCGTCAAACGCCTCGTAAGCTTCTTCCAGCAGCATCGGCGCGAGCGTGGCGTACGTTTGTTCGCGATCCCACGGACAACCGCCAGGCGATCGCAGGCGGTCCATTAGTTCGACGAGGTCATTAAAGGTTTTCGGCATCCTACTTAATTGTCCAGAGTCCTAAGTTCGGGGAGAAGAGCATAAGCTAACCATTCGTTCGTTCCAAATCGTCTTCCAGCGATGCCGGTTCAATTTCGATCAAAGACTCTCCACTTCAATGGGATCGCATCCGTTTTGACAGTTTGCGTCAAGCTAATAAGAAGCCATTGGCACCTGGTTGGATCGACATGTCGGTGAAAGTTAGCGATCGCTTTGCGATCAAGCTAACGCCGATGCTAACATCGCACTCGTCTCAATAACTTATTTTCATATGCGCTGGGGGAGGCCGATGTTGGCCTAAGTCCGCGCCGAAAGTCTTTTCAATGGATGAAGAGCGACCAACATTTAAAGTAGTCGATCGCCGGCCATTTAATCCGGACGGCACTCCGCGCGAGCTTTCACCGGAGGAAAAGGAAGAGTCCGAGCGCGCCGCGGCCGCCGCCAAAGCTGCCGTCGCCGCTGAGACTGCTCAGTCAAGCCCCGAGCCGGCACGACCCGCCGCGCCATCGGAGTCGTCGGAAACTTCGACGGGTCGTGAACCGCGGCCCAAGGCAACGACGTCTGCTCCGCGGGCGGAAAGTGAGCCGGCGCAACCCGGCCGCGATCCGCTGGACGATCCGGCGAGCTTCCTGAGCCTGATCATGTCGCTGGCGTCGAATGCGGCTGCTTTCCTGGGCATGATGCCTCATCCGGTGACCGGCGAAACCGGCGTTGATCTTAAGACGGCAAAGCACTGGATTGATGTGCTGGGGATGCTGGAACAAAAAACGCACGGCAATCTCGACAGCCAGGAGGCACAAGTCCTCGAGAGTTTGTTGGCTGATCTGCGGATGCAATACGTCTCTTTTACCAGCGCGCCCACGCCTCCGCCCTCGAAGTTCAGCGCGAGCGACATCACCGGCGGAAAATGAACAGTTCGTTGGCAGCGGTCCGATTTCATTTTCCATTTCACATTTGACATTTTCCATTTGCCATTTCAATCCGACGGTGCGCCCTCATTACCAACGTCTTAAAAATGGAAACGGACAAACGATAAATGACAAATGGAAAATTATGGAAAATAAGCGGTTATTTCTGAGCTAAGATGCGACTTACCTTTCTCGGCACCGGTACATCAACCGGCGTTCCTTCGATCGCGTGCGACTGCGAGACCTGCACCTCCGACGACCCGCGCGATAAGCGTCTTCGCGTATCAGTTCTGATCGAACATGCCGGCCAAACCATCATTGTTGACACCTCGACTGATTTTCGCCAACAGGCCCTGCGTCAGCGACTGAAACACCTTGACGCGGTGCTGGTGACGCATTGCCACGCCGATCACATTTTTGGTCTCGACGACGTTAGACCGCTGAACTTTCGCCATGGCGCTCTGGGCCTCTACGCCAACGAACAAGCGTGGGTCGACATCCGTCGCATCTTCAAATACGTTTTTGAGCCGTCGCACTTCGGCGGGGGCCTGCCGCAGATTGTTCCGCATACAGTCGTCGCCGGCGCTCCGTTTTGTCTCGGTCACGATTTAGAAGTGACGCCTCTTGAAGTCACCCACGGGCGTCTGCCGGTAGTCGCGTACCGCTTCAATGACTTTGCTTATGCGACTGATCTGAGCGAGATGCCCCCGGCTACTATCGAAGGCTTGCGCGATTTAAAAGTGCTGGCGCTGGATTGTCTCCGCATTCGTCCACATACTACGCACCTTTGGTTGGAACGCGCGCTCGAATATGTTGAGGAGCTGAAGCCGGAGCGCACCTATTTCACGCACATCACGCACGACGTAAAGCACGCGCGCGATTCGGCGTTGCTGCCGGAGAATGTTGAGTGGGCATATGATGGTCTGGTGGTGAGTGATGAGTGAGTCAATTGAAAGGCAAAAGGCAAAAGGAAAAAGGTAAAAGTAAAAACAAAGCTGGCCCAAGGTCGTAAGTCCTCACTTTTGCCTTTTTACTTTTTCCTTTTGCCTTAGACCATGAGACTTTTTCACGGCACCGACAACGCCAAGATTGCTCGCCCCACGGTGGTCACTCTCGGAGTGTTCGACGGCCTGCATCTGGGGCATCAGCTCATCATGCAGACAGTGGTCGAACGTGCGCGAACGATCGGCGCCGTGCCGGCTGTGATCACGTTCGAACCTCACCCGCGGGCGCTGCTACACCCCGAATCCGCGCCGCCGCTCCTGCAAACTTTTGATCAGAAAATCGAAGCGCTGGGCGCGCTGGGCATCGAACAAACCATCGTTATTCACTTCGATAAGAACTTTGCGCAGATTCGCGCCGAAGATTTCCTGCGCGATGTTATTGCCGATCGCTTGCACGCCAGGGAGGTCTATCTCGGCTGCGGTTTTGCTTTCGGCCATGGCCGTGAAGGCAACATCGATCTCTTGCGCACGGTTAGTAAAAGTCTGGGCTTTTTTTCTGATGAAGTGCCCGAGGTCCGTCTGCGTGGACGGCGGGTTAGTTCCAGTCGCATCCGCGAACTGTTGCAGCAGGGCCGGGTGGGGATCGCGCGCCGCATGCTCGGCCGGCCATATGGCGTCGAAGGACAAGTCGTGCGCGGCGCGGAACGTGGCGGCAAATTAGGATTTCCGACCGCCAATCTCCACCCGCAGAATCGGGTGATCCCTCGCAATGGCGTCTATGTCACGGCGACTTTGATCGACGGCCAGTGGCGGCGCAGCGTGACTAATATCGGAACTCGCCCAACCTTCGGCGCGGACAACGAAAGCTCGGTCGAGACGTTCGTGATGGATTGGTCCGGCGATCTCTATGGCGACGTGGTGCGAGTGCGCTTTCTGCATCGTTTGCGCGCGGAAAAGAAATTCAATTCGCTCGAAGAATTGAAATCTCAAATCAAAAGCGACGTGGCGCGCGCGCGAAGGTACTTCGAACACGGAGGGGTCAAGAATAGTTTGTCAGTCGTCTGACTCATCCGCAGATTACCCAGATTTCACAGATTCAGGAAGAGCTGCTTGAGAGCTGGGAGCTTTGCTGGATTCAGCTTACTTCGTTAGTCTTTAATCTGTGAAATCTGGGTAATCTGCGGATGAGTTTCGTCGCTCACGGATGACCGAAAACGAAATCAAGGCTGGGCGGATTCGATGGCGTTGGGGTATTGGCGCCGCCATCGCAATGATGCTCGTCGCCTTCTTCCCCCAGATCCATTTCATGGGTCATCGCGGGCGTGAGTGGCATGGCGCCAACGCGATCACCCATCCTGACGAAGTCGCTTACTCGGCTTACCTCGCTTCGCTTATACGCGGCAACCCGCGCCGCGACGATCCGTACACCGGCCGCGGAGAGCAAGTCCCTGAATCGCTCTTTTCTATCCAAATGGTTCCCGCTTATGCGACGGCCTTGCCCGCGCGTACCCTTGGACTCAGCGCCTCGGTTGCTTTCATGATTCTCGCGCCGCTTTGCGCGCTGGCTTCATCGCTCGCGATTTTCTGGTTCGTCTGGTTACTAACTCGGGATGAACGATTCAGCGCGGCCGCTGTATTGATCGTTCTGGGGTGCGGCACTGTTATGGCGGGGCAGGGAATCGCGCGATACATTCCGAATTTGAATTACTTGATTCCGCTCTGGATCTCAAACAGAGTTTCGTCGCCATCGCTGTACCATCTTCCCTTTCTCCGGCTTTATCAGCCCGCAGTTGTCTTCCCGTTATTCTTTGTCTTTTGCGGCTTCGTCTGGCTGGCATTGACGCGTCCGGTTCGAAGACAGGCACTCGTCGTGGCGGCCGGGGCCGGGCTCGTGTTTGCTTTGCTGATCTTTTCTTACTTCTATCTGTGGACAGCGGCGGCGGCCTGGTTAGCTTGTGTGTGCGTTTTGTGGGTGCTGGCGAGAAAGTCGGAGCGCAAACGGGCCGCCGTCGTTTTCGGCATCATCCTGGGGTTCGCCGCAGCGGCGCTGGTTCCTTACTTCCGGATGCTCTCGCAGCGCGCGGCGACCGTCGATGCTGCGCAGGCATTGGTGTTCACTCACCGGCCCGATCTGCTTCGTCTTCCTGAGATAAGCGCGCTGCTGGCGCTGGCGTTGCTTGCGTTCGGTGTCTGGCGAAGAGTTCCGCGCGGCCGCGACCCGGTGGTCTTGATCGCGACGGCCTTCGCGCTGTCGGTTCTGGTGGTCTTCAATCAACAAATAATCACCGGAAGATCCTTGCAGCCGATCCATTACGAGTGGTTCATCGCGAACTATTGTGCGTTGACCGCGGTTGCTCTAACTGCCGCGCTTTGGTGGCGCAGTGGAACTCAGTGGAGATTGACGAACCAGCGCCTCGCGCTGATCGCCGGCGCGGCGCTGTTGCTTGCTTTCGGTGAAGTATGGTTAGCAGCGAGCGTTAGCTGGAATTACAACCTCGCGATTGATGATGGGAAACCTGTGGCGGATCGTCTGGCGCAAATGGCGCCGGCCGGCACGCCAACCGCCGTTCCTGTCGCTTTGATGGCCGATTTCAAACTGGCAGATCGTCTACCGACGGACGCGCCCCAGGCAGTCTTGTGGGCGCCGCGCATGCTCGTCTTCCCCGGAGTAAGCGAAGCCGAGAATCGCGAGCGCTTCTTCCGGCAACTCTATTGTCTGGGTTATGACGAAAAGAAATTCTGGGCGGAGTTAGATCATGCGGATTGGTATTTCCTCGCGGGGCTATTCCCCTACACTCGTCTGAGCCCGGTGGTGAGTGGCAGCAGCGCGCCGATCACTCCGGAAGAGCTTCACGCCCAGCTTGCGAGTTATCTCGACTACTCGCGCACGTTCAATCGCGATCGGGCGGCGACGCCAGCCTTGTCTTACCTGGTAGTCAGCGCTGCTAACCAGCCTGACTATGCGAACCTGGATCGCTGGTATCAACGTGATCAGGGTGAGCGCATAGGGAACTTCATCTTGTACCGCTTGAAATTGCGAGAATAAGAAGGCGGCCACAGATGGACACAGATCTACACAGATGCTACAGACCCTCAATGTTTTGTTTTCTGAATCCGTGTTTATCTGTGTGAATCTGTGGCCAATCTAGCGACCCGAGATCGCATGGAAGAACAGCGGATAAGTCGCCAGCGATTGCCCGCGATACTGCGGGCGAAAGCCGAAGAGAATGATGCGGCCTTTGCCCATGCCGACTTCAACCAGCGCGGCTTTGCCTTTGATGCGATCGCCGCCGAGCAGCCATCCGGAAAGCAGAGGGTCTTTATCTTTCGGATACCAGGCAATGATCTTCACGCGCAGCAGCGCCAGCGGATCGCTCTTAATTTCAAACACCGGAGAGTTTTCTACCCAGGCGATCGATTCTTTCGGCATTCCCTGGGCGATTGGATTGGAAGTGTCGAGATCGATGCGCAGAATCGAGCCCGGCACATAGAAATCCGTGCGCGGCAGACCATCGACGACATCGCGGATCGGCAACTTGAATTGCTCAATCGCAAAATCCGAAGCGCGATTGAGACAAACGAGCGTGCCGCCCTGTTCGACAAATTCGCGCAAAGCTTTCACGCCTTCTGCTCCCAGACCGCCCGTGTATTCAGGCGGCATCGTGCCGACGCGATGACCGTTGAGCATCGCAGCACGTGGTTGATCCGGAAGGATGATCGTATCAAAACGCTGACCAGCCATGATATGGCTGAGTGGTTTGGGCTCCTCAAACTGAGCGCCGCGAATCTGCTTGTCGTTGAGTTCAAAGAACTCTATCTGGCTGTTGAAAAAGATCGTGAACTTCGTCCAGCCCTCGTCAATCGCCGGGACGTGCGACTTATATATTGCGACGCTACTGGTTCGACGCACGGGTGGTATGTTTCCGATTGCAACCACGGTGTTCCTATGATCATATGTGAACGGAACCCGAACTTCCTTCACCTCGACACCCAGCAAAAGTGGTAGCGTGTGCGCCGTCACATCATAGGGCGCAATCGGTTGGCCGACTGAATTGCGTAAATTGGGATATTGCTGCGTCGTGAGTAGCGCCGCGGCGAAACTGCCATTTGGTTGCTCGATGGGGACGACGTCCGTACGATCGGGATATGTGACACCGTCTAACGCAAATCCCGCAGTCAAATAGACGTTAACGCCGGCGCGCGTCAGCATTGCCTCCAATGCCTCACGATTCCTTGATGGCGGAATGACAAACGCAAAAAGCTCACCCGGCTTCCTGGACCGCACGGCCTCCTTCTCGATCTCATAAAACCTTTGCAACCAGTGTTCGCGATTCTGCGCGGCGTGCTTCAGCAGAAAGAACGCGGCCGTGGTCATGTGGTTGGTGATGTCGCGAATATGCCACTCGCCGCCTTGCCATACTGGGCCGAAGTTCGGCGCTTCTTTGCGCGGATCGTAGCCCTCGCCCGGACGCAGTTGTTCGAACTTAACCGTGATCGGCGTCGCGAGCCGGCACGACGCGGTTTCCTGCAAGATGCGCACACCGCCGTGATAATGCGAGTACGCGCGCGACGGTGACCAGGCATCGTAAGTCGAGTCAGTGGTGATGCCTTTGAAGCCCGCGCCGCGCATCTCTTTCGCGATGTAGTTACCGAGTTCGGTGTAGCCCTCGACGATCTGTTTCGGCACATTGGGCTCGACCGGTTGCATGTACGGCGGCAGAAACAGACGCGAGCCGAACGCGCCCTGTTGATGAATGTCGTGGACGATCTGCGGATGCCAGACGTTGAGAATCTCATCGACGACCAGTTGCGTCTCGACCTGTGTGAACGCGTACCAGTCGCGATTGTCATCGTGGCCGGTGTACTTGTGATAAAGCTCCGGCGGATCGGTCCCTTCGTAAGGCGTGCCCAGAGTCTTCTGATACCAATTGTTGACGATGTCCACCCCATCGGGATTCGTCGAAGGCACGAGCAGAATGATCGTGTTCTTCAAAATCTCCTGAATCTCTGGTTCATTTGACGAAGCGAGCCGATACGCGATGAGCATGCTGGAGAGATACGAGCCGACTTCAGTCGAATGAATGCCACAGGTGATCGCGACGACGGTCTTGCCGCGGGTGATCAGCGCTCGCGCTTTGCGATCAGCGAGTGCGGGATTGGTTGGCGAGCCGAGAGTGCGCGGGTCGGCAAGCTGTCGCTGAATCTCTTTGAACTCGGCTAATCGTTTGAGATTTTCCGGCGCACTGATAGTTGCATAGACAAACGGCGCGCCCATCGTCGACTTGCCAATCTCTTCGAACTTGACGCGATCGCTGGCGGCCGCGAGTTTTTGAAAGTACTCAACTACCTGGGCCCAGCTCGCGAGTTTGCGATCATCGCCGGGACGAAAGCCGAGCACGTCTTCGGGCGCGGGTACGTTTTTCGTTTGCGCGACCGCAACGGTGCGATGAAGGATTGCGTCCGATTGAATCGAGAGCGCGATGAGAAGAAACGCGGCGAGCGTTAGTAGCAGCCATTTTTGGAGTGCGCCGACATCGGCGGCGCTTTGGATAGTTCGGTGCGAACCAAAGCGGCGTCGCGCTACGCTTGCCGCCGCACTCCATATTTGCTCGATTGCTTTCATGGGAGACGTATGAATCAAATCCCATGCAGGCGCAAACGAAACTCGTCATTGAAGGCGACGATTTCTGGCAGGCGATTCGAAAACGACCGCGCTTCACGCAAGAGCATTGGCAATCCGCCTGAGGGCAACGTCAATCCGTACGCGGGACTGGTGAACATGGCAGCAATCTGAGGATTCAGCCGCTGCGGCACGCCATAGCGAATAGCCTTCAAAGCCGAAGGTGCAAATTCCACGCTGCGACGCGGATTGGCAACCTCGATGGCCCGGTCAAAAATGTGCAGCCGCGTGGCGACATCGCGCAAAGCAAGATCTCGATGCGTCAACGCGTTCGCGACGGCTTCCGAGACCGCACCGCTATGGTAATTAGCGCGCGCCGGCACGGGCGCATTCTCAGTCGAGGCACCGTAGGGTCGCGTCGGTCGCGTGTCCAACAGATCGGCATAGCGGCGGATGAACCGCAAAGCCGATTCATAGATCGTCGCCAGATTGCCCTGGAGTTCGACGCGCTCAATGACCGGCGCCTGGGCCGTGTCGCCGCTAAACCTGGTCGCGACAATTGTTGCTCGCGGCAGCAACCTGGCGACACTTTCATCGCGGCCAAACAGCAGGAGACTCGCTACAGTCGGCACAATGTCGTCGCGGTTATTGGTAGCCAGCATCAGGTATCGTTCGAGGATCTCGCCGGTGGGATAATCTTTGACGCTTGCTTCATCAAATGCTCCGCCTTCAAAGCCGCGCATGAAACTCCACAGGTGCGCTTCGTCTATGTCGGCAAGTGTGGCCCGCAGCGCGGGCACGTTCTCGTAGAGAAGCGGGAGGGACTCGTCAAGCAGCGCAGACAATTCTTCCGGCGAGGCCTCGCGTTTATCGGCTCCGATCCGAATGAAGAAGCGGCCGTCGCGGGTGCGGTACGGACGGCGTCGGCCGTTTACATCAAGCGCGACGATGCGCCGGCCGTTGTCGAAAGCGATGCGATCAATGAAAGGAACGATCGACGGGACAACTTCTTCGCGGCAGATCCGCACCAGTTCATCCTGCACAAAGTCGCCGTCTTCGATGCCTTCGACCCGCAACTGATCGTTGACGCCGAACACGATCACGCCGCCGCCGGTATTGGCCATCGCGACAATTTCCTGGGCGATGCGCTCGGGGTTTGACAGCTTTACTTTGAGTTCGAGAAAGGTATCTTCGCCGCCACGCACCAGGCGCATTAGCTCGGTGCGCGAGGTCTGGGGCGCAGCGGTCGAGTAGAGGTACTCCTGGAAAGAGCGTTCCGTGACCGGCTCGTGCCGTTGACTGCTGCGAAATCTTTTGCGAGCCATTTGTGTAATGACGGGGCCGGCGAGCCCGCCCGGATGCGAACGCGCGCTGCGCTGCGCATCGCTGGAATCAAAAAGAGCTGGGGACCCTTAACGGTTTACGGTTCTCAGTGTAGCATAGGCGGGCGCGAGCGTTTAGAGTACCAACTTTAGTTGGGTGCTTTCGTGGCAAAACCCGACTGAAGTCGGTACTCTAAACTTTGCTTGTCGCCTACTCTTGTTCATGTTCTCGAATCGTAACCACGCCAAAGCTTACGTAAGTCTCGGTTCGAATCTGGGTGACCGCGCGGGAAACCTCGTGCTCGCCGTGCGCGGCATGATGGAAGCCGCGCTGTGCGTTACTCGCCTGTCTTCAATTTATGAAACTGAACCCGTGAGCGAAGTTGACCAGACACCTTTTCTGAATATGGTTGCGGAAGTAGGGAATCCTCTGCCGACGGCTGAGCAGATGATGGCGCGTTTGCTGCGAATTGAATACCTGCTCGGCCGTACGCGCGATGTTAAGGACGGCCCCCGCACAATCGATCTCGATCTGCTGCTTTACGGGGACATTGAAAGCCAGACACAGTTTCTAACCCTGCCGCATCCACGAATGCATGAACGTCGGTTTGTGTTGGAGCCTTTAGTGGAAATCGCACCGCGTGTAGTTCATCCCACGTTGAAGCAGACCGCGAGGGAACTGCTGGAAAGTTTGGAAGATCAGTCGGCCGTTAAGCGTTGGAGTCCGTGACGCTTCCAATTTGGAGTGCGGTGGCAAGCGCAGCGCGACACCGCTTTGGATCTGTCTGAATCTTTCGCAGTCAGAAATCCAAAGCGCCGTCGCCGCTACGCTCTGCCGGCGCACTCCACAATCGGCCCGCTAGTCGCCGCACGCCAAATCTTCAACCCAATTTCGCTGTCGGCAAAAACTGCGGAGCGCGGCGGGCTTTGGTGGCTTCCTCAAACGCGTAAGCGAACTTGATGAGAGTTGGCTCACTCCAGGCGCGGCCAAAGAAGGAAATACCCACTGGCAGACCGAACACGTAACCTGCCGGCACGGTGATGTGTGGATATCCCGCGACCGCGGAAGCAGTCGAGTAGCCGCCGGTAAAGTGATCGCCGTTGACCCAATCCGTCGTCCATGCGGGGCCACCCGTCGGCGCGATCAGCGCGTCGAGCTTATTCTTGTCCATCACAAAATCGATGCCTTCCTTGCGGGACATACGCTGATCCTTCGCCAGCGCATCGCGATAGACTTTATCGGTCAAAGGTCCTTTCGCCTGGGCCTTGATGAAAAGGTCCTGGCCAAAGTAAGGCATCTCTCGATCGCGATACTGTTCGTTAAAGTCGATGATCTCCTTCAATGATTTCACCGGAGCGCGCGGACCGAGTGAGGCCAGATACGAATTCAGATCTGCTTTGAATTCGTAAAGCAGCACTTCCAATTCAGAGTCGTCAAACTTTCCCTGAGTGGGGATGTCGGCCGGATCGATGACGGTTGCGCCGCGCTTCTTCATGATGTCGACGCAATCGACCATCAGCTTATCAACGGCATCATTGAAACCGAATCCTTTGCGATGCACGCCAATGCGTGCGCCCTTCAAGCCGCTCGCATCAAGAAACTTCGTGTAGTCAGCAAAAGATTTGCCGGCGCTTGCCTTGGTCGCATCATCCCGCGGATCGATGCCGGCGAGCACGCTCAGCAAAATCGCCGCGTCGGTCACCGTGCGGCACATCGGACCGGCCGTGTCCTGATTGTGCGCAATCGGAATAATCCCGGCGCGACTGATCAAACCCAGCGTGGGCTTAATTCCCACCAGTGAATTTGCATTCGACGGACAAACCACTGAACCATCGGTCTCAGTGCCAATGCCGATGGCCGAGAGGTTCGCAGCCACGGCCGCGCCGGTGCCGGAACTTGAGCCGCAGGGATTGCGATCGAGCACGTATGGATTCCTGGTTTGCCCGCCGCGTCCACTCCATCCACTGCTCGAATGGCTGGACCGAAAGTTGGCCCATTCGCTCAGATTGGTCTTGCCCAGGATGACGGCGCCCGCTTCGCGCAGCTTCTTTGCCACAAACGAATCCTGCAAAGGAATCGATCCGCCCAGCGCCAGCGAGCCCGCGGTAGTCGTCATGCGATCGTGCGTGTCGATGTTGTCTTTGATGAGTACTGGAATGCCGTGCAGCGGCCCGCGTGTTCCTTTGGCCTTGCGCTCTTTATCGAGATCGGACGCCATCGACAACGCGTCGGGATTCAGCTCGATCACGGAATTTATCGCCGGCCCTTGTTTGTCGATATCACCGATACGGTCGAGATATGTTTTGGCGAGCGAATGCGCGCTGAATTTTCCCGAGGCCATGCCGCTTTGCAGTTCGGCGATGGTTAACTCGTCAAGTTCGAATGCCGGCGGCGGCGCGATGGTAGCAGATGAACTGCGCGATGTTTCTTTGCCCGCGGTGGTGATGCCGGTGCTAGCCAGGCCGACACCGCCGACAACGCTGTTGCGTACAAACGTCCTTCGATTCATGGTTTCCCTCAACGACCGCAATGATGGATCGACGCCACTTCTATGACGAAGGGACCGTAAAGTCAAATGGATTGGGGGTTGCGGAGGGATTTGCGTTACGTCAAACCAACGTACTATCGATACAAGACTCTGGATTCTTGTCGCTCTCCCTATTTGGGAGAGGGTAAGGGAGAGGGCTTAAGTGCGGAAACCGAGGCACCGCCGCACTTCAACCAAACAGACTGCTGTCGTCTCAGTCCCTCTCCCCAGCCCTCTCCCAAAGGGAGAGGGCGTTCTTCGGCGGTCTGCTAGATAAGGATCTCTTCCAGTTCTTCGATACCAGGAAAGAAAGGAAGCCCGGACGAGTGCTGCATGGATTTGAGGTTGAAACTGATCGGGGTTCCATTACGAATGCTTTCAGCCAGTCGTTTCGCGTCCGGGAGTACGCCGATGGCGCGCAGAGCCTGTGGATCGCTTTCGAGCAGAACGCGCTGGCCTGCATCGGCGCCGAACGCCGCGGTAATGATTTCCTGGCGCAGCCGGAGCTTAGCGAAATCCAAATCGGCATCAACCTGGGCGACCTGCAGGTGCTGACTCTGATCTTTGCGCAGGTAATTGCGAAAGGCCTCGAGGACCCGGTCAGTGATCACATAATCCGTGCTCTTCGGAACATGACCGTATTCGACCTTGTCGACGCGATACGATTCCAGTCCGGGTACCTTACCGGCCGCCAGTGTGCGAGTGAAATAGAACGCGGCTTCGATGATGCGACCACGAATAGGTGTGGCCGTTAGCGGCCGCGCTTCAATGTCGGGTGTGATGCCGCCACCGCCGTAAAAAACTCGGCCCGCGGCCGTGCGGAAGGCGGGCGCATTCGAGTTGCGTGGCGGTGCTGATTCATTTGGCGATGGCTGGCCCGGCTGAATAGGCTGTTGTTTGTCGTTCTGATCGTGACGGAAGTAATAATCATAAAGCGAGCCGCTGGAATAGTCGCGCTGCAACGAGCGACCGTAAGGCGTGTAATAACGCGCGGTCGTCAGAGTCAATCCAGTATTATATGGAAGTTGAAAAACATGCTGAACCAAACCTTTGCCAAAGCTCGTTTCGCCGACGACCAGGCCGCGTCCATGATCCTGAATCGCTCCCGCCACAATCTCTGAAGCCGAAGCAGTATTACGATTGATCAGGACCACCAGCGGCAGTTCTTCCGGGTCGCTGCCGTTTGATTTGTAAACAGCAGGCTCGTGGTATTCGCTCCGTCCTTTGACCGAAACAATCACCTGGTCACGCGGCAAAAACTCGCTGGAGACATCAATCGCCTGATCCAGCAATCCGCCGGGATTGTTGCGCAGATCCAGAACCAACTGGCGCATGCCACCCTTCTTTAAAGTGGCAATCGATTCGCGCAGCTCGTCATCGGTGGTGTGCTGGAATCCCCCGACCAATCCGATGTAACCGGTGGTTGAGCTGATCATGAATGCATTTCGAATCGAAGGCAGCGGCACTGCATCGCGCACAATCTTGACGTTGACCGCGGCCTCTTCTCCGGCGCGTTCAACTTTCAGTTCCACAGCTTTGCTGCGCTCGCCACGCACATGTTTCGAAACTTCATCACCGGACCAATCGCGGGCGTCTTTGCCGTCGACCTCCACGATGCGGTCGCCGTAGCGTAACCCCGCGCGCGCAGCCGGGGTGCCTTCGACTACCGATTGAATGTACACGCCGTCGCTGTGGCGCACGATCTGGACGCCTATTCCGTAAAAGCTCGAGGCCTGATCCTCTTTCAGCTTCCTGAATTCCGCAGTCGAGAAATAAACCGAGTGCGGGTCAAGAGTAAAAAGCATTCCCTGAATCGCGGCCTGAGTGGCTTTCTCGTAATCGATCTCGCCGGCGTATTTGTCTTCCACCGTCGAGATCGCTTCGTGGTAATCGTTCTCAATTTTGTCCGCTTCGTATTTCTCAGCGGTCGTAACCTGACTCGAGTTAGCTACGTTAAGGTTAGTAATGCGGCGGTAAGACGTGCTCGTGCGCACACCGCCGGCGAGACTTGCCGTGACGATGACCAGCGCTGCGACGATCGTGAAGTTCCGAGTCATGAAAAAGAGGCGATCCGTAATTGTCCCGGCGGACCGCTGGGTTGCGAACCCAAAATATAACACAGGGGTCGGCAGTCACTGAAGGGAGCAGGTCGCAGGATGGTTGTGTTTTTCGATGACGGCTGTTCAGAGTACCGACTTTAGTCGGGTACTGTTGGTAGAGAGAGAGCCCAACTAAAGTTGGTACTCTCAACCACTACCGGGTCGGCTTGTGCGAGGCAGCTGATTCATTGAGAATGTCTGCAATCAACGATGAGCCCAAAATTGTCCATCGTAGTTCCTGCTTACAATGAAGCTGCGCGGCTGGGAAAATCGCTGCGTTCCATCGTTGCTTATCTGAATG
>JBGPWS010000319.1:0-5250 GCA_041492345.1 Pyrinomonadaceae bacterium | reverse complement strand
GTTGCAGGTTGTAGTGCGCGCTGATGCGATAAGTTTCAGCCAGCACTTCCGGGAGGCGCGAGCGCGGGACCACCGCATCCTGAATCATGATGTCGGGACTTAAACGGCCGACGGCGCCGAACGCTCCTTTGCGCGCGGCCCAGAGTTTCTTTCTTTCGTTCGCATCCGTCGCGCGACGCACTGAGCGCGCGCC
Source organism: Pyrinomonadaceae bacterium (assembly GCA_041492345.1). Lineage (GTDB taxonomy): Bacteria > Acidobacteriota > Blastocatellia > Pyrinomonadales > Pyrinomonadaceae > UBA11740. Next base: position 5,057 of record JBGPWS010000319.1, on the reverse strand, counting down.
GTGCTCGCTGAGAATTGCTTCAGCCTGCGCTGCATCATCATCAATGCCGGCTTCAATCCCGTCTAACTCGAGAAGCAGGACTGCCTGGGCATCCGTTGGTAGTCCGGCCGTGAACACACTGGCTTCGACGGCGCGAATGATCGCGTTGTCCATCATCTCCAGCGCGGCCGGCAACATGCCCGCCGAAATAATCGCAGAGACTGCGCGGCTGGCATCATCAACATCGGTAAAGTCGGCCAGCAGAGTCCGCACTGCCGGCGGAACCGGCAAGAGCTTCACGGTCGCTTCGGTCGCGATCCCAAACGTACCTTCCGAGCCCACGAAAACACCTAGCAGATCATATCCGGGCGTACCTCCGCCAAGGTCGACGACGGTACCGTCGGCCAGAACCACTCGAGCGCCGACTACATGATCAGTTGTCGTTCCATATTTCAAGCAATGAATGCCGCCGGCATTCTCGGCGATGTTGCCTCCAATCGTGCACGAAGGTTGGCTCGAAGGATCGGGTGCATAGTAAAGGCCGTACGGTGCGACCGCGCGCGAAAGATGCGCGTTCACCAATCCGGTTTGGACCACGGCGAGACGATTCTCTGTGTCGATCTTCAGAATCGCACGCATGCGGGCAAGTTCGATCACCACCCCGCTATCGATTGCAAGCGCGCCACCCGAAAGGCCGGTCCCCGCCCCACGCGGCGCAAAGCTCACCCCTGCTTCCGAAAGCAGGCTGAGGACTTCCGAAGTTTCTTCAGTTGAGGTCGGGAAGACTACGGCGCGCGGCGGATGCTTGTGCTGGGGCAAGCCATCGCATTCATAAACGAGCAGCTCTTCGGGCTCGGCCAGAACATTTTCACGGCCGACGATCGCGCTGAGATCTTTGATTAATTGATCCACAAATAAGTTTTGAGCGAGGAATCTTCGCAAGCTGATGTCAGGGCAGATCGTAGATAATGTTTACGTACTCCTCGGCTTCACTAGCGGCCCAAAGCAAATGAAGTAGCTCCGCTGCTCTTCCAACAGGCAATCTCTTGGCAACGATGATTAGGCCAGGCGAAGTGTCCGTTGATATGAACTCCCTGAAGAATCCAGGCAGCGTATGCCGGTCGTGCGAAACCAAAATTCTCGCCGCGTCCGCAGTCCGCTTCAGCACCAGAGTATCCGGACCCGTGCAGCTTCAATGCGTCAGCTTTCTGAAAGTCGATCGTCGGATCGAGCCGCCTTGTTGCTACTACGATTCGCTGATCAAGATCGTTATCGGCCTGAAACCGAATCTTCATGAGCGGGTGGTACGCGCCCCTTCCAAAATGGCGTCCAATCTGCGGTGGGCCTCGGGATATTCAGCCCGGTTGTGTTGCCGAAACGCCTCGTAATCTTCATCGGACTCCCGAAGATAGCGGTCAATTTCAGCGCGGTTGGTCAGGTAGTAAGAAATGGCGCCGTAGACTTGATCGAGAGTAAGCGTAGGAAAACAGTCGGCCTGAATGGTCTCCGGAGACAAGCCCTCGAGGAACCGATAGACAACCGAATCGAGGGAAACGCGAGTGCCCAGAATCCAATAGCCATTGTCTCGCTGTTCAATGTAGTCAGGTTGGGTCATCACTCTTCTCCGGTTGCCGGGCATTATACCGCACGATACGGTACGCCGAATAGACTACCATTCCCACCGCCGCCGCAATCACCGCGGTGACCGCTTCTCTCAGAGTGCTGTTCGCCAGCAGCCACACCGCCAGGATCAACGCGGCAACCGCGATGATCGGCCCGCCGCGTACTCGGAACAACGCGGCCGGCACTCCTGCCCGCCGGCGCAACACCGGCAGCGCCGCGCAGGTCACTGCATAAGTGACCAGCCGGGCGATTGCGCTGATCGTCAAAGCCGCGACGAACGAACTCTTCAGCGTCAAAGCGAGCATCACGGCCGCCGTGACGAGAATCGCAACATGCGGAGTAAAAAAGCGCGGATGGACCGCGGCGAAGATTGAGGGTAATTGTCTCCGCTCGGCGATCGCGAAAGGCACGCGCGATCCCCCCAGCAAAACGATATTCAAGTTCCCCGCAATCGAAATGATCGCGCCTGCGGAAATGATTGCTCCGCCCGCCGTGCCCATAAACCTCTGGGCGGCATCGGCGAGCGGCTTGGTTGAACTCGCCAACTCAGGAAGCGTGCCGACACAGACGACCTGAATCAAAATGTACAAGCACGCGACAACTGCAATCGCGATCAGCAAAGCGCGCGGCAGGTGTTTTCGAGGATCACGAATCTCGCCGGCCGGAATCGCGGCCATCTCGAATCCGGTGAAGGCATAAATCAGTAATAGCACTGATTGTGAGAAGGCTCCGGTGGACGGGCGCGCGCCCAAAGCGAAAGCGTGCGGGTTGAGAAAGAAAAGCCCGGCCGCGATAAAGATGAGCATGGGAATGAGCTTCCCGACCGTGAACAAGTTGCTCGCGATGGCCGCCTGGCGCACACCAAACACATTGAGCGTGGTCAATGAAAGCACAACTACCGTAATGACGAGCGCCCGCGGGACTGTCGAGTTTGCCGGAGGCCAGAAGAAAGCGAGATAGCTAACCATCAGGTTGCAGTTAGCGGCAAACGCCGTCAGCCGCGCCAGCCAGATCAGCCAACCAACTTCAAATGCTACCGTTGGTCCAAACGCTTCGCGCGCATAAAGGTAAGGTCCGCCGGTTTCGTCAAAGCGACTGCCCACCTCGGCGAAGCAGAGAATGATCAGCGTTACCACCAGCGCGCACGCGCCAAACGCAATCAGGCTGTACGAGCCAATGAGCGCGAACACCTTTGACGGCAAGCCAAAGATCCCGGCGCCGATCACGGCGTTGATAGCCACGGCGACCAGGTCCCACTTGCGGATGCCGCGTACTAAGCCTTCATCTGAGGTTTGTGGCAGCACCCGTTCTGTTTGCATCGCGAGTCTCCAATGCGAATTATTAACGGCTGATCCCACCGATGAATCGGTGGGCTACTTTCGATCGTCCGCTTCGCGGACTTGAAACCTTCTTACCCTCTTTCTAAAACAAACTCCCCTGAGGTGATTCATCATCCGCCTCGACCGACTCACTCAGGCGCGGATAGCTCTCAATCAACTTTGCAGGTCCCGGCATTCGTTTCTCTTCCAGCAGTGCCAATACTTCGAAGGCGTTGACCAGGCTTTGCCCGCGCGCGTGATTGTTGGTGATTACGAAGGTCTCTTTGGCTTTGTCGGCGACCTGCTTGATACGCTCGACCCACGGCTCTAACTCATCGCGCGAATACAGATAGTCATAACGCTCCACCACATCCGCTTCTTCGCGAAACCAGTTCTGATAGTTGCGCCCGTGCAGCCGCACATAACCGATTGGCGAAGTCACTTCCGCGGAAGGTTTGATCGAATTAGCAAACAGCGGCTGGTCAATGTCGCACAAACCCACGCCGAGATCTTCCAGCGTCTGGAGGATCCGCGCGTTGTTCCACGATTCATGCCGCAACTCAACGACCAGTGGATAGTCTTTGAAGCGCTTGCAAAGTTGATTGAGGTAACTGCGCTCTTCGCGATCATTTTTGAACGACCAGGGAAACTGGAGCAGCACCGCGCCCAGCTTCCCCGCCCCCATCAACGGATCGAGGCCGTTGCGAAACAGCTTTTCATCATCACCCGTAGCTTTGCCGCGCTCGTGCGTAAACGTTCGGTAGAGTTTTGCCGTGAAGATAAAGTCCGGATTGTGCTGAATTCGGCGCAGCCAAGACCGCGCGGTGTCAGACGAAGGTGGATGATAAAAGCTGCTATTGATTTCAGCGGTGTCGAAATACTTTGCGACCAACGCCAGCGTATCGAACTTCGCACCGGCGCCCTCGGGATAGACCCGCCCGCGCCAGTCAGCATAAGACCAGCCGGCAGGGCCAACGTGAATGTCGCGGAGAGCGCGCACGCTGAAACTATGTCCGACAAACTTCAGTTTGTCGATGGATCTTAGTGGCCGGATAATGGTCGGTGACTGATCAGGTAAGCCGTGTCGTGATGGTGACCTGCTTCATCCGACGCTCCTTCATGGTAGTACTGTAGCTCCCAATCGCGAAAGATCTCGCGCAGTTCACCGGGCTCTAACAGAAATGCCGGATTGCTCGGCTGCGCCGCGGGCTTTGCGTCGTTCAAGTGAATAGCGACGACGACTGTGCCGCCAGGTTTTACGCCCGCGCAAATTTTGGGAAACAAATCGCGCTGCAAATAATAGAACACGCAAATCAGATCATAAGCATCAGCCTCAATCTGAAACTCGCCCAGTTCGAGATCCGCAACGCGCGCATCAATTGCGATGCCGGCGTCACGTGCGCGTTGTTGCAGCATTTCAATACCTACGCGCGAAGAGTCAACAGCCGCAACGTTCCAGCCACGCTCGGCAAGAAAGATCGCGTGACGGCCAATGCCACATGCTATGTCAAGCGCGCGTCCCGGCGTCAAATCTTTGATCGCTATCTGGAGCAGAGGAGTCGGTGCTTTGGTTGCATGCTCGCCCCGCCGATAACGCTCGTCCCAGTTAGGCATGGCGGGCTTCAGCAGTGCGGGTCTCAGTTAATGCTGCCCTGACCTTATTTGCGACGACGTCAGGCGCGAGTTTCGACGATCCCAGCTTTCCATTTGCATCTGAAAACTTGAAGGCCGAGGCCAGTTCACTCGTATCGATCCGCCAAAGTCCGATCGGGCTTTGCTCGCTTTCGTTGAGATGGGTGACCAGTGAGGTGAAATCGCGGCGTTCTATGCGTGGCCGCACAATTGTCTCGGCCCATGAGTAGTAAGGATAGTCGATGCGATAGGCCCAACCCTGGTCGAGCGGAGTGGCGATCAAGAATAATTCACCGTGGGCGTGCTTGGAAATCGCAGTGAAAGGCGCCGCGTGGCGCGTCGGCTTGAAACCAGCAGGACTGAAAATCTCGGGCGCGAGCGTTACCAATGAAACTTTCGCTTCGTTGTCTTCGACAACTCGCGAGGTACCTTTGGCAAAACTATCCAGCGCCGCCGCGATCCGATTCCATGGTTCGCGCCACAACGATTCGTAATCATTCGTGC
>JBGPWS010000156.1:0-10085 GCA_041492345.1 Pyrinomonadaceae bacterium | reverse complement strand
CGCAACCGCGTAGGGCGCAAGTACCGCCGAACGGCCTCGAATCAATGATCGCGACTTCCCAACCCGCCTTGCGACACGTGGATGCTGCCGCAGAACCCGCGCTCCCGGTTCCGATTACTATGAGGTCAAACTTTTGCTTCATCTGTTACCTCCTCTTCAGGCGTGACTAGCCAAAGCTTCACATCGAGTTTGCGAGTATTCCGCTAGCTACCGCAATCACCCAGACTGAAGCTGCGACCACGGCCGAGACCTTCCAGCTAGTGGATCTCATGATCGTCAGTAGTGACGGAAGATTGACCGCTGGGCCGGCGATGAGCAACGCCAAAGCTGCGCCTACTGGAGCGCCCGCCGCGATCAATACAAGAGCCAGCGGGATCTCGAAAAATGTTGGCAGGGCTAGTGGAACAGCCAACGTGGCGACAACGATGACTACCATGAACTTTGCATTAGCCGACCCAAAAGCGCCGGCAGGTAGCCATTGCGCAATCATCATCGAGACCAGGACACCAATGACTATTATTGGAATGAGGCGCAAAGCTACTTGAACGCATGAACGCACGAAGCGCATCAAAAGCGATCCGACAGAAGCGCTCTGCGAAAGATCCTCAATTTCACAAGGAACACTTGTCCCACCGAATAACTTGTCAGCAATCATTCCGGTGAACAAAACGGCCGCAATGCTCGCGGCTACGCGCGTGGTCGCGATTTTGAAGTCAAATAGCAGAAAAGTAAGAATTAATGCGGCGGGGTTTAGCGCAGGTGCCGCAAGCATCAAACCGAGCGACGGGCCAAGTCGCGCTGAACGTTCGTAGACACCTTTGAAGATCGGTGCGACACAACAAGAACAGAGCATCAATGGCGCTCCCGCAGCTCCAGCAATTATCTGTCCCCTCAATGGGCCTTTCCCCAGCGCGCGAGTCAGCCAACGTGGAGACACGAAAGTGGTCACTGCTCCACTGATCAGAATGCCGAAGGCCAGTGCCGGCCATATTATTAGAAAGTAATTCAGCGTTCGCTTAAGGACACTCGCTCCAGCGCCTCCAACCAGCGGAATCACGTTACTGCGCGGAGTGAATGACCCAGTCGCGGAAACTTTCCCAATAACTGCCACCGCGGCTGAACTCTTGTAAGCGATGAGCGCTCCGATGATGAGCAGTGTCGGGAGTGCGAAATAGACAACGCGCTGGATCGCAGTCAGCGATGCTTCGCTCTTTCTCTCGTTGGCTTGTTCCGTAATCATTAGTGACCCTATAGGGCAATCAATCCTCAAACAGCCAGTGAAGCTCTAGCCGGATAATTCGCAGGTTAAGTCTGCCCAGGCTTGTTCCTCTCGCAGGGGACTAAAAAGGGGAGCCAGGTTATTAACCCGCGCTTCTAATTCCACCAGATATTCCGAGCAAGTCTCGGCGCGCGTCAATAACTGCGCAAGCTGTTTCGTATCACCGACAGCAAAATAGCCCGGGTAGTCTGCCCCCAGAATGCCAATATTGCCATCAATACGCGAGGCGAGAATGGGAACGGAAGCTACTATCGCCTCTGACAACACATTGGCTCCTCCCTCCATGCGGGATGACAGCACACAAAGCCGACTCTTCGCCAAGATACGTCTTACACGCGACCGCGACTGCTCTCCCAACCATTCATAGCGTTGATTGACTCTCATCTCCTTGCGCGCTCTGGCTGCCATTGCCTCGGTCAGCGCGCCACCAACTTGCAAGACGCGAATTCGTGAAGAACGAGGAAGTAATCGCGCCGCCATCGCAGTACGAAAGGGATCTTTCACAGTACGGAGGTGACCGATTACACAAACGTCGAAGTTCCCGCTGACTCGTTCTCTACGCTCTGGCTTGCCTGTCGTTGTCTTCGCCGCCCTGCCGCTTGCCGGGTCTTGCGTGCCTTCAACTGACTGATAAATTACGCGGGTTTTGTCTCGCACGCTGGGCCGCAATTCTTCGAGAGCTTTCGGTTGTAGTACGACTATTCTGTTCGCGATCTCAAGGGACTTTTGCGCCACTTGATTGCTTTGCAGGTCGCGGTAGAGATCCGTTCCGGTAAGGGCAAGGATGATTGGCGCGTTGTCGTTCTGGCGCCTGAAGTTAATGATGGCTGGATAGCTGCGCCGGGCATGCAAAGCGACCAGGAGATCGTATCGCTCACCTTGGTAGGCTTGGAGAATTGAGACGCGGTTGCTGAGTCGCCTGAGAATCTTTGCCCAGCGAAGCGCAGTGATTCTGTTTCCCGAGCGCGAGTTCGGCGGGGCCGGTGTGACTATTGCTATCCGCATGGCTCGCTAAAGGGCACAGGTGCGGAACCCCGCCCAAACGTCGCGCCTCTCTGGTGTGTAGAAGTTCCGATACGCGTTGTGAATCAGATGTGAACGAGTCGTCCAGCAACCGCCGCGTAAAACCTTATGATTGCCAAACCAGGGCTCCGAATATTCCTTGTAAGGGCCGGGGACAAAACCTGGATACGGACCAAAGTCGCTCGCCGTCCATTCCCATACATTACCAATCATTTGACGGCATCTGAACGCGCTATCACCGGCGGTTAACAACCTGACATCGACGCAGCCCATATTCCGCCAATCCAGATTCGCTCGGTCCGATGTAGGTGCTGCATCGCCCCAGGGAAACTGCCGTTTGTTCCCGGTGATTCCCTTACCATCTGGTCTAGGTTCAGCGCTGGCTGCCATTTCCCATTCAGCCTCGGTTGGCAACCGACGTCCGGCCCATCGGCAGAAAGCATCCGCCTCGTACCAATTGATATGAAGCACCGGCAGATGATCTTCAAGCTGAACTATTTCATCAAAGTTTCGGCGCCACCATTTACCTTCGGTAAACCGCCAGTAGACCGGATGCTTTGCCCCGGCGCCTTCGCGCCAGCGCCACCCGTCATCACACCAGAGCTCGCGACGCCCGTAACCGCGATCGTCAACAAACGCGACATACTCAGCGTTGGTGACAGTCGTACGCGAAATCGCGAAGGGCTCCAGCTCAACTTCGTGGGCCGACATCTCATTGTCAAATACAAAACGTTTACCGGGCGTGCTGCCAAGGACGAATATGCCACCAGGTACTAATGCATCGCTCAACTGATCTCTATCAGGGCCTCGCTCGCTGCCGTCTACAGTATTCGCATCATCGGAGTGATGTCGCGCGATCTTAGCAACGGCGTCGAACTGAGGTGCTGCATAACCAAGTGTCTGCCGCGTGTAGGTGATTGCTTCCGCGTGCATATCCTCATGCAAGAGCACCAGAGAAAGGAAGTAAGTCGCATCATTAGTTGGTTCTTCTCGATCGTATAGATGAACTACCTGATCAAAAACTCGTTGCATATAGCTGATTGTTTCCGCTGTTGACGGAAGCGGAAGGTCCCATCGGGTTTCATGGGCCACGCGCGCCGAGTCGTAGAGAGTATCGCCACCATCGAGAATCGGCGCGCGATCGTTCAGATGTCGCAAAACCCAATATTCTTGAAACCAGGCAATGTGTCCAATCTCCCAACGCAGAGGATTAACGATACTCAAGCGCGGGCCGATCAGTTGCTCGTCATCCAGGTCTGTTATTAGGGCGAGTGTACGCTCCCGAACTTCCTGAAGGAGGTCAATGCACTTGACGACAGTCGAACTGGGCTTCATAAGGCCTGATGCTTGTGGTCGCTCTCGACCGGGAGGCCGGCATCAATCCAGTCCTGCTTACCTTCCGCGTAGTCGCGCACATTGGTGTATCCCAGCGCCGCCAATTCACGGGCGGCGTTCTCTGAGGCGTTTCAAGTAGGATTGGCGCAGTAAACGACGATCTCCTCACTTTTATCGGGTAAGATCTGCGGAGCTAGCGTCGTCACCTTGTCAGGCGGCAGGTTCATTGCTCCCGGTAGATGGCTGTGATGGTAAGCCGTGGCCGGCAGCGTTTCGACCAGCAGAAAGGTGTCTTTCCGGTCAATCTTCTGTTTCAATTCATCTCGAGAGATTGTTTTCACCATTAGCTCCTCACTCGGAATTTCTTGCTGCAGGTCAAACCTTGAAAATCGCGAACAGTACTTATTACTTTAACGGATTCCCGCAAGCATCCAAACTCCCCAACCAACGAGCAGCAGGCCGGCGAAGCGACTGACCCATGGACCAGTTGTTCGCGGGGCGATCTTTTCGAGCAGAACAAAACCAGCAATCAAGGCGACCCAAAAAAGATTCATGACTCCGGTCACGAAGAGAATGCTCATAAGCACCCAGCAACATCCGACGCAGTAGATCCCATGTTTGCACCCCATCAAGAAAGCGCCAAGCTTGCCCTCGCGCCAATGCGTCATCACAAAGTCCAGAGGTGAACGGCAGTGAGAGAGGCATCTATTCTTAAGAGGTGTCCATTGAAAGATTCCTGCAGCTAACAAAAGAACTCCGCCCAGCACAACGCTGGTACTCGCCATCATTGCTGACATCAATGCCTTGTTGTGAAGCAGCCATTGGGACAGCGCGGCAAACACGGCGAAGCCCGTCCAAACAACCACGTAACCGGACAGAAAGACCGCAGTTGACACGTACGGTTTCCGCTGTTCGCGTCGTTTACGATTGGTGGTCGCAAATAACAGCAGCATCGGCGCCGTGGTCGGAACCATCATTGCAATCATCATCACTGCCCACATGGTGAAAATGAGCAGCAGATCGAGCGTGCCCCAGGAATGAATTTGCGGCATTGCCATCGACATTCCCATGTCCATCCCTGTCATGTCCATGCCGCTCGTGTTCATGCCATCCATGTTCATCGACTGCATGCTGTGCGCCTGATGAAAAAGATAGCCCCACGCGAGCCCAGAGACGATTACGAGACCACCGAGGACAAGAACGCGATCTCGCTTTAAGACAACTTCGAGCGGTGTTGACGACATTTGCCTGAGTTGAAAGTTAAAACGGGTAAGAGTTATTTGACGAACTCGTACATGAGCCCCCGGAGATCGAGTACGAAGGAAAGTTGTGGACTAAAACGAGCGTTAACTCTGCCTCAATCCGACAAGACGCTTATCTGTGGCTACCGAATGTCTGCTGCTCAACCAGAGAGGTGTGGCAGCCGCTGTAATCAAAGCCGATTTCGTCAGTAGAGCGCATGACCTCAGAACGAACAATTTCGGCCTCGCCCTGATCGGAGTATTCCAATCCGCCGGGGATACGTACTTGGACGGAGGCTTCATCGCCGGTAACGGGATTTTTTATCGGCGCAAACCGGTTTTCTATCGCGTGACCAATCTTAATGAAGCCTTTCTTGCCCGAGAACTCGAAATCTATATCCACGATTGCGGGCTGCTTAACCTCACTAACAATTGTCGAAAGCATTTCAAACCAACCGCCGCCCGCTTTTCCTGTCAGAATTTGGCCCAAAGCGTTTAACTGTTCGGGCTTGGTGGAGGTGTCAAAGTAAGGCTTCACTGTTCCGTTTCCTTCATGCAGTGGCCCAGGCCAGTGGTAGGCGACCGCCCACTTCACATTGTCCAGAGAAACGCCATCGAAGTGTCCTTGTTCAACTTTCATTCCCAACACGCCTTCGCATTTATGATGCGTGGGTGGGCTCTGGAAGTCGCAGGGACAACCGGGATCGCAGTTACAACTCTTGAAATAGGTTCCAGTCATTCGCCATTCGGACATCTTGATCTTCTCCTTCGCTGTTATCACTTGCCGAGCGCACATTATACACGCGCTTAGGGAAGGGTTTGAACCTTAGAATTGAAACTAGCTGACTGTCCTTGTTCGATTAATGACTACCACGCGGTCCGACTGCGTTATCATAGTCGGTCTGGTGTCGAGAGAAATTCGAAAGGAGATGATCATGTCACTTATAAAGAGTCTGATTCTGGGATGCGCACTCTGTCTCGTTACGTTCTGTTACGTCTCACCCACGAGCGCACAAGCGCAAAGCAACAAGCCTGCCGAGTCAACGCAGGGAGATCGCGATCAAACCCTCAAGCAATTGCTAACAGAAGTTCGCGAGTTACGGCTGACGGTCCAACGAGCGACCGTCAGTAACACGCGGTTTCAGATGTTGATCGAGCGGGTGAGAGTCCAGCAGGCGCATGTTGATGCGCTTAGCCGCCAATTGGAGAACATCCATTCGCAGGTCGCGGACATGAAGGGCGCGAAGCCGCAGATGGAGCAACAGATCAAGGACGCAGAAGACCAGTTGGATCGCACGCCTGATCCGAGCGCGCATGCAGATTTAGAGTCGCGAATTAAGGGCGGCAAAGCCAATTTGGCGAGATTCGCTCAAGAAGACGAGCGCTTGCGCAACCGCGAAGCGGCTCTCGATATGGAGTTGCAAGGCGCACAATCAAAGCTCAACGAACTAAACAGCCAGTTGGACTTGTTGATGAGCGAGCTGAAGGTGCCGTGACTCGTCAATCCAAAATTGTCTTCACTTCAACGCCTTGAGAATTTGCTCAACCTCTCCGGCGTCTACTAGCTTTTGCAAGCGGGTTTCCTCGATGCCCGCGATCCTCCCAAGCAGTATTCTCGCGGTTCCAGCATGACCGCGACTCCGCCATCGCGCCATCTCGATCAGGGAGTCCACGGCGTGTGCACGCAACTGACTCAGGAGCTTTGGGTCTCGCCCCTTGCTTAGTTCGTCCAACAGAAACCCTGCCTTGTTACGGTCAGTCCATGAGCCGGAATTCAGCATGGCAACAAAATGTTCTGCCGGAATTCGCACGGCGACTCTCGAATTGGACTGCGCAAGAACCGCTAACGCTCGGATGGCATTGTTGCGCACCGTGTCGTCGGCATCGTAACTGGCTCTCACAAGAGCCCCAATTTGTTCCTTCGATTGGCGGGCATAGCCGAGAATGTGCGCCGCAACGATTCGTTGTTCTGCGGCCTCTGACGACGCCAGAACACGGAGCACTAATCGTTCGTGATGAGTAGCATATTCTCGCGTAGCCAGTTGTTTGGCGCGAAGCTCCGGGTTAGACGAAAGAGCATAACCCTTTGACTCGTCTTCTTTGCTGGCTCCTTTTCGGACGTCCTGCGACGATGTCTCCATCGTTTGCTCATAGAGATTGATGACTCCCACTGGAAAGCGCGCCGAGCCTTTGGGTGGAGGATTGTAGGGCACCATCCGCATCGACTTGCCAGGCAGGCCAATGTAAATCATCTGACTACCTTGGTCGTCGCAACAGACTAGCGCGATGTCCGTCGGCGGCTTTCCGATAACTTTCGTAATCGCTGCTCTGATGCGATCAAGGGTCTCGACGAAATCTGAATCTCTGAAATCGTCGCCTTCGCGAAGCGGCAGAGCCGACCGCACCTTATCGAGATCGAGACCTGCGTAACCATAAAAGTCGATCTCGCCAATACGGCGGTGATTTTCTTGCGCCAAGGCACATACGGCCAACAAGAGGATGACAAAGAGTAAAGCGCGTTTCATTCGGAGACTCCCAATCTCTGTTAGGCCCTTACGGTTTCCGGGCCGCGACAATAATCATTTGCGCAGGAAAATTCATGTGACCATTTGGAAAGAAGCCGCGCACGGCTTCCTGGACTTCGCTGGCGATTCGACCCGCCTCTTCAGGAGTGAGCTTTGATAACTTCTCTCGTAAAGTATCAGAAGTCTCGCGCCGTAGCGCCCAAAACTCTGCGGGTGAGATCGGTGCTTCGATTTGAACCTTAAGTACACGCTCCCGAACGTCGCTGGCGCCGGCATCGGTGACGATGCTAGCGAGCTTGCCCGGTTCAGCAAAGCGAAACGCGCCGGGCAGGTCGGGATCAGCGGCCGGAGTTTCGACGTACCGAGACATTACGTCTGTAACGATGAAAGCGAAGGGGTTAAGTTCGCTCTTATGCCACACGACCAGCGCCAGCGCTCCGCCCGGCTTTGTTACGCGCAACATCTCGCGAAAAGCAGCAAGCGGATCGGGAAAGAACATGGCCCCGAGCCGACTAACTACCACGTCAAAGGAGTCGCTACCAAAAGGAAGCGAGTCGGCACTACACTGACGAAAAGTAACGTTCGTTATTCCACGACGATGCGCCTCGCGCTCGGCGGCTTGAACCATCTCCGCTACAGCGTCAGTGCACATCACGGAGCCGGTTGGCCCGACCGTCTCTGCGATCGTTAGCGAAGGCTCGCCTGGGCCACCGGCGACGTCAAGCACCGACTGTCCTTGAACGATGCCGGCCTCTTCAACGAGCGCGCGAGTTAAGGGCGCGAGCATCGTGCGAATCGTAGCGCTGTGCTTTTCCCAATATCGTGCGGATTCGCGCCATTCCCGTAGCACCGCGTCAGTCTGTGTGTCGCTCATTCTCGGGGGACTCCCTGGAAGTGGGTCAGTAAAGCTGCGAAAGATTCGACCGGGCTAAGCATCCGAAGTCGTATTTGCCCCGCTCACAACGCGCAACGCATCGCGCGCGATGAGCAGCTCTTCATTGGTCGGTACAACGTAGACGGAGACGCGAGATGACTCCGTGCTGATACGCCCTTCATGCGCGGTCGTGTGCGCCGCGTTGCGTTCAGGATCAAGGTCGATTCCAAGCCACGACAGCCCCTCACAAATGGCGGCGCGAACTGCCGGCGAGTTTTCGCCGATACCGCCAGTGAACGCGATTGCGTCCGCGCCGCCCAGCGCCGCGAGGTAGGCGCCGATATATTTACGGGCGCGGTAAGCGAAGACCTGAAGAGCCACTTCTGCGCGCTTGTCTCCCGCATGTTTCGCCTGTTCCAAATCACGTACATCTGCGCTCAGCCCTGAAAGGCCGCGCAGGCCGCTTTGGTTATTGAGCAGACTATCCACCTCGTTCGCCGACATACCCGCCGTGCGAATGAGGTACAGGACCAGTCCGGGATCGACATCGCCGGAGCGCGTGCCCATGACTAACCCTTCCATGGGCGTTAGCCCCATGCTGGTGTCGATACTTTGACCATCAAGCACTGCACAGACGCTCGCGCCGCTTCCGAGATGACAGGTAATGATTTTGGTTCCTTTCGCGCCACGCCCCAGACGTTCTATTACCCGCCCGGACACGTAAGCGTGCGAGATGCCGTGAAATCCGTACCGACGCAGTTTGTATTGAGCGGATAGTTCAACCGGCAATGCGTAAGTGTATGCAACCGGCGGCAGTGTTTGATGGAAGGCTGTGTCGAATACTGCTATCACCGGAGTCTCAGGCAGCGATTGCTGTATCTGCTCAAGCACAGCTATGTCCGCAGGGATATGGAGCGGTGCCAACTCTTTCAAGGTTCGGAGTTCGTCAAGCACAGACGCTGTGACGCGTGTCGGCTTCACAAGCCTCCCGCCACCATGCACTACGCGACACCCGACAGCATCAATTGCTATCGGTGCTTCAGTGTTCTCGCCGAAATAGCCAAGAACACGTCGGATGATGTGTTCCAGAGCTTGCACTGGAGTGGTAGCTTGAACCGGTTCGACTATAGGCTTCTGCTTAGCCACAAACATCTTAAGTTCGGATTGCGGTGATCCGATCGGCTCGACGATCCCGCTCGCCAAGACCGTTGCCGAATCCGTTGCGGTAGATACCCTGCTCAAATTGGCCATCTGATACAAGCCGAATTTCAACGTGGCGCTACCGGGGTTGAGAACGAGAATATTCACTCCATTAAATCCCTAGACTATCAGTTCATGAGAATCGCGCGCGGCCGGGTAACTCGTGCTGGGTATCCGACGCTGGCTTAGTACGGCCACTTCCAGTCGCGAATCTCCGGCATGTCATCACCGTATTTACGAATGTACTGCTTATGTTCGAGAAGCTTATCGCGCATCGCCTGCTTGACGTGTGCAACCTTTGATCCCAGATTCGGCACCCGATCAATCACATCTTCAACCAGATGGAAACGGTCGAGATCGTTCAGCACCGTCATGTCGAACGGGGTAGTGGTCGTTCCCTCTTCTTTATATCCGCGCACATGAAGGTTCAGGTGGTTCGTCCGGCGGTAGGTCAGCCGGTGAATCAACCACGGGTAACCATGAAAGGCGAAGATGACAGGCTTATCGGTCGTGAAAAGAGAATCGAAGTCTTTGTCAGATAATCCATGTGGATGTTCGCTCGCCGGTTGGAGCGTCATCAAGTCAACAACATTGACCACGCGAACCTT
>JBGPWS010000044.1:0-18142 GCA_041492345.1 Pyrinomonadaceae bacterium | reverse complement strand
TCGGCCCGTCGCTCTCGCCAGCTCGCACAATGCTGAAGCCGTTTTCGGTGATCAGTTCGATCGGCCGACAACGCGCCGCAGCACTGTCAACTTCCAGGTTTTCTTTCTTGACTGCCATCTGACCATGTGAAGGCAGCGCCCGCTCCGGCGTCTCCACACGACCAGCATAGGGATGCGTGCGTAAGGATGGAGTAAGAGGTTTATAAAGAATTCGTAAAGGGTGGTAGCCAGACTTCGTCTCTAGTTGAGCGATGAGGTCGGTACCGGGAGCGGTAGCGACCGGGTTATGGTCCGGAAAACTCGACCGGTCCCGTGGATCGAGACCCGGTCGCTACCGCTTCCGGTACTGACTCCGCATCGTTACTAGCCACAAAACTACAGACGCGGCCACACGACAAGCTGAAACTTGTCGGACATCACTACTCCCCCGGATTGAAGCGATAGCCGATCCACGGCTCGGTGAGAATGTAGCGGGGTGTGGAAGGATCAGGTTCGATCTTCTTTCTTAATTGTCCGATAAACACGCGCAGATATTCAGTCTGTTCAGTGTAGTCACCGCCCCACACGGCACCGAGCAGGGTGCGGTGCGTCAGCACTTTGCCGGCATTGCGAATGAGGTGGACCAGCAGATCGAATTCTTTCGGCGTGAGCCGCAGCTCTTTGCCGCTCTGGGCAGCGCTATGGCCTTCCAGGTCAATGCGAAAATCGCCGACCTCAAGAATCTGTGATTTGGAATCGCTGGCTGGCTTTCGACGAAGAGTAGCGCGAATGCGCGCCAGCAGTTCGTCCATGCCGAATGGTTTGGTTACGTAGTCGTCGGCGCCGGCATCCAGCGCCTCCACTTTGGTTGTTTCCTCGCCCCTGACGGAAAGCACAATAATCGGAACTTCCGAAATCGCCCGGAGCCGGCGACACAATTCAAGCCCACTCATATTGGGCATTGCCAAATCAGTGATAACCAGCTCGGGCGGCCAGTCGTGAAAGGTCTGCAACGCGAATTCACCATCGCCGGCTATGCGCACGTCGTAGCCTTTGGTTGTCAGGCTCCGGCGCAGCACACGGGTCAGTTGCGGCTCGTCGTCAACTACCAGAATGCGTTGCTTTGCTTCCATAGTCGAATGCTTAACCGTGACGTTCTCTGGATTGTAACGACGTGTTTCCGTCGTTGTCGCCCGCAGGCAGCACTACCACGAACTTGACGCCTGAATGGCCGGCGGCGTCCTCGATCCAGATTCGTCCACCGTGTGCCTGGACGATGCCGCGCGCGATCGCCAGGCCCATTCCGGTTCCGGGAGATTTGCCAGCGCCTACATCGCCATCACGCATGGCGCGGAAAAATTTTTCAAATACCCGTTCTCTCATGTCGGCAGAAATTCCCGGACCCTCGTCCTCGACACTTAAGAGGATAGTATCGGCGGATTCTGGAATCGCGCGCACTCGGATGTGACTGGCTGCGGGCGAGTACTTAGCCGCGTTATCAACCAGGGTGTAAACGACTTCGGCGATTGCCTGTTCGTCGACTTTGATAGAAGGCAATTCCTCTTCAATCCAGACCTCGATTTGATGGCCGCGCGTACGCGGCTCAGCACGTTTAAGCGCTGTCGTTATGATCTCATCGATCGAACAAGACTGGCGGCGTAGATGCATCTCTCCGGCATCGATACGGGCCAGTTTGGTCAGGCCCTCGATGAATCGATCGAGACGGTCGCCCTCTTCGTTGATGATTTCGAGCAATTCTTTGCGGCCTTCATTACCAAGCAGCGCGCCCGATTCCTTACGCTCGCTTGCATACAACTCTGCGAGCAACGTCGTCACCGATGCTTTGATTGACGTCAGGGGCGTGCGCAAGTCGTGGGTCACCGCATCGAGGAGTGCGGATTTCAATCGCTCGCTTTGCTTGAGCGCTTTGGCCTGGCTGGATCGTTCGAAAGTGTCCTGAAGTTCGTAATAGAGGCGCTCGATTTCGAGTTTGGCGGATTCGGCCTCTTCGGCCCTGTGCTTCGCGCGCGCGGACAGATGGCCCGCGGTCAACGCCGTGATCAAGAAAGCGAAGAACGCCACCCAGTTGTCCGGATTTCGGATCTGGAAGGTGCCTATCGGCGGAAGAAAAAAGAAATTGAAACAGATCACCCCGAGCAGGGAAGCAAGCACTGCGGGTTTCGAACCCCACGCGGTGGCCACAAACAAGACTACCAGGAGAAACGAAAGGGCTACTGTGGTCGGATTGACGTGCCCGCCGAACAGCTTCAATAAGCCCGTGGCCGCCGCGATGCCGAACAGCCCTGTGCCATAACGTACCAGGGCTCTGCCGGAGAACTTAGGCGACACTGGCGGCCTCGTCCTTTCTCTCAGAAACAAATGAGTGCTGCGGGGAACTTGGTGCTCCCCGGAATCGATCGTGCACGTTATCGATGATGGCCTGCAGGAATAATTGAGAAAGTCCGGGATGCTTGAGCGTCATTCGCAGCCCGTCGCGCAGAATGCAATGAAGTAGCTTCGCGTAGTCCACTATCCCGGGCTTGAATCCCAGCAGGCCAAGGCGGCGATCAGCACTCAGATCAATGAGGCTATCAACCAGACAACCAATGGCGCCAACTTGCTGCATGAAACGGCAGAGCTGCTCGGGCTCACCGCTCAGGGCCGGGCGAATCAGCACATAAGATATCTCAGCGGTCAGGGCGCCTACTGAGCGTCGCTGCTCAAGGTAAGACTCGATTGATGTCGCGGCCCTTTCTCTAATGACTGCCTCATACAGTTGCCTGAGCTTGTTCAGCATCAACGGGCGGGTTTCATTATCAGTCTGACATTTCAATATCTCTGTTACTAGTTTCACTCTCGATTGTTGCACCGTCCTGTCGAACAAAGGCACGGCCGTGTTCAAATAATCGAGTATCAATCTTCCCGTTTGGATCTGGCCTGAGTCGATCGATTCGTCGACGACGCCGATGAAGAGATAATAAGCATGCAGTCGCGCTCCGGTCACAACCCGGTCGCACCTGATCCCAAAATAATCAATACATTGCAGGATGCGATCCGGAATACGGATGAAATGCTTGTACTTTGGATCGTCTGCGAGATCGTAATAAGCGCGCCTGACGCTGCCTGGTAAGTAGTCCATGGTCTTTGGAAGTATAGGTCGAATAGGTCCTATATGGCCTATAGCTTTTCTGCTCTATGGTTTTCGTCGTCGTGCAGTCGACCGCGCGTGGTACAGCCGTTCTGTGAAGCCGCCTTCCTGAAGAAAAGCTTTTTCAAGCTGACGGAGTTGTTGATCCAGGAGGTAATTGGTTTGGTGAATCAGGCAGATAATAGTGTTCGCGGCCACCTCGGGTGGGGAAGTTTCAATATAGGACCGATAGGTCAAATAGGACCTATTTTTCTCATAAGCCAAGCGGCGCACATCTTGTGCGGCCCGATGGTCCTTTCCCCACAATCGCAAACCACGTTGGCGCAGAAAATCCTCGTAGTCCAGGAGCAACTCTTCGAGGCTGGCGCGGGCTACACCCACTAACTTTAACTCGAATTTCCTGGATGTCCCTGAAGCCTGCCTACCTTCCGCGATGTTCTGTCGTCCGCTGCGCGCAGCCTGAACCATCTGGTCGTGGGTACGAGAACGTCGATCAATAAAACGATCGCAAAACTTTACCGTGGAATCATAAACCAGTTCGGCGTGCTGAAAAGATTTCAGTTCGCGGTAGCCGCCATGCGGTGAAATGAGGTTGTTCATAAAGGAATAGGACCAATATGTCCTATACGACCTATTGTTCTAAAACGCCGCGAATGATAACTCAAAACCACCCGAACGTGGCTCGCCAACAATCTTGCTAAAAATCGACCTGCTCGCCGCAGCCCGTCGAAGTCAGATTTCCACCGCCTTATCGATACTTGACGAAAAAGTAAAGAATGCTATAATCGTGGCGAATCTTAAGGAAAGCCTCAGTAAAGTGAAGATATCAGCCCAAGAAGAGTATGGTCTGCGGTGCCTGGTTCAGTTGGCGCGGGCGGAAGGCGATGGCGAGTCATTGACCCTGGCGCAGATTGCTGAGCGGGAAGGTTTGTCGGTTGCCAATGCCGGCAAGCTAATGTGGATTTTGAGCAAAGCCGGCCTGGTCAGTGCTCAGCGCGGAACCAAGGGCGGATACTCGCTGGCTCGCCCGGCGTCAGATATTCGTTTGAATGAAGTGATTCGGATTCTCGACGAAGACACTGTGGACGGCTTCTGCAAGACACACGCGGGTGTGTTGGATGCTTGTATTCACACGAGCGATTGCGGCGTCCGGGCGGTAATCGTCGGACTACACGAAGTTGTGCAAAACGCACTGTCTGAGATTACGCTCGCCCAATTGGTAGGGACCGAAGAGAAAGTTGACGCTCGTTTACATCAAATCGTGAAACTGCAAAGCCATCTCAGGCCAATGCGCTCGGCAAACTGAGCGGGAAGATAAAGAGGAACGATGAGTACTGCCGAAATACTTGCGAACCGGGAATACAAATACGGCTGGGTCACTGACATCGAATCAGAGACCATTCCCCGTGGATTGAGCGAAGATACAGTCCGTTTGATCTCGGCGAAAAAAGAAGAGCCGGAGTGGATGTTGGACTTTCGTCTGAAGGCCTATCGTCATTGGCTGACGATGGAAGAACCGCGTAAGTGGCCCAACATCAGCTTTCCCGAAATTAACTATCAGGACATGATTTATTACAGCGCTCCCAAGCAGAAAGCGAGTGTGGCGAGCCTGGACGAAGTTGATCCGGAGTTGCTGCGAACGTTCGAGAAGCTCGGCATTCCTCTGTCTGAGCAAAAACAACTGGCTAACGTTGCCGTTGATGCAGTGTTTGATTCTGTCTCTGTCGCGACCACGTATAAGGAAAAGCTGAAGAAGCACGGCGTCATTTTCTGTTCCTTCAGTGAGGCGGTGCGGGAGCATCCTGAGATCGTACGAAAGTATCTCGGCTCGGTCGTGCCGACAAATGACAATTTCTACGCCGCGCTGAACAGCGCAGTTTTCTCGGACGGCTCATTCTGTTTCATTCCCAAAGGCGTGCGTTGTCCGATGGAACTGTCAACGTACTTTCGTATCAATAACTCTGAATCGGGACAGTTCGAGCGCACCCTGATTGTGGCTGAAGAAGGGTCGCACGTTTCTTATCTTGAAGGTTGCACTGCGCCAAAGTTCGATCGCAATCAATTGCACGCGGCGGTGGTCGAGTTGATCGCGCTCGACGATGCGGAGATCAAATACTCAACCGTGCAGAATTGGTATGCCGGCGACGAAGAAGGTCGCGGCGGCATTTACAACTTTGTTACCAAACGCGGCAAGTGTGCCGGCCGTAACTCGAAGATTTCCTGGACGCAGGTGGAAACCGGTTCGGCAATTACCTGGAAGTATCCGTCGTGCATCCTGCAGGGCGACAACTCCATCGGTGAATTCTACTCAGTGGCCTTGACGAACCACGCGCAACAGGCCGACACGGGCACCAAGATGATTCACCTCGGCAAAAACACCCGCTCAACGATTATCTCGAAGGGGATCGCCGCCGGCCGCGCGAACAACAGTTATCGCGGGTTAGTGAAAATCATGCCGAAGGCCGAGAACGCCCGCAACTATACGCAGTGTGATTCGATGCTGATCGGCTCGAACTGTGGCGCCAACACGTTTCCGTACATCGAAGTGATGAACAATAGCTCGCGAGTTGAGCACGAAGCGTCCACGTCAAAGATCAGCGAAGAGCAGTTGTTCTATCTGATGCAGCGCGGCATTTCGCAGGAAGATGCGGTCTCGCTGATCATCAATGGTTTTTGTAAGGACGTGTTCCTGCATCTCCCGATGGAGTTTGCAGTTGAAGCTACGCGCCTGCTGGGAATGAAACTCGAAGGCGCGGTAGCGTAAGGTGTGAATATGGTGGTCGGGGGCCAGGGGCCGGTCGTTGACTTATCAGGCTGATTCCTGACCCCCGATCCCTGTCGCAAGTCTTGAAATCTGAGAGCTCAAGTTTGAGATCTGAGATTGAAAAGTAAGAGGAAGAGGACAAATAAGTGTTAGAGATTCGCAATCTTCATGCATCGGTTGATGGCAATGAAATTCTAAAAGGCATCAACCTAAAAGTTAACAAGGGCGAAGTGCACGCCATCATGGGCCCGAATGGCTCGGGAAAATCCACCCTGGCGAAAGTGCTTGCCGGGCATCCTTCATACGAAGTTACCGGCGGCGAAGTGATTTTCGACGGCAAAAACCTGCTGGAAATGTCGCCCGACGAGCGCGCTCGCGAAGGCGTCTTCATGGCGTTCCAATATCCCGTGGAAATCCCTGGGGTCTCGAATGCTCAGTTCTTGCGGTTGGCCTACAACGAAAAGCAAAAACATTTGGGCGCAGAGGAACTTGATCCGCTTGAATTTAAGGACTTGCTGAAGGAGAAGGCCGCCCTGGTCGAGATGGAAGCGAGCTTCATGTCGCGCTCAGTCAACGAAGGCTTTTCCGGCGGCGAGAAGAAGCGCAACGAGATACTGCAAATGGCGGTGCTCGATCCCAAGCTGTCAGTTCTTGATGAGACTGACTCGGGCCTGGACATCGATGCTTTGAGAATTGTGGCCGAGGGAGTCAACAAACTTCACGATCCGAACAAGGCGGTGATTCTGGTCACGCACTATCAAAGGCTGCTCAACTATATCACTCCTGATTTCGTTCACGTTCTTTCCGCCGGCCGGATTGTCAAAGAAGGTGGCAAGGAGCTGGCGCTCGAGTTGGAAGAGAAAGGTTACGACTGGTTGAAGAGCGCAAATGGAAAGAACGCCACAGTTGCTCCGCAAGCTGGTTAATAGTGAATTGATGATGGCACAGGAATTAGTCAAAGAAGCGAATTCGTATGAAACGGCGTTTCGTCAGGCCAGGCACGGACTTGGCGCGGACGAGCCGGCATGGCTGCAGAGTCTGCGCCAAGACTCTTTCGATCAATTCGAGCAGGCAGGCTTCCCGAATATCAAACAGGAAGAGTGGAAATACACGAACGTCACGCCGATTGCAAAAGCAAACTTCGCGCCCGTGCTGGTCAGTAATGGAACTGCGTTGGCCAAAGATGACGGGTTAGCGTCTTTCATTTATGAAGAAGCCCGGCAGAGCAGACTGGTGTTCGTGAACGGAATGCTGCGCGAGGAACTATCTTCGTTGGAAGCGTTGCCCGACAGCGTCGTGGCGATGGATTTACGCGAGGCGCTGCGCAGCAGTCAGTACGAAGCAATTGTGCGCGCGCATTTCGAGCATCAGGCGGAGCGGAACGGATTTGCAGCGCTAAACACAGCCTTGTTTACCAGCGGCCTGTTCCTGAAGATTCCGCGTGGGATCAGCATCGAAGCACCGATTCACCTTTTATTTGTTGGCGAAGGCCTCAATGAGACAGCAGCTCCGGCTGCGTTTCCGCGCGTTCTGATCTTGGCGGAAGAGAACAGCGCGGCCACGATCATCGAGAGCTATGCGAGCCCGAAAGATACGAGCGTTTATCTGACTAACGCAATCGTAGACCTGTCTCTGGCTGATGGCGCGCGGCTGCAACACTACAAGGTGCAGCGGGAAAGTATGGGCGCTTTTCATATCGCGACGACCAGGGCTGACTTGGGCGCGAACTCGAGCTACAACACGACCACGATCAACTTTGGCGCGGCCCTTTCCCGTCACGACATCGACGTGCAGATGGATCACGAAGGGTCTGAGTGCTCGGTCGACGGTCTTTACATGGTTGATGGCACCCAGCATACCGACACGCACTCGGTAATCGATCACCGGCAGCCGCACTGCACCAGTCATCAACTTTACAAGGGAATCCTGGACGGTAAATCGCGCGCGGTCTTCAACGGCAAAGTCTTTGTGCGTCACGGCGCGCAACAAACCGACGCGCACCAGACGAATAAGAACCTGCTGCTTTCGACCGACGCGCGCGTCGATACCAAGCCCCAGCTCGAAATCTTTGCCGATGATGTGAAGTGTACGCATGGTGCAGCCGTGGGGCAGCTTGATGAGGAAGAGATGTTCTATCTTGAAAGCCGTGGCATTAATCGGGCGCTCGCGCGCAACCTGCTCACGTATGGTTTCGCCGAGGAAGTGATCGAGAGGATCGGGATCGATTCGATCAGACGAGAACTGGATGAAGCGGTTTTGAACCGGCTCCGCGCGAGCTTTGAAATAGAGCCACAAAGTTAAGCTCTTGAAGACATGGCAACGTTAGAGCAGTTGATTCCCATAAAGCCCAGGCCCAGCGAAGGTTGGGACGTCGAGCGTATTCGCAAAGACTTTCCCGTGTTGCGCCAGACGGTGAATGGAAAGCCTTTGGTCTATCTCGATAACGCTGCTTCTTCGCAGGTGCCCGTGATGGTCATCGAGCGCGGCAGCCAGTACATCGAGCAGGAACATTCAAATATTCATCGCGGCGTCCATTACCTCAGCATGAAAGCCACGACGGCTTACGAAGGCGCGCGCGAAAAAGTAAAGCGGTTCATTAATGCGCGCGAGTCGAAAGAGTGCATTTTTGTGCGCGGCGCCACCGAAGGCATCAATCTCGTCATGTACGGCTATGGCCGCAAATTCATCGGCGCGGGAGATGAGATCATCATCTCGGCGATGGAGCATCACGCGAACATTGTCCCCTGGCAGATGCTCTGTGAAGAGAAGAACGCAAAACTTCGCGTGATCCCGATGAACGACGCCGGCGAGCTATTGATGGACGAGTATGACTCGCTATTGAATGAGAGGACGAAGTTCGTGGCCGTCGCCCACGTCTCAAACGCGCTGGGCACTATCAATCCGGTCAAAGAAATTATTGAGCGAGCACATAAGTACGGCGTGCCGGTCTTGATCGATGGCGCGCAATGGGCGCCGCACATGCGGATTGACGTTCAGGATCTCGACTGCGACTTTTACACGTTCTCGGGTCACAAGATGTTTGCGCCGACTGGCAGCGGAGTGGTTTATGGCAAAGCCGCACTGCTCGAAAAGATGAATCCTTTCATGGGCGGCGGCGACATGATTAAGAGTGTTACGTTCGAAAAAACCATCTACGCCGATCTGCCAAACAAGTTCGAAGCCGGCACGCCCGCGATTGCGTCGCAAATCGGTTTGGGCGCAGCCATTGATTACCTGAGCATTATCGGCCGCGAGAAGGCCGCCGCTTACGAGCACGAGTTACTGGTTTACGCCACCGAGCGTCTCTCAGCGATCGAGGGTGTGCGCATCATCGGCACCGCGCGCGAGAAGCTGGGCGTGCTGTCTTTCGTGATTGATGACATTCACCCGCACGACATCGGCACGATTCTGGATCAGGAAGGCATCGCCGTCCGCGCCGGACATCACTGCGCCCAGCCGGTAATGAAACGATTCAACGTCCCGGCCACCGCGCGCGCATCATTTGCTTTCTACAACACTAAGGAAGAGATTGATACGCTCGCGAATGCGATTGAGCAGGTCATTGAGGTGTTTGGTTAATGTCAGAATTAAGCGAGCTTTACCAGGCAGTCATCCTCGATCACAACAAGAAGCCACGTAATTTCCATAAGCTGGAAACGGCGAATCACACTGCCGAAGGTTTCAATCCGCTGTGCGGGGATCAGTTGACCCTCTACCTGCAACTTGAAAATGACGCCGTCAAGGATATTAGTTTCGTGGGCACCGGCTGCGCGATCTGGAAGGCCTCAGCCAGCATGATGACCCAGGCGTTGAAAGGCAAGACCAAGCAGGAAGCCGAGGCGCTATTCAACGAATTTCATCGGATGGTGACCGGTCAACTCGACGAAGCGAAAGAGCCGAACCATCTCGGCCGTCTGACCATTTTCGCCGGAGTGCGCGAGTTTCCGGTGCGCGTGAAATGCGCGACTCTTTCATGGCACACGATGCACGCCGCGCTGAACGAGCAGGAAAAAGTGTCGACTGAATAAGCAACGGAAACACCTATCCCCATGAAGCTAATACTGATTCTTGGTTTGATACTGAGCCAGGTACCGGCAGTTCGCCAGTCTGATCGCCGCTGGCATCCTGCGACCTTCCGCGGAATGACCGTTGGCAAATCGAAGCGCGTCGATATGCTGCGCCTCCTGGGAGAACCAAAGTGGTCGCGAACTACCCCCGGCGAAGGTGAGGAGCATGGAATCACCCGGAACAACTACGATCGAGTCGGCGAGTTTCCCGGCCCGACAAACGTGGCCAGCGATAGCCGTACCGGCATAATCACGAGGATTGATTTTTATCCGGCCAAACTCTCCAAGGAACAGGCAATTGCACATTTCGGTCGGGGCTATATCGTGACCAGATACGCTTTCGATCCTTGTTTACAGGAAGAAGAGTCCGAGCCAATTTATGAATCACCGAACGGCCCGCTGGTAAGCGTGGAGTACCGCGCGCGCGGGATCGCGATTTCTGTTGGATATAAGGATATGGTAACTAGGATCAGTTACGTGGGTGGCCCCATCGGAAGTGCTGAATCAAAATGCAAAGGGAAGGGTCTCTGAGTACATTCCCGCGGGTACGCTCGTCCTGAGCGGAAAGGCGAAGATCCAAGTCAAGGGCGAAAGCATCAGTTTCCACCCCTGCGTTCTCATCAGGTCTGGCCGGCCCCATTTGAGTTATGCGCCGCCCTTTCGTCCAGTCAAAGTCAATTGTCTTCAGACACCGACAATGGACCTGCGCGGATGGCGGTTCAGAATTTTTTCAGGCTCATTGCACCCTGTGACAAAAAAAGCAGCCCAGCGGTTTGAACCGTGGACTGCTTTTGTGTTTAGACAACGCGGAACAATGCGCCTCAGGTTTTCTTCCACGCGTTCTTGTAATGGTTGATGGCATTGTCGGCGTGGTCAGGCTTGTCCGTGTCGCGATCGGCATCACCCTTCGCTATTTCATCCATCGCTTTCGCGATCTTCTTAGGATCGGTTTCCTCCGAAATCGAGATTAGCGCCAGCTCCCGATCCGCCTGTACCAACCGGGCTATCAAGTCCATCAGCGCGGCATCCGTCGGGTTCATGCTCTTCTTGTTCTTGATCAACTCGGCGAGCTCCTTGACCACGTCCTTCTCTTCGTTGAAGACTTTTTCACCATCCTTTTCGGTGGGGTGAGAGTCGTCAACCCAGAACTTCGGATCAAGGGCATTGTTCAGATGCTTGATGGCATCATCCAGCTCGTCTCGATCCTTTTTGTCCGTGGCCGCCGCGCGTAGGACCATCAGCGCCGCCAGCACGTCCTGCTTCACCTTGCGCGGCGCCCCTACCGTCACGTTGAACGGGCAGGAAGCCGTGTTGTTGGAGGCGTCTCTGGCCGTACAGACGACGGTCGTGGTGCCAATCGGGAAGGTGCTTCCCGATGGTGCTGCACAACTGACCGTCACCGGGGCTGCGCAGCTATCGGACGCCGTCGGGGTTGTGTAAGTTACGACTGCACCAGCCGCGCTGGTAGCGTCTACGGTGATCGGAGCCGGGCAACTGATGGTTGGCGGCGTGTGGTCGACTACTGTCACCATTCCACCGGCACTCGCCGGGTTAAAGTTGCTATTACCGCCGTAGCTGAACGTCACACCATAGGGAGAATTGGCGGGAATCAGCGAACTCGTGGGGAAGTTCGCGCTGAAACTGCCATCCGGTTGAATGGCCGCGTTCTGAGTAACGCTATTAAGCGTGATAGCCACGCTGCCGGTCGGCACCAGCGCGCCCAGCGTGAGCTTGCCAGACAAGGTTACAGTCGCCGTGCCGCAATCGACTGTGGGCGAACTCAGATTGCTAAACAACGGCGTCGCCTTTGTGATCGTGATCGCGACGTCACCGCTGGCTGAGTTGTAATTGGTATCGCCGGCAAACGTCCAGTGGGCCGTGCCGCCAGGAACGTTAGTGAAAGACGCTCCGAGGTTGAGCAGGCCACCAAGGTTTTCGCCGTTGACGCCTGTGGCCGAACCAGTGGCGCCGTGCGCCGAGCCATCGTAGACGCCGCTGTACGCATGGACCGTGATCGAGGCGCTGACCTGGGAAATGCTGTCGTTCACGGTGCCGCTCGTATTGTTGTAGTTGCCGGTGACATCGGTGAAGGTCCAAACGTCGCCGTTGTACGCGCCGGCATTGGTGTGCGTCGTCCCGCTCAAGTCCAGACCGCTCAGGCTTTCGCCGTTGACGCCCGTCGCCGTGCCCGTTGCCGTATGCGGGTTGCCATCGTAAGTCACACTGTAGGGCGTGACGCTGATCGTCGCGTTGGCTTTCGTGATCTCGAAGTTCTTCGAGTCGCTGCTGCCATCGTGGTTCGAGTCGCCGGCGTAGGTGTAGCTCGCCGTGGCCGTCCCCACGTTGGTGTTGTTCGCATAGCTCGCACCCGGCGTCAGGCTCAGGTTCGCACCTGTCACCACCACTGAGCACGGCGTGAGCGCCGCACCTGTGTAGGTCTCACTTGCGGGACAGGTCACCGTCGTTGTCGATGAAGCCTTCGTGATCGTGATCGCCACGTCACCACTCGCCGGTGCGTAGTTGGTATTGCCGGCAAACGTCCAATGCGCAGTTCCTCCCGGAACATTCGTGAACGACGCACCGAGGTTCAGCAAGCTTGTCAGGTCTTCACCGTCGACACCTGTCGCTGTACCGCTGGCGCCATGAGCGCTGCCATCGTAGACACCCGTGTATCCACTTACGTTTATCGTGGCCGTGGCCTGGTTAACCGTAAAGCTCCGGGAAACATCGGGTGCCGCATTGTAGTTCGAATTACCTGCTTGCGATGCTGTCACCGTGCAGGGGCCGGCTCCGGTAATTGTTATTGTGCTGCCGTTAGTACCGCCGGCGGTGCAATTACCGCTTGCGCCGAAAGTAACGGGATTACCCGATCCTCCGCCAGTCGCACTGACCGTGAATGGGGGATCGCCATAGGTCTTGTCAGACAGCGCGGCAAACGTAATCACCTGACCTGCCTTCGCAACTTCGAACGATTGATCGACGTCGGGCGCCGCGTTGTAGTTGCCGTTCCCGCCCTGTGAGGCCCGCACTGTAACGGTCCCGGCACCGGTGATGTGCACAGTACTGCCGGAAATAGTCGCCGGACCAGACACAATGCTAAAGCTCACAGGCAGACCTGACGATGCCGTAGCGCTCACGCTGAAGTCGCCATCGCCGTAAGTCTTTCCGGCAAGAGGAGCAAACGTGATGAATTGGTCCGCTTTGTTTACTACTTGCGTTAGCACGGTCGAAGTACTGGGCAACGAATTGCTGTCGCCCGGATAAGACGCCGTGATCGGATGCGATCCAACCGAGAGTGACGTAGTCGTAAAGGACGCTTGTCCACTCCCGTTAAGGATAGAGCTGGAGACTACAGTCGCGCCGTCGCTAAAAGTAACGTTCCCGGTTGGCATGCTCGTGCCGCTGCTGGCCACGGTCGCCGTGAACATGACCGACTGCCCGTACTGAGAGGGATTCGCGTTCGACGTCACATTCGTGGTGGTGTTGTTGAGGAACTTAATGTCCAAAATGGGATGTAACTCGATTCCATTCGGAGCCACGCCGGTTTGTCCGTGGATAAAATCAAAGAAGCCAACACCGGTAATTTGAACCGGGATGCTCACGGCGGGGTTTGGGAAGAATGTAGTGGCCGTTAGATGGGCATCAAACTCATGTCGCGCATTCGCGATGCCGGCCGCAAAAGGACTCCCCCCAGCCACGCAGCAGGGACAGGGTATCTCTGTCACCATGGTATTGCCGTTCTCATCCTGCACCACGATGTGATAATCGACGTCTGACTCGAGCTTATACAAAGTCATCGTCGCTCTAATTACATAAACCGTATTCTCTGCCGGCCCGAACCGAGCATTGTCCGGTGGCGTCACCGGAGGAGTGAGAGAGCGGAGATTCGCAATGGTCGTCGGCACGGGGTTTAGATCCACCAGAGCGGCATCAGGATCACCGCCGGTCTTGACTGACCAACGCTCCACGCCACAGGTAGGACTCTGCACCGTGATCGTGATCGGAGCCGTTGCCGAGCGCGCCTGGGCATCGGTTATTGTCGCTACGATATTCTTGACGCCGGTTGAGATGAACGCTCCCACTGTTTGCTGGAAAGAAAAGACGTTGTCCCCGGCCATCTGGTCACCGTGCGTCGCATCGTCATAAAACTGCTGTGAAGCAGATCCGCCGATGCTGGTAAGATCAGCGTTGACGCCAATACCGGTGCTTGGTGGAATGCTCGCCGGAGATACATTAACCGTGAGCAAGGTGTTGCTCGAAGGCAGTAAGTAGTCGGGAGTGGCGAGACCCTGTCCGAAAAGCTGTGTAGGATCGCCTCCACAACCGTGTGCCGGCAATAGGCTATTCCGCGGAATCGGGCCATCGATCAGAAAGTCGTTGGCATTGTTGTTAGTGTCCGTGCACCCATTGTTTTTCCTGATCGCCGCCGTAGTGTTGGTGATCGGAGCCGTCGGCGAAGTTTCAGAGCAGGTTGCCGTCGTGTTATATCCTACAAAATCCACAATCAGCGGATCGGTCGGACAATTGCCTGCGGTTCCACCACTCAGAACTGTTGAGCTTGCGACGAGCGCGACCTTTCCTGCGGTTGACCCTACCAGGATACTGCCCGTTAAATCCGGCGTCGGATTACTGGTTGTGCCACCTAAACCCTGGGATTCCTGGATCAGAAAATAGTGGCCCGGCTGGACGATCGTTCCCGAGGGAATGACAGTCGTCAGCGGTGTCGGCGGATCTAGTGGTGACTGCGCCGCAAACGCGGCGGTCGCACCCGCATATTGGACAGACCAACCCGTGATATCTACCGGTGTCGAACCGCTGTTGTAGAGTTCAATAAAATCGTTCATGTAAGTAGAACCTGAATTACCACCGCCACCATAAACCTGGCTAATCTTTATTCCGTTGTTGAACGGCGCCGGTGCTGGGTTAACAGTGACGACAACGGTGCATGAAGCAGTCTGAGGCGTTGGCAAATCACTATTCGAATATTGAATGGTGACGTTATAAGTTCCGGACGCGGTCGTATTGGCAACATTCAGTGTTGCCGTCGCCGTCCCACCGATGCCGCCCGCGGGCGTGACGCTGTCTAGCGTAATTCCTGGAACTGCAGCACCCGTGATGCTGGCGCTCGTTACGGTACTGTCAGAATCAGTAGCACTTACATTCGTGGACGTGGCAGTGCCCTGTATCGTATTCAGGGAACCAGGACATGTGGGCACGATTGGCTGATTTGCAACCAGACAGGTACTTATAGGCGAAGATGTGTTGCGCGGATTTGGACTGCCGACGGCAAAGTCGGCGTTGTTGTTGTTTGTATCCTTGCACCCATTGTTTGCCCTAAGCACAGCAGTTGTATTGCTCGGGGCTGAGGTGGCTGAACCTTCAGAGCAGTTAGTGCCACTCCCATACCCGACAAAATCAACCAGGTGAGTGCTGCCACTACAGCCGGCTCCAGACAGGGGTGTGGTGTTGTTAACCAGTGCCACCTTACCCGCGGCGGCAGCCATTGCAATCGATCCGGTGGCATCTGGCGTTGGTAGGACGGATCCTACTGCCGCATTCGACGACTCTTGAACAAGGTAGTACTGTCCAGGCTGAAGCGTACCGGCCAGAGATGTAACCTGCCAACTTGTTCCCCCCGCAGATGCATACTGAACCGACCAGCCGCTGAGACTAACGGGCGACGCGCCGGGATTTTTGAGCTCGATGAAATCGTTAGTGAAGGGCGCGAGTGCGTTGCCACCTCCGCCATAGACCTGACTAATCACAACGCTGTCTGGCACAGCCGGCGGACCGGTTACGGTGAATGAAAAGGCAGCATTGGCTACCATGTTGTCAGGCGGATCATTTATATCTTGATCGTTCACCTGGGTTGCGAAGACGGTGACCGCGCATTGCTCGGTGAGGGCGAAATCAGTGTTCGGATTGATCGTAAAGGTAATCGGTCCGCCAGTGACAGATGTGTCCGCCACTTGTCGCGTGCCGCTGCTCGTGCAAGCTATTTGAAACCAGTTGCCAGTTACGTTGACCGGCTCGCTAAAAGAAATATTGACGTTGCTGTTTGTCGCTACGTCGATATCGCCATTACCCGGAGTTGTGCTGTTGACCGTAGGCGCAGTGTCAACCGCTGTGCCGTTCGCCGAAAGAGAGAAATCGTCGATCGCGAGCCCATCGTCGGAGCTTGCGATATCAAAATCAGTCCACCGAATAAAGAAGGTCGCGCCATTACCGATACTTAGTC
Source organism: Pyrinomonadaceae bacterium (assembly GCA_041492345.1). Taxonomy (GTDB): domain Bacteria; phylum Acidobacteriota; class Blastocatellia; order Pyrinomonadales; family Pyrinomonadaceae; genus UBA11740. The sequence goes on along the minus strand of JBGPWS010000044.1, from coordinate 1,946 downwards.
CATTAATTACCGAGCTGACCACAGTACGGTTCGCGGTGGCATTCCCATCCAGCGCTCCGGCCGCCGCCGTAGTGTTAGGGCTGGAAAAATCAAGCGCGTTAACGTCAGTGTAGGTACCGGTAGCTAGGCTGGTGGCGTCTGTGCTTATTTGAAAATCTAGCCGATCGGCAGCGCCTCTGTTAGTCACGCCTTCTCGCCACTGCTCGCCAGTGTATGAAATCGTCAACGATGTAATAGTGGCACCTGTATTATTAGTAAAGCTCGCGCCGATGATGGGGGAAAGAGCGCCACTACGCAGGCAGCCGAACGCGCGCTCGGTACTTGATGTTGCGCCAAAGCTGTAGGTGTCCCCGGTTGCGCTTGAACCAGTCCCCGCCGTGTACGTTGTATTGTTAGCAGTGCCTGTCTCGACGAATCCCCAACCGGCTGGCGTGATGGTTGAAGTACCCGACGATACCAAAGTGTTGAAGTCTTGCGTTACGGCACTGCCGAGAGCGGTGATACCCACTGGGGTGGACGTATCAGCCGAGACTCTTTGAATGGACCTGAGAATAAAAGCCGAGCCCAACAAGAAACCGATAGCGCTCAAAACGAATATTTTGCGCCTGGTAAAGAATCGGCCTTTACCAACAAATTGAGTGATAGATAGCCGGTTGCGTAATATACGGGGGGTGACATTCGGAGACATAAACTTTCCTCTCGTTGTGTTGGACTGAGCTTTTACTCTTAATGAAGCACTTCTTTGGTCGGAAACAGCTGCGTCGTGGCAAATCAGGTAGCAAGATTCTTGCACTTGCCAAACAGGTCTCCCAAAGGAAGATGGCGAGTCTAGTGAAAAATATTGCACAGGTCAAATGAAAACGATGTTACCAAAGCTTTTTTGCCTCCGCCTTAAGGGGACCTAAGCGTGAGGACTTGAATTGGGGAAGTACTCCGAGAGTGTCGAGTAGAAGCTCGTCCGGCACGACGCTTATCCTCGGGGCGGCTGACAAACCTTCGTGGCAAAAGGCATAATGCCTCTTCGCCGATTACAGGAGACTCCTGATTCGTGATCATATCTTCAATAGAACCACGAGAGATTCGTCTGCCGCTCATCCACTTCTTCGAGACAAGTTTTGGCCGCACGACTGAGCGCCGGATCATCCTGGCTCGCGTGACGGACGCGGATGGCGCTGAAGGCTGGGGCGAGTGCACCGCGGGCGAAGGCCCTTTCTATTGTGAAGAGTGGACCGAAACCGCCTGGTCGACACTCAAAGACTTTCTGGCGCCGATGGTTGTTGGGCGCCAAGTCGAAAACGCAGAAGGCGTCAACGGTTTGATCAGGAAAGTGCGCGGTAATCGCATGGCGAAAGCGGCGATTGAAACGGCGTGCTGGGATTTGGAGAGTAGACTGGCCGGCGTACCCCTTTGGAAACATCTCGGTGGATCACGCGAGGAGATTCCGTGTGGGGTTTCAATCGGCATTCAGGACTCGCCCGACGCGCTGCTTGAGAAGATCGGAAAAGAACTCAACGCCGGGTATCAGCGCATCAAGATCAAAATCAAGCCCGGATGGGACCTTGATGTTGTGCGGCGAGTGCGCGAACGTTATCCTGAGATTCTCTTGACGGTTGACGCTAATTCGGCTTACACGCTGGCGGATGTATCACTCTTCAAAGCCCTGGATGAATTTGATCTGATGATGATCGAACAGCCTTTGGCGCATGATGACATGTTTGATCATGCGGAATTGCAAAAGCAGATCAAGACGGCAATATGCCTTGATGAGTCGGTCCACTCCGCTGAGGATGCTCGGCATGCAATCGACATCGGAGCTTGCCGGATCATCAACGTAAAGCTGGGACGCGTGGGTGGTCATGCGGAAGCCAAGAGCGTCGAGACTGTTTGTCGCGAGCACTCGATCCCGGTCTGGTGCGGCGGCATGTTGGAATCAGGCATCGGCCGCG
>JBGPWS010000382.1:0-3775 GCA_041492345.1 Pyrinomonadaceae bacterium | reverse complement strand
TTTGATTGCGGCGCTCAGAGTGTTCTCCTACGTTCTTTTAGGCCACGTGTTACAGAACCGCGACCGGTAGCGACCGGATCATGGGCTCAAGTTGAAGGTCGGCATCCGGTCGCTGCCGCTCGCGGTTTCGGTACCGGCGCACTCCATAAAAAACCGTTCCACCTCGACAAGGATGGAACGGTCACGAATAACTGTTTCTCCCTTCGACGGTGCTAACCGTATCAGGTTCAAGGGGTCTCTGGCATTGTCGATTTTCGATTGCCAATTGCCGATTGGTCTTCTGATCGTCAGCTTGAATTGAGGCTGACTTTAAAGCCAAATTGGAAATCGGCAATCTGAAATCGGCAATGATTCCAGACTCTCAGCCACGTCTTTCTAAAGCGCGGCTCCCCCGAAACGCGATTGATTTTCAAACTGTCGAAGGGATTCTAGAACCAGAAGGCGTCAACTGCAAACTGAAATCGAGATGGTGAGATTTGACGTAGTCTCATTCTCATTAGCACCTCGCTTCAAACAACCTGGTGATCACGATGGAGAAATCCAAGAGACAGTTGGGAACTCGGGGCTTGAACTCCCTCTCCCCCTTGGGAGAAGGTTGGGGAGAGGGCCTGGCCGTACGCTCAGGCTTCGCCCCCTCACCCCTGGCCCGAGAGGGGAGGAAGACACTAATAACCCCACCTCGCTGAAGCGAGGTGCTAATGAGATCGCGTCAACCTCAGCTATAATCCCGCTGCTTTATCACACCGAACTTTCCGGAGACCAACCAAATGCCGAAAGCCCGCTGGATTGCCCTGTCCCTGATTCTCTCGCTGTCGTGTGTCCCTCTGCTGGCCCAATCAGGCGGCGACAAAGATTTGCTCGACCGCATCCGCAAAGAAGAAGCAACAAATTCACAGATCATGAGGACGATGCACATGCTCGCCGACGTTTATGGTCCGCGGCTGACCGGTTCGCCGAATCACAAACACGCGGCGGAGTGGGCGATAAAGCAGATGGCCGCGTGGGGACTTCAGAATGCTCATCTGGAAGCCTGGGACTTTGGCCATCCGGGTTGGCTTAACGAAAGATTGACGGCCCACATGATCTCTCCGATTAAAGATGTCCTGACTTGTGAAGTACTGGCCTGGACGCCAAGCACGCGCGGACCGGTGCGCGCAAAGACTTATCAATTGCAGTTGCCGGAGCGCCCGACGCACGATCAGTTGGCTTCGATGTTGTGGAAACAGAAAGATCGTATCAGAGGTCAAATCATTCTGGCGGGCAAGCACATGATTGTGCCGGTAAATTTGAATCCGCCCGCGAAGCGCCTGACCGATGAACAGGCGCAGCAGCGCTTCGGTCCCAACGCGCGACCGTTTGCGTTTCCGACTCCGTCGCCGACTCCGACACCTGCTCCGGGCGCGCCCAAGCCGCTTACCAACAGACAAATCGACGAAGAGATCGATGCGTTCTTAAAAAAGAACGGCGCCCTGGTGCGTGTCAACGATGCCGGCCGCGAGTTCCGCCAGATTCGGGCTTTCAACAATCGCACCTTTGATGTCAGCAAGGTCGTGCCGACGATTGTGATGAGCAATGAAGATTACGGTCGCATCTCGCGTATCCTCGCCGACGGTACAGACGTGACGCTGGAGTTCGACATCGTCAATCGCGTTTATCCGGAAGGCAAGACATCTTTCAACACAGTCGCCGAAATTCCGGGCACAGACCTTGCCGACGAAGTGATTATGCTGGGCGGACACCTTGATTCATGGCATGCGGCCACGGGCGCGACCGACAACGCGATTGGCTGCGCGATCATGATGGAAGCTGCGCGGATCCTGAAAACTCTCGGCGTAAAACCGCGTCGTACGATTCGCGTCACGCTTTGGAGCGGCGAAGAAGAAGGCTTGCTGGGATCACAGGCTTACGTAAAGGAACACTTCGGGGCCTTTGAAAGTCCCAAACCCGGCTATGAAAAGTTCGGTGGCTATTTCAATATCGATTCCGGGACCGGTCGGGTGCGCGGTGCCGGTGTCTTTGGTCCGCCCGAAGCCGCGGCCATCCTGCGCCAAATCCTCGAACCATTCAAAGACGACGGCGTGGTTGGCGCGACAGCTTCGCGCGGCCGCAACCTCGGCGGTTCAGACAACACTTCGTTTAATCAGGCGGGCTTGCCCGGCATCGGCATGGGCCAGGATCCGATCGAATACAACTCGCACACCTGGCACACCAATCTCGACACCTACGAGCGCATCCTCGAAGATGATGTAAAGAAAGACGCGGTGACTGTTGCGTGGTGCATCTATCAACTTGCCATGCGCGATGATCTGCTGCCGCGCTTTGCGAAAGATGCGATGCCGCCGCTGCCGCCAGCGGCTGAACCGGCGCCAATCAAACAGCTACCGAAACCTGCGGCGAAACCTAAACGACCGCGAATCAAGAAAGCAGCCTAGTTGAAGAAGAAAAAGTTCAAAGGTGAAGTTCTATCCGGCCACAAGGAAAACGCAGTAGAAGTTCCTTTCGATCCGGCGAAAGAGTGGGGCATCCCGCCAAAGCCTTTGTGGCGCGGGCGACGCGGTCAGTTCGTCAACGCAACAGTCAATGGCTTTTCATTTGAAAGCTCCATCGTGCCGCGTCAGAAAAAGTTCTACCTGCTGATTGACGCGGAAGCAAAGAAGGCCGCGCGAGTGTCCGCAGGACTTGTCGTGCGAGTCGCGGTGGAGCCTTGTGTCGAGTAACGCCCTCCAGAACACGATCGTTTTGCTCATCGGCTTTGCCGGCACGGGCAAGTACACGATTGGGCGCGAGCTTTGTGAACGGACCGGCGCAAAGCTGATCGACAATCATCTGATCAATAACCCGATTTTCAAGGTCGTCAACGCCGACGGAGTGACTCCGCTGCCGGCAAAAGTGTGGGACAGAGTGAAAGAGGTTAGGGCTGCGGTTTACGAGGCGATACGCGAGCTTTCACCTCCCGAGATGAGTTTTGTTTTCACGATGGAACTCCGCGAAAGCAATCCGGGAGACCACCGGGCATTTTGGGATCTCGAACAACTCGCCGCCGCGCGCCAAAGTCGTTTTGTTCCGGTTCGATTGATTTGTGGAGTGGAAGAACTGTGTCGCCGCGTGGCAGATCCGGCGCGAGTCGCAATGCTCAAAGAGATCAGTCCTGAACTTGCCAGAAAGAAATCGGCGGCGGATTCGGTGCTTAACGTGCCACATCCAAATCAGCGAACGCTCGATGTAACGAAGAGGTCAGCGAGCGGCAGCGTCGATGCTAATCCTCGATGAAGTAAGCTCGATTGCATTAGTTTCAAACGGATCCTAAGCTTGCTTATCGTCGGAGGAATTAATGTCCGAAGTGGCTAACCAAAAGATCGTGCTGGATTACGTGGACGCGTTCAACCGTGGAGATGAAGAGACTCTGCGCACGCTTTCACTGGGGACGCGGTCGTGCACGGCGTGTTGGGTTGGGGCGGATTGGAGCAGTTGGTGCCCATCTGGCGAGAGATCAAGGCAGCCTTCGCGATCCAGTTGCGGGTTGAGTCGGTGGAATCACACAAGAACTTCTGCAACAAGTTTTCATTCACGATTGACTTGCTGGCTGATCCTCAGCACGAGCTCTTGACGGCCGCAGGCGTGGGTCAGAGCGATTACAAAGGCACGATGTACTGGAACCGCACGTCGTTCGTGATCGATCCTACGGGCACGCTGCGCAAGACCTACGAGAAGGTGAACCCCGAAGGCCACGAGCGGGTGCTGCTGGACGATATTAAGGCGATGCAGTGGGAAGTAG
>JBGPWS010000233.1:0-7447 GCA_041492345.1 Pyrinomonadaceae bacterium | reverse complement strand
GATGCAACAACGGATTGATTTTGGCGGGGGCGCGCATTTACTACGCGATGGCTCGTGATGGTCTCTTCTTCAAGCGCGCCGGCACTCTCAGTGCGCGTCACGTTCCCGTGGTCGCGCTCATGGCTCAGGGCCTGTGGGCTTCGTTTCTGACCCTACCGCGAACGGTGACAGCCGGCGCGAATCCGGGCGAGTTCAAGTACGGAAACGTCTATGGCCAACTGCTCGACTATGTCATCTCGGCGGATCTCGTTTTTTATGCGTTGATGGTCGGAGCAGTGATCGTGATGCGCCGCAAAGCGCCGGATATGGAGAGGCCTTATCGCACGTTCGGTTACCCCGTAGTACCCGTGATCTATATCGTCATTGGGTTGCTATTAGTGTTGGATCTGGCCTACCTGACGCCGGCGACTTCTGGAATTGGTTACCTGCTGGTGCTAACCGGAATACCCGTGTACTTCATATGGCGAAGGCAGGCCAAAGCTTCATAGCTCAGGCCTGCCCGGTTTGATCGAGTATGCGCGATCTTGACTAAAAGTTCGGCGGACCGTCAGGCGGTCTTTGCCCTGGCCCACCTGGTCCCGGACCTCCGGGGCCTCCCGGTCCACGGGGCCCGCGACCCGGTCCTCGTCCCGATCCACCTGGACCTTGTCCTGGTCCACCCGGACCACCCGGTCCCATCATCGGGCGCCTCATCGATTGAAGCTTCGTTTGTTGTGCTGGCGTCAGTTGGTTCTTAATGCGAATTCCCATTCCGATGTGCAAGCGTTTGATTTCGCGTTCGGCGTCGAGCACCTTGTCAAGTTGAGCCAGCGCCTGCTGCTCGTTCACCGAATTCGCTTTCATGCTTTCGTGCAGAGCTTCCATCGCATCCTGCAACTGCCACTGCAATTCATTGAAGCGCGTCGTGGTTTTCTGAATCTCACTCCGCATGAAAGTCTTCTGCTCTGGCGTCAAATCCAGCTCGCGCGCGTGCTGCATGATCATCTCTGGCGGGAACATCGCATCGCCGAGCGGATCCATGGGCGGACGTGGTGGCTGTGCCTGCGATGGAGGCTTTGGCCCCTGCGCCGGTTGCGGCTGCTGCGCCGATACCAGCACCACGCTCAACAGAAATGCGGCGGCGAACATTGCGACTAACAGTCCGATTCTCTTCTTCATTAACCTTCTCCTTCGAATTAGGCCGGCTATTTAGGCTGGCTGGGTAGAAATGATTTCAACTCGTCAACAGTTTGATTCAGTTGCGGCAGCGACTTGAGCAATTCACCGCTCGAGGAATCCAGGAGCGTGGCCGTTGGTGATTGCCAACTCGCCAGTGTCTTTGCCTCGTGCGTGGCTTTTCTATTCGCCGCCACCAGCAATGCTTCGTGGCGCGCTGCTAACTTCACGGCGTTTGATTTTGCGCTGGCGTCATAGCGCTTTGGCTCCGGCTTAGACGGATTCTCGACCCCAACTCTTACTGGGTTGATGCCAACTTCTACCAGGCTCGCCGCCGGTGCCGATGGAACACTCGCGACTACGGCCGGGTTCGACTGCCAGTGTCTCGACCACCACGCCAGGGAAACCAGAGCGCAAACCAACAGGGCCGTAGCCGCCACAAACGAAAGATTGAACGCTCGCTGCGTTCGCATCGTCTTTGGCTGCGCGCGGTTCCACACTCCCGCAAAGCTCGGTGTGGTCTGTTCGTCGGCGAGCCTGACCTCGCTAAACAGCGCCTGGATTTTCTTTTCCTCTCCAACCAATTCCATAAGCACTTTCCGTTTGTCCCAAAGATTCGCGTAAGCGTTTCTTGCCACGGTCGTAATGCTGCCGGGCACTGCCGATCGAGATGCCCATTACATCCGCGGCTTCTCTCAGGCTGAGGTCCTGGTAAAAGACCAGGTGCAGCGCTTCCCTTTGTCGTCGCGGCAAAGTTCTTAGAGCAGTTTGAAAGAGCGCCTGGGTTTCGGATTTTTCGAAAGCCAGCCCGGGTTGTTCCAACGGCGAAACCAACGTTGCCTGCTCTGAACTGTCAGACCATCTCAGCTTGCGCAAGAGGTTCTTGCGATGCTCGCCGATAGCGGTCTTTCTAATCACCGCAAACAGCCAACTCTTCAAGCTGGCCTCACCGCGAAAACGCGCTTTGCCTTCAAGGATCTTCAAATAGACCGTCTGCAAAACTTCTTCGGCCTCTGCCCGGTCGCGGCGGCAACAGTTCAAGGCCCAGCCGAAACTAGCGCTGTGGAGCGTTTCCAGTTCAGCCTTAAGCTCCGCAATGTCCATCAGGTCTATTCTCACGGATTTCGGTCCGTGTTCGAAGTATTAGTCGCTCGAGCGAACGAATTATATGACTGAGATGCCGAAATTGTTCTACGAACTCCAGCTTGTTGAGGTTTTTGTGAGCTTTGTTCCCGTCAAGCGGCTCTCGCAGTAATGAGGTCAGTACCGGGAGCGGTAGCGACCGGGTCGCAGCGCTCCATCTGGCTCCAGATCGCGAGGACGGGATCCCGGTCGCTACCGCTCCCGGTACTGACCTCACATACGGACTACTGCGTCTTCCCACAGGCGCGCTTCACCGCGCGCAGCATCAACCGTCGAATCAGGCCACTGAATGGCCGCACAAAGAACCAGTACCGGCGAAACTTTCGCCGGCTGTCGTCATCGCCACAAACCACCCGTGTCTCGGTGGATAAGATCGTGCCAGCGCCGCTCTCCTTGATACTGAAATTCCAAACTGCCCGCGCCAGGCCCGGCGGTACTGCGCTCGCGAAACTATCGCGACCAAACGGCAGGAGATTACCGGTCGGGCGCCAGAACTTTCCGGTTACCCCGAGCACGATTTCTTCCGGCTCTTTGGCCAGGATGCCGAATCCCGAATCAATCACGGTCTGTAGAGTGATCTTCCGATTTCGCGGCAGCGCGCGAGGACCGCGCAAAATAAACTCTGGCAGAGCGCGAAGTCCCATCAACAGCTTGATTATCAAAGAACCACCGAGGTCTGTTGTCCAAAGAGCGCGATAGACGGTTTCTTTTGATGCGTCTATGGCGATGCTGTGTTTTTCGACGGCGTCGGGATCGGGTGCGAAAGAATCTATCAGCATTCCGTGACCTACTTCGCCCACTCGCGAGCGATCTGAAACTCCACTTTCACCGGCACTGTCTGCACATACTCTTCGCCCGCCGTGCACATCGCGCGCTCAACCTTCTGCGCGACGCCCTCAGATTCGCCCTCGTCAACTTCGACCACGATCTCATCATGAATGATGTTCACGATCTTTCCGGACGTGGGCCGCAGCTCGTCGTTCAAAAGTCGCAGCGCGCGTTTCAGGATGTCCGCGCTGGTGCCCTGGATCGGTGCGTTCTTGCCGTTACGCTGGGTCATCGAAACCTGCTGGCGGTCGGACGGATCGAAATTGAAACGCACCAGTCGCCCGGAAGCTGTCCGTGCCTGCTTGTCGCTCACCGCCCGGCTGGCCGATTCGCGCAGGTAAGTGTCCAGCTTTCGATAAGTCGAAAAGTAACGCCGCAAAACATCTTCAGCTTCCGTCACGCTCAATCCGGTCATCATGGAAAAGCGCTGCGCACCGATGCCGTACACGACGCCAAAGTTCAGCCGCTTTGCGAACGAACGCTGATCGGGAGTCACCTGATCCTGCTCAACACTGAATACCTGCGCGGCCGTCACGCGATGCAAATCCGCGCCTGAGTTGAAAGCATCGATGAAGGCCTGGTCGCTAGAAAACTCCGCGAGTATGCGCAACTCGATCTGCGAATAGTCAGCGATGACCAGGCGGCGTCCGGCGGGATAGCCCGTGAAGCAGCGACGATACTCAACCGCGTGCGGCACCTGTTGAATGTTGGGATTGCTGCAGGCAAAGCGCCCGGTCGGCGCGCCGATCTGACGAAAGTCCGCGTGCAGGCGACCCGTCTTCGGATTGATGAACTCAATCATGTTCTGACCATAGCTGGTCAACGCCTTTTGCATCGTGCGGTATTCGAGCAGCTTCGCCACCACCGGATACTGCGCGGCCAGCGGTTGCAACTTCCAGTTCCGGGTTGAGTCAGGAAGGGGAATGCCCAGCCGATTCAAAGACTCGGTCACTTGCTGCTGCGAATCCAGATTGATGTTCGCGCGGGCCGGCCCGAATAGCGACGCCTGCGCTACGCCTTCGCCCAGCATCTCTTGCAGCTCGTTGGCGAGTTCGGCTCGCCTCTCTCCAACGATGGTCAGTTGTTCCAACCAACGACGCTTGTCCATATAGAAACCGGTGAGCTCGAGATCCACCACGGGCATCACACATTCAAACTCGAGCTGAGCGCACCGGACCAGATCGAGCGATTTGATCTTCTCGATCAGCTTATCGCGGAGGGGAAGCAGCACGGCCGCATCGCGAGCCGCGTATTCCAACTGGGCTTCAGAGAGTTCGAACTCCCAGTTACTCAGTCGCTCGGTCTTATCGACGGTTTCGTTGAGATAGCGCTCAGTGATTGCAGTCAGGCCGTGGCGCTCTTCGATGTCGCCCGCGGAAACCAGCTGACTGGCGAGCAGCGTGTCGAATAATCCGACGAGATCGACGCCGAGGTTGTACTTGATGAACTTGGCGTCGAACTTGGCGTTGTGTGCGATCTTAATCGGTCGCGGGGCGGCAAACAGTTGTCGCAGGGGCGCAAGCGCTTCGCTCTGCTTCATGTCGCCTTCCGCGAAGCGATTGAGATCGACGATGTAGACACCGTCGGGTGTGGCTAGCTGAATCAGACGCAAGCGACCAATGTACGGATCGAGTTCAGTGGTTTCAGTATCGAGGCCGACTGCGTGCTTAGTGGAAAGTTCGTCAACGGCTCGGCGTAGTTCCTCTGCGTTGGTGATTATCTTGTACTGCGTGTTCATCTAATTGATTTAGCCATAAAAAGGCACAAAAAGCACAAGCAGGAAAAATCGGCAGACAGCTTCCTGATTGCCCGATAATTGCTCAGCGAAACCGCTTTGTGCCTTTTGTGCCTTTTTTGCGGCTAATTATTTTTTCTTAGTGCTTCGCGCCGATTAGATAGGTAACCGGTTGGTCGCCCGGAACAACTGCGGAGTGCATTGTGTTGGCAGGAAGAAAATCTCGATCGCCCGGTCCCAGCGTATAGTTTTCATAACCTACGCGCAGCTCCAGCTCGCCACTCAGTATCCAGTGTGATTGATCTTCGGCATGGGCGTGCGGGCCGTACTTTGTTCCCGGGTCGTCGCTCCACTGAAAGACACTATAGCCTTCATTAACCATATGCGTTTTCAGTTCCTGGGGATCTGGAGGTGTCTGCTGGCTCCAACGCTCGACTTGAATGCTCATGACTTCACTTTGCCACAAAAAAACGGCGGGCGCACGCGACTGATGAGGTCAGTACCGGGAGCGGTAGCGACCGGGTAAGCCGAGTCTCGACCCGACACGTTCCGGCGACCCGGTCGCTACCGCTCCCGGTACTGACCTCATGCCGAAGCGGCGGATTACCGTGGTGAAGGACGGCGATTAGAGTTCGGGCGTTGATTGGATTGCGGGCGTTCTGTTCGCGATGACGAGCCAAACCATCCTTGCCACCATCCGTAGGCTGCGCCGGAAACCAGCAACAGAACCAAAACGCCAATGACTGCGAGTTTCAGAGCTAATCGCAGGACGCGCCGCGTGACGAAGAGAAAAAGCACGACGACGACAAAAACGACCAGCCCGGTTGTGATGACCGAGAGCACTGCCACTCCCTCCTGCTTCCTGCCTACTGTCTTACATAGCTCGCGCTCACCGTAGTCTTGATATTCCCGCGCACGTTAAAGTCACCTTCGATCTCGACGCTGAGCGGATCGCAGGCCTTCACGAAATCTTCCAGAATCATGTTGATGACGTGTTCGTGAAAAACTTTCACGTCGCGCCACGAATTGATGTAAAGCTTCAAACTCTTCAACTCAACACAGCGCTCGTGCGGAACATACTCCAGACGAATCGTGGCAAAGTCGGGAAAATCCGAGAAGGGACAAATGCAGGTGAACTCCGGCATCTCGAATTTGATCTTGATCTCGCGGCCGGGAAACTCGTAAGTGAACGTGTCGAGCGGACAGAGATTCATCTCCGCGCGCGGCGTCGACCGGATGTCGAGGCCCTGTTGATTTGGCGGTTGTAGTTGAGTAGTCATCTTTCTTTATGAATGCGTCTGACCTAAAAATCGCGCGGAGTGAATTCGGCGGACCGCCGTCCGATCTCAAACACCTTAATCAAAGCCAGACCCGAAATGAACCCGCCGATGTGCGCCGCGTAAGCCACTCCGCCCTGTTGCGAACCGCTGCCCAGCATGCCGAGCCCGCTGATTAACTGGAACACAAACCAGAGACCGATCGCAACGAAGGCCGGAACCTGAGTCACGAACCATGACAGAAGCACGGTTACCCGCCTGGTTGGAAACAGCAGGATGTAAGCACCCAGCACACCTGAGATCGCGCCAGACGCCCCAAGACTGGGAACCAACAGACTGACTTCGTTGTTTCCCGCAAAGACAAAGGTGCTAAACACGTGCGCCAGCCCCGCCAGCACGCCGCAGACGAGATAAAAAATGAGATATCGAACGTGGCCCAGACGATCTTCGATGTTGTCGCCAAAGATCCAGAGGTAAAGCATGTTGCCGAAGATGTGCGCCAGACCGCCGTGCATGAACATCGACGTGATCAGAGTGAGCCAGACCGGAATCGGTGTCGGCTGCAACCCCGGCATCGCGACGCGCTGACCAGTGATCGGCTCAACCAGAATACGATCGGGCGTGACGATGTCGTGACCGGAAATGATTTCGGCGGGAACCGTTGAAAAAGCGTAAGTGAACTTGTCGTTCGTTCCCAATCCCTGCAAAAACACAAAAACGAAGATATTGATCAGAATGATCGTGTAGTTGACCCACGGCGTAGACCGGCGATCATCGTTTTCGTCTGCAATCGGAAAAAGCATCGATGTGTGTCTTGCTCCCTCTCCCTTTGGGAGAGGGTCGGGGAGAGGGCGTGATGTTGAGCCGTCTTAGTCCCTCTCCCCAGCCCTCTCCCAAAGGGAGAGGGGGTTTTTCAGCAGCCTGCCAGGGCTCCTGATCGTGAAGTCGTTTGTTCAGTCCCCTTCAGCCGCCGCCTCGGCAAACGCCAGATCTCCAGCGGCAAGTTCCCAGCGCACTTCTTCAGACGTTCCGAACACGCGCGCTTTGTCGTCGTCAAACTCACCTTCCCAACGCGCGACGACCACGGTAGCCAGACAATTTCCCAAAACATTCACGGAGGTGCGGCCCATGTCCATTAATTCGTCGACGCCGAAAATCACGGCGACTCCGATTGGGCCCAGGCCGCCGGGCATAAAGCTGTTCAGCGTGGCGAGCAAAATCACGAGCGCCGCGCGAGGCACGCCCGCGACACCTTTCGAGGTAATCATCAGCGTCAGCATCATCACGATCTGGCGGCCGAAGCTCATGT
>JBGPWS010000280.1:0-6189 GCA_041492345.1 Pyrinomonadaceae bacterium | reverse complement strand
CTGATTGCGGCAATTGTCTTAGGCGTAGTCGTTTGGCGCGTGCGGAGACATCGAAAGAGCGAGTAAGTGCTGGGAGCGCGGAGTGCGGGGTCCCCGGCGGGGCAGCGCGGGGTCCCCGGCCGAGCATCTCGGCTGGGGTGCCAATCACGCTGGGGTGCTCGTCCCCGTCCGCACAGCGCGCGTTGAACTCCGCTAGGAGCTAAATGTTTATAGCACCTGAGGCTGCTCTTGACCCCAGCTCCTTTAGGAGCGTGATGTTCCCAATTTCGCTCCTAAAGGAGCTTCAATATGAAGTGTGACGTTACCGGGCCATAAACATTTCGCGCCTAACGGCGCTTCTGTTGATTCGAACGGAGCTGACTTCGTCTCGATAAATATGAATTCTGTGTCAGAGAATCTACCGCTTACTCGCCGCACTGTCTTGATCTCCCCTTCAGTCACGCGCGAGTTCACAACGGAACTCGAGCGCTACGGCGCGCGCGTTCTTACCTGGCCAAAGCTCGATATCCTCGCACTCGACAATTGTGACGCGCTCGATGAATCGATCGCGAATTTGTTCGGCTACGACTGGTTGATCTTCCGGAACGCCAACGCCGTTGATTTCTTTCTGCGCCGTTTCCAGGAACTGGGACATGAGACCAGCGAATTGGATTCGTTGCGCGTTTGTGGTGTTGGTGAAGACGCGGTTTACAAACTTGAAGCGGCGCAAGTTCACCTTGACGTCATGCCGGATCGGCTTTCATCTCAGGCTGCATTCGGCGCCATTGAAACCTACGCCGGCGGCCGCGACGCTTTTGGCGGTCTTACCTTTCTGATTCCAGGGGCGGGCGCCTCCCGCGACTATCTGCCGGAAGCGCTGCAAGACGCCGGCGCGCGCGTCGATTTGGTGAGGACCTACCGCACCTGCTCGGGGAATGATCTCGCCATGACTCGCATTAGCACGCTTTTAGCAAGCGGCGGGATCGACTGCGTGGCCTTCACAACTTCGGCAGAGGTGAAGGAGTTTGCCGCGGTGTTCGATGCCAACGATCTTAACCGACTGGTCGATGGGATTGCCGTGGGCTGTATCGACGAGACTACCGTTCAGACAATTGCCGGGTTCAGCCTGACTGCGGACATCATTCCCCAGGAATCTTCTCTACCCGCCCTGGCGCAGGCCATCGCTTGCCATTTTTCCCACTGACGAACAGGAAATCTGCTCGTCATCGCGAAGATTGATTTGGGTCAAGTGGGAGTGTAAGCTTCGCGCGTCTTAAAGCATTTCTGATTCTCCAACAATCAAAGGAGGTAGTTATGATCAGTCGCAGAATCTTCCTGTTCATCACTTTGGCCGCAACCATTTTGAGCACGACGCCTTACGCTCTGGCGCAAAGACAGCAACCTCCGGTACCCCAGGCTACGATAGAGCAGATACGCAAACGGCCTGCTCGCATCATCGCCAAGCCTTTCAATATCCAGATTGCTGACATCGTCATCGAGCTAATTAACCAACCCGATGTCGATCTCCGGCCCACGATAAAAACAATGGGCATCGACATCAGACCTCAGGGCGACCGGGGAACCTGCTCCGTGTTCGCAATGACCTTCCTGCTTGAGTACATGTACGCGAAGCAAAAGGGTTCCACGAACCCGGATTTCTCGGAAGAGTATTTGAATTACGCGAGCAACCTGGCCATCAATCAATTCCAGGATGGCGGCTTCTTTGACGCCCTGGATCTGGGCTACCAGACTTATGGAATCGTAAACGAGGCGCAAGCGCCGTATCACAATAGCTACAACCCGCCTTACGTTGCCAGTGCCGCGATGTTGGCGACGGGCGCAGCTATTGCGCCCAAATTCAAAGCGACTTTTATTAAGCCCTGGGACGTCACCACGGGTTTGACTCCGGGTGAGTTGCAGGGCATCGAGAACACCTTGCACGCTGGCCGCCCGGTGGCTGTGGGAGTCCGTTGGCCGAGTAACTTTCAGACTGAGACAATCCACGGGATCCAACTCATGAAAACTCCACCGGCCAGTGGCGTCTTCGACGGCCATTCAATCGATCTGGTTGGGTACAAGGCCTCGAACAGTTTTCCCGGCGGCGGGTATTTCATTTTCCGCAATAGCTACGGGACAGGTTTCGGCGTGGATGGCTACGGCTTCATGTCGTTCGATTATGCGAAGAAATATGTGAACGACGCAGTCGACTACTATTTGAACCTCCGAATAAACGTGCCTACGCCGATAGTAAAGCCCGTGCCCGAGAGATAACGGTCTGGCAGTACGGAGAGAACTGCGCCAACGAAAAGATTGACCTGAATCAAACGAACCCGAACATCGCCGACATTCAGAGCGCGCTGCTGAGCAAACTGATTCTGCCGCCGAGCGGAAATTAGAGTTTGGTTTCTCCCTTCTCCCTCTGGGAGAAGGGCCGGGGAAGAGGGGCGTAGCTGGGGCGGCTCGATACTCAAGCCCCTCCCCCCAACCCTCTCCCAAAGGGAGAGGGAGGGCCAGGGCGGCAATCCCGTATGCTAAACTGAGATCGATGAAGGGCCGTGTTCTTATCATCGATAGCGACCGGGAAGATTCTGAAGCTCTGCGCAGAGAGTTGCAGGGCTTTGGTTACGAAGTCCTTACCGAATCCTCATCTCGTTCCGGAGTCGAAGTCGCCGAAACTTTCGCTCCCATCGCCATCATCACCGATCCATTTGCGAATGGCGCCGATGCGTTTGTTCTGCTCCGGGAGATCCGCGCGCGACAGCCGCACACGCCAATCATCCTCACGGCGCGCAACACCTCAATCGAAACCGCGATGCGCTCAATTCAGGAAGAGGGCGCGTACCACTATTTTGAAAAGCCTGTCGACCCTGAGAAGTTTTTGGTCGTGCTCGAACGCGCCGTTGAGTTGTCCGAAACGCGACGCGAGAATGAAATTCTGCGACGGCAATTGCGCGACCGCGGAGCTTTCGGCGAACTGGTGGGCAACTCTGAAACGATGCAGCAGGTTTACCTGCTGATCGAGCAGGTCGCGTCTTCATCGGCGTCGGTCCTGATAACCGGCGAATCAGGGACCGGCAAAGAGTTGGTCGCGCGCACGATTCACAATTTAAGTCCGCGCCGCAACGCGCCTTTCCTGGCGATCAATTGCTCAGCCATCCCCGATACTTTGATGGAGTCGGAGCTGTTCGGCCATGAAAAGGGTGCCTTCACCGGTGCGGTTTCCCGACGACAAGGTTGCTTTGAGTTGGCCAACACCGGCACGCTAATGCTCGACGAGATCGGCGAAATGCCTTCGTTGCTACAGGCAAAACTCCTCCGGGTAATCGAAGAGCGCGTCGTCCACCGCCTGGGCAGCCGCAAAGACATTCACGTCGACGTGCGCATCCTCGCGGCCACCAACAAAGAGCCGCACGGCGCGGTGCGCGATGGCACGCTGCGCGAAGACCTGCTCTATCGACTCAACGTAATCTCGATCCATCTGCCGCTCCTGGCTGACCGGATGGAAGACCTGCCTTTGTTGGCCCAGCATCTGGTCACTACGCTGGCGGCAAAACATAATCGGCCCGCGCGCTTTATCAGTCCGGCGGCATTGGACGCGTTGCGCTTTCATTCGTGGCCGGGGAACGTCCGCGAATTGCGCAACGTGATCGAGCGCGCCGTGGTGATCTGCTCGGGAGAGCAAATCGAACGCCATCACTTCGCGCCGTATCCTTTCGAACAGCGACAAAGGCTTCGCTCTGAGGACACAGTCACCTTCCCTGTCGGCACGCCTCTGAAAGAGATCGAGCGGCAGATGATTCTGCGGACGCTGGATAAGACCGGCAATAACAAGACCCGCGCCGCGGAACTGCTGAACCTCAGCCTGAAGACCCTTCATAACAAGCTGAATGCTTATCGAGCGCGAGGCCTGATTACTAAGCGAGATGAAAAGAAATAGCTTCGTTGTTAACGTTCAATAAGCGTCACAACCCTTACCTGTTCCGCGATACGTTGCTGAGACTCTTGGCTTCATCGAATCTCGAATACAAAGAACTCACGAAAGAGAAAGCGGCTTAGGCCAATAACAGGGGCAACTTAGCGCCCGCTTTACAAACAACTACTTTCATTCCCTCTATCGCTCGGTCGTTAGTTCCACAGAACTCACCGTTTTTATAGTTGCGTTCAACGTCGCCTGTGCCTTGAAGATGCGCGGAATACACTACGTCATACTTTGTCGCGTCCGCTCCGGCAAGTTTTACGCAGAAGCCTCGTATGTCAAGTTTTTTTCCGTTCTCACCCTGGCGTTCTACAACGCCGCCCTCATCAACAAAGTCTGAGCTAGTGCCATCTTCGAAATAACCCCGGTAGTACACGGTAATCCCTGTAAGTGCAGGATCAATCCACATGGCAAAAGACTTCAAGGGTTTATGTTGGCCTGTCGTTCCGGCAAATCCGCTGTAGACTCGTGGAGCGAGCCCGTCAGGTTCTACTTCTACTGTCACACCAAAAACTAAGACCGAAACGTCAGGCTCCATAGACGAAGCCGCCGGTTGATCCACGGGCTTTTCTGCCAACGCTTCAACGGCCTCAAGCTTCTGATGAGCTAATACAAACAACGCCTGCATCTCGTCGCCGACTCTCCACATACCGCGCTTCGTATAAACGTACTCATCAGTCTTGAGCGGTTGGGATTGAACCCCATCAGACTCGTCTTTGCCTTTGATGGTAATATCAAGTGCGCTGAAGCCCACGACCCTATCGTAATCGTCCGTAAACTGTTTTGCTTCTCCGTCTGTTAACGGCTGGCGCATAGTAAAGAAGCATCCGTCCCTGCTTGCACACAGAACAGGCTCTTTCGTGAGCATCTTCAATTCGTAGTGAAAGCGATCCCAATCCGGACTAAACCGCAGGTCGTCGCCCTTGATAGAAAACTGTAAAACGATATCGAAGATTGAGTCGTTATGCACCGCAAGAGTAAAATCAATATATCCTTTTGCGAAATTCGGGTTGTAGGATATGCCGATCAGCTTCACCCTGCTTTGAATTGCCCCTTTATCACTTTTCGCGATAGTTTCTAATTGCGGATCGGGTTCGCTTAGTGTTATGCGATCTCCCTTCCGCTCTCGCAAGACGTGGACGAGAGACGCTACGACAAAAGCAATCAATACGCTTGGTATCACCCAACGCCACGGCACGTGCACGACTGCAATCACATTTCGCCAAGTCCATTCCGACACGTCAGCTAAGATGTTGGTTTGGTTCTTTGTTTTCCCTTCGTAGGTATGTTTTACGAACCAGAGCGATGCCGCGAAGATAGCCACCCCCAAGAGAACGATGAAGGCCGCAACGCCCGCGCGCTCCTTGCGCGTGCGCGATTCGGCCACGGCTCTCGCTGTGAAAAGCGTGAGACCAAGGAAGAAGGCAGATGCAGCCGCGATGTATTGATCGCCGTACATTGCACTCATACCGAACGCGAGGACGATACCCGCCACCGTGGAGATAACAGGCCATTTCCAAAACTCCACGGCGCAGAAAACGACCCCACCCCAAAGGCTCTGAAGCACGGCAACCGGAAGCGATGGCTGAGGGGATTTAGCCATTCAAACAATTCCACCCTTCTCCGAACTCAGTCGGACAAATAGGTAAGCCTTGCGTGGGTTGACGTGAGAACGGCGCTTGGACATTGGGTGATTGTACGACAGTTGGAGTCTCGCATGAAGTAGATCACTTCCGAGTGGTGCGGCACCTTTGAAGAGTGGCACGGGCGTCCCGCCCGTGAATCACGCGCAAGATGCGCGTGCCACATCTACGCGCGATTCGCTTGCGCGGCCCAACCCCGGAATGTTATTTATCGCGGCTATGTCCGTGCTCTTGTTCTTCATTGACGGTCTGGGGATTGGCACGCGCGGTCTGCATAATCCCTTCGACGGTCTGGACGATGCCGCGCCGCTGGCAATCTTTCAGGACGAACGACCGTCGCTGCCCTTTGAAGGTGTGCTGGCGCCGACCGATGCGCGGCTCGGAGTTGAGGGGCGTCCGCAAAGCGCCTCGGGGCAAACTACTATACTCACTGGCGTCAACGCGCCCGGCACCATCGGCTATCACAAACAGGGGTTTCCAAATCAGGCTTTGCTGGATATCATTCGCGAGCATTCGATCTTTCTTCAGCTCAAGCGCGCCGGAGTAAACGAAATCACCTTCGCGAATACTTACACCCAAAGATTCTTTGAG
>JBGPWS010000082.1:0-14387 GCA_041492345.1 Pyrinomonadaceae bacterium | reverse complement strand
GCGCGTATGGCCACGGCGTAATTTTTTGCCTGGCCGTCGGTTTATGTTTTACCTTGGCCAGTTTGCCCACCGACGGTTATTCGACCTTCGTTCTCGAAGCCAAGTTTGGTTTCAACAAGACTACCATCGGGCTCTACGTGAGCGATAAGCTCAAAGGGCTGGTTCTCGCTTTGGTCATTGGCGTGCCGTTTCTTTTCGTCGTGCTCTGGCTGATGGATGCCATAGGGCCTTACTGGTGGGTTTGGGCATTCGCTTTCATCACCGCGTTCCAACTTGTGATGATCGTGATTTTCCCGACCTTCATTGCGCCCTGGTTCAATAAATTCGAGCCGCTCAAAGACGGCGAGTTGCGCGAGCGCATTTTAGCGCTCGCCGATCGGCTAGGGTTTACGACCACGGGCATTTTTACCATGGACGGATCGAAACGCTCGGGCCACTCCAACGCCTATTTCACCGGTATCGGCAAAGCCAAGCGGATCGTTTTGTTCGATACTTTGATCGAGCAGATGACGATGGAGCAAGGACTGGCCGTGCTCGCCCACGAAATGGGCCACTACAAGATGAAACATATCCGCCGCATGGTCGTCGTTCAGACGATCTTCTTGTTTATCGGACTTTATCTTTTGAGTCTGCTGCTAAAAGCGCCGTGGTTCTTTCACGCCTTCGGCTTAGCGCCGTCCAATCACGCCGCGCTGGTGCTCTTCAGTTTAGTTTCCGGCCCGGCGACCTTTTACCTCGGGCCGTTGATGAATCGCTTATCGCGCAAGCACGAGTATGAGGCCGACCGCTTTGCCGCTGAGACACTGCGCGACGGCAAACCGATGGAAGAGGCGCTGGTCAATCTGACGGTAAAAAATCTCGCCAATTTATATCCGCACCCGTGGTATTCCGCCTACCACTACTCGCATCCGACGGCGGTGGAACGGATCGGTGCGATCCGCCAAGCGGCCGATGTCTACTCCTTCTCAAATCCCTGATTCTTGAACTTCAGCGTCCGTGAATTTTCTGTGACCGTCCGCACGACGTTATCGGGTGCACCATTGGGAATCTCCGCTTCGACTTCGAGCGTCACCTTTACATTTGCGCCGACGAGGCCCGAGAGATGTGAGATCACTTCGTCGGCGATGCGGCTGGCATCACGGCCAACGCGGGTTGCGTCAAGTTCGACACTGCCGTGAAAACGCTTTGGTTTAGCCGCTTCGATCTCTTCAGCTCGTGTTTGAGTCGTCGACGTTGGTGCGGTCCCTTCGGTTCCGCCTCCTGGTGTCGCCGACGGCTGAGCGCCCGGCAAACCCGTCGCGGGCGTCTGCTCCGCGTCGAGCTGCTTACGCGCAATCTCAGACTTCACCAACAGTCCCGGTGAATCGGCATCGACGCTAAACACTTGTTGCCCACCGCGCAGTCCTCGATACCGTCCAGCACTCTCGTCGTAGCTATCAGCGTACGCGAACGAATCCTTCTCCCAAGTGAGCAAGCCCAGCCCTTCGCGTATGGCGCCCAGCAAAACAGACGAGTCCTTTAATCTCGGCAGGTAGAGATAGCGGCCAAAGTCCTCGACGAGCTGTTTGATCGCTACGCTGTCTCCACGCCAGAGCGGTACGCCGTCTAGTTCCATTCGCAGGCGCGAAGGTGCAAAGCCCGTCAATAGCAACTCATCGTTCCGCAGCTTTTTGCTGGCGCGCGCCGCGAGTGAGTCGGAACCGGTCAGCCGGAATGCCTGCCACTCGACCGAAGATTGCGGTTTACCTTGCACCGGAACGAGCAGCCACTGATAGGCTTCGGGAATGCGAGCAGTCACGACAGTGTCCGCCGTTCCTCGCTGCATTTCTGCCTGTTTCACCTGATGTGGATCTAAATTAAGCGTGTCCTTCTCTGCGACGATAGATTCCCAAGCTAGATATTTGCGAACCGCTTCGTCGAGATCTTGCAGTCTAGTTTGATCCACGGCGAGAAAGGCTAACGTGTTTTTGTACAGACGCGGCGAGTTGCCGCGTGATTCCAAAACCTTCTTGGCAAAAATTTCGGCGAGACTTCCCGCTTCTTTGCTATAGGGATCAGCGGTGCCGATTACCACTAATCGTGCGTCCGGATCGTCCGGCACTTCTTGGCCGGAAGCGGGCAGCGGATGCACGCGGCTGAAGTCGCCCGGTTTGCGCAAATCAGCACGCAGGCGTTTGTCGAGTTCTTGAACTACTTTGTCGGAATCGCGCTTCAACTGTTCGGCGCGATCGTCAGCCAGCTTGGTAACCGTCGGCTGGGTCGAATACCAGTAGCGCGGACCGTCCTGGTACAAGTACGTCGCTGTCGCAGCAAGCCGGCGCAATGCGTCGCCGAAAATATTAGGCGATTCTCCCGGCATAACGCAGCCGAGTTTAATCCAGCGATCCTCCAGGCCGCGATTAGCCCCGGTCATCGTCGGCGCCGACCCGAGATACACGGCGCGCGCGACCCGTCTCGTCGCAGCATACTTGCCAAGGTTCGGCACTTCGCCGTCGAGCCTTAGAGGCAGTGAGTTCGCGCCATCCACGTCTTTTTCGATAACCGGAATCCAGTTGTCCGAAAGGTAACGCGTCAACTCAAACTCGACGCGGCGATCGTCGATGGGAATGTTGGAAGGCAAAATCATCGGATTGCGATCGCCCATTTCCCATAGACTGTGAATGACCGCGGCCATCAAGCGCAGTACGCCGCGCGTGCGTTGGAACTTCACCAGAGTGGACCAGTCATTATAGAGCCGATCGAAAACCTCCGGATGAATCGGGTAGGCCGCTTTCAGTCGTTCTTCATATTCAGCATTGCGACAGTCGGGAGGGAACTCCTGTTGCTGCGTCCGGTATAAATCGAAGAACGCCCTCGCCACCGTATCGCGCGCAACGAACTGTTCCCGCTCCACCAGCGGCTCGAACAATCTTCGGCGCACGATCTCGAATCCTTCTTCGGCGCTGGCCGGCCGCCATGACGACTCCAGCCGCCCCACTACATTACGCAGACGTTCTAAGGCTTCCCGCCCGCGCTGCCCGCCGACTTCGGTATCGTCCGCTTGGGCGTGCGGCGAACCGGTGGTATCGGACGCCGGTAAACTGATGACCAGCAAACACTGCTTCGCCAGCCGCGCCGACTCGGTGAGCGCCTGAGCAAATGAGAATTGAGTCTCAAAACTCCCAGCCGGCAGCCCTGTGCTGAGCGTGGTCGAAGCATCGCCTTGGTCGTGCAACTGCCGGGCGTACGCCACCCATTCATCGACGAGAACAAGACACGGTGCATATTCATTGAACAGTTCACGCAGCCGATCACCGGGATTTGTCGCCTTCTCGTCGTCAGCGCGGATGCGGTTAAAAGCTTTCTTCGCTTCTTTCACTCCGCCGGCCGCAAACCCTAGCTGCCAAGCGAGCTCGCCCCAGAGCGTCCGGACGACAGTGCCGTCGCCTTTCGTCACGGGATTACCCGGCGAGATTTTATTGCCGACTAATACAACCCGCTTGACCTTTGGCAGGTTTGAAACTTCAGCTTCTTTGAGAACGGCGTCGATGCCAAGCAAGTCGCCGGGTTTGCCGCCGGAAAATAAATGGTAGAGCGCGAGCATCGAATGCGTCTTGCCGCCGCCGAAGTTGGTCTGGAGTTGAATCACCGGATCGCCACCTGCGCCGGTAAGCCGCCGAGCCGCGCCGACAAGAAGCTGTTTCAAACTCTCAGTGAGATACGTGCGGCGGAAAAATTCAGCCGGATGACGATACTCGTCCGTCCCTTCGCCTAAATGCACTTGCCACAGGTCAGCGGCAAACTCGGCCTGCTGATATTTTCCGCTCGCGACGTCTTTGTGTGGGTTGACCACTTCACGCCATGGCTTGAGTTGTCCGGTTACTTGACTCTCCACCGCGGGACTGGCGGTTTTGCGTTTCTCCGTTCTGACCTGCTCGTCAAAGCGCACGCGCAGCAGCTCCATTTTCATCTTTTCGATCTCGGCGCCTTCCGGCGCTGAGACCGCTGTTAGGAGTCGTGCCGCGCTGTCGAGAGCGCGATAAGCATCGTCAGAGTTAAACGGCTGCTGATGGGCCCACTTGTTACGCACTTCGCGCAGTTCGCTGACCAGTGTCCGTTCGGCCTGCCCCAGCGTTTTTCGAAACACTTGATTCCACTGGTTCCACATCACCGCGAGAACGGTGGCGATATCCCATTTCGGATTTTTCTCCGTACCGGCGAAGGTAAGCTGCTGCGGCGACAGTGTAGTTTTCACTTCATCGAACCAGCGTTGCTGATATTCAGATTTGAGTTCGCGTTCGAGAAAGGGCGCGACCCCATCCTTCAGAAGGTCTAATGCTTTGCCAACGCGTTCGTGGTTCGTGATAGCCATGAAGTTACTCCTACGATTGCATCAACTCAGGACAAAGGAATTTGATGATTACACCGTTGCGAGCAAGCGCTATCCGGAAAGTCCACCATCCGGTGTCGGACGCATTGAGAATCGTGGGGCTCAGACCACTAGCCAAGGCAACCGCCACGAACTTTCTGTCGGCGGCATCGAACCTTGCGAGTTCTGCGTCCGTTGGAAATTCTGTGAAATCTGAATCGTTTTCGTCAACGGGGGTAATGGCGACCTGAAGGCAACGATCCGGGTTCCCCTGGTTATCCCAGAGCCACTTAAAAAATGCGTCACCGACACCCGGCTGTCCTGAGTGTGAGAGCAGACGACGATATTCAGTGAAAACACGAAAGCCGCCATCCACCAAAATCAACTGTTGTCGCGCTTCGAGTAAAGCGGCGATACAGGCCTGTATGCACTGTGACCCGGCTGCTTCGTGATGTCCGTTGGCGACCACCGCTACATTGGTATCCACCACCACACCGGTCATGCGTTGCTCTGCTTCTTGCGTTCCACGATGGCGGTTTGCATCGCAGCGATTTCACCAAACTCGTCGCCAAAAAAATCCTTCGGCCAATTGGTAATATGCCCAAACAGGTCTAAGTCGAGCGGCGTAAGTTCAGACCGCTTTTCCCTAGCTTCACAGAAATACAATGCTACATCATCCTTGCTAAGCGTCTTCTCGGCAACGCGTCGCTGCAATCGGCGTAACAGATGCTCACTATGGCTCTCGACTAAAACTTGTACTCCACGTCTTTGATAAGCATCGATAAGAACGTCTGCGAGATTAGCTTGTACGGCAGGATGAAGGTGAATTTCAGGTTGCTCCAGAATAACGGTTGACCCTTCCGGTACATAGAAACACAGCACGACAACCGGCAGAATCTGCGAGACACCGAAGCCCACGTCAGTCAACAGAGCCTCGGGGCCTCCCGTGAACTTCTTCACTTTCACCTGGAAAATCTGGCTACCATCGGCTACCGCTTCGACGCGGAACTCGGCGATCAAGCCCAAGCGCTTCAACCACTCCGCAACATACTGCTCAAGCGTAACTCGTTTGTGCTTATGTCCGGGTGAAACCGTTTCTCCTCGATCGCGGGATGACAATATGGCATGCACGGCCTGCTCCCCTGCGTGACCCATATCCGATGGCTGGGCACCAGCCCACGTGTAGGTACGTTCGGGATAAGCTCGCAGCGGTCCCAGATAATAAACCCGCCGTAATTGCTCTTCAAATGCGAGTTCCAGGTCGGATAGAAAACCGGCATTCTGATAATACGCGCGCACTTGGTCTGGGAAACCATAGCACTTATTGGGAGGCGGCAACGGCCATGCTCGTCCGGTGCTACGTACGAACTGCAACTGGCTTGAGCTGCTATACAGTTCGTATTGGTTCTTTGTCTCAGTTTTGCGGCGCATCCCCACGACCACATCGCCAACTCTGTACGAAAATTGGGGAACGAAAAGACGCAATGCTTTGCCACTGCTGCCGTTTTCCCCTTTGACCGTCGTCATAAAACCCAGGCGATTATCTTGGATCACTTGCTTGTTTCGGCCCTTAGGGTCTGTCACCAAGAAAGGTTTTTTCACTTGCCAATCGAGTTCGAATAGCAGCTCAGAACCTTCCGCATGCCCATGGATGACGCTACGAAAATCCCCTAGGTCCACTAGCGAGCTTTTTTCTCCGAATTGCAGCGCTAGCCCCCGATCCGCTGAATCCGATGTTTGCTTGAGTAGTAAAAGAGCCTGAAGCAAACTGGTCTTACCCGAGCTATTGGCGCCAAAGAATCCCGTGATCGGCTTTAGCGCTAGATCACGCGTATCGCTCCAAGATTTAAAATTCTTGAGCTTGAGACGAGTCAACATTTTTGCCTCTTTTCCGAGGGTTGGAATTCGATATGGATATTTCCAAACATTTTCTCAACACGTTCGTGGTTCGTGATCGCCATTGCTCACTCCTGCTAGAACAACAACTCAGCTTCTTGCGGTGCTACGCGCTCGCGTGACAGACGAATAATCTCAGGCCAACTCTGCACCAGGCCGTTGTAGCTGAGCGCTTCCTGCGTGCGCTTTTTGCGCTCGCAGATCACATAGAGCCGATAGGCAAGCTCACGCGCGGTTTCAGCCTTGCTGCCAAGCTTTCCAACCAATTCAGCGGCGACTCTCTCGCCTTGCTCCAGCGAACGCACCAACTGATGCACCATCTCCCACACCGTCAAACGTTCATCGTTGCTAGGGTCCCAGTTCTTCGGGAGCTCTGCCGGTTTTAACAATCGCACTTTTCCGCTCTTTGACGCGAGGATACCCGCCTCGACCATACCGGCGACGCTCGTGTTCTTGGACTTGGAGAGCTGTTCGGCCACACCGTACTCGCCCTCGGCGAAGCCGGACTGCTCGAACCATGTCAGCGCCCAGCGGCTGTCGGCATCGAAGTCACCTTCCTGCTCGGCCAGCGCCTCGTCTAGGGTTTGATTGATGAGCGCCAATGCCTCGTGTACCGGGAGTGGCTTACCCTCAGCGTCGAGTACCTTCGCGTAGCGAGTGTAGACCGCCATGCCCGGTCCAATGGCCGCTTGCGCAAGATCCACCGGTGCGATGTTGCCGCGCTGCAGGTGGGCAAGCGCAACGGGCAACTCAGCTTTGAGCGCATTCACGAACTCACGGCGAGTGGCGGTAGGCGCGTCGGCTCGGCGCGGGCGGCAGACAAGGACGATGCTGGATGCGAGCGCGTTGGTCACCATGCCGACAAGGCGCGTCTGACTTTCCGTTCGCACTGGCCAAGTACCGCTCAGAGCAAAACCGGCGCGGATTACCGCGTCAAGAAAAGTTTCCCAGCCAGTACTGAAAGTGCCCGCCTCGTTTTCGGTCTCTGACTGTTTGAAAGCATAGTAGATGGTGACTGGAAACGCCGGGTGCGCCTGTTCCGCCAATCGGTGCATAGCCCGTGTCATGCCGTCTAAGAAAAAAGCTTCAGCCTTTTCCTTGCTACCGTGGCGGAAGGGCGTCGCGACGAGTTCCTCTGCCTTAGGTACAGCTAGAGTGGCAAACAGTTCAGGAAACACCAATTTCAACGAGCGGCGCAGCCAAACGTAGAAGAAGTCCGAAAGATCAGCATAACCAATGTTGTCGTAGTATGGTGGGTCTATGGAGATTACTTTGTCACAACTACGTCGCTGGGTTGCAGCGTCCGCTTGATACGCTTCTCCACTAACCGCCGGCGGACCGTTTCGGAGTGTCTTTTCTACACCCTCGATAACGCCAAGAAAGTCTCCACCGGCACCAGCGAAAGGGTTGAGGTCGGCAAAGTCCCAAACCATCGGTAGGGCTTGCCTCCCGAACGCCGGAGCTGACTTGCCTTCTCCGGCTCTCCAGCGAGCCAGCGTTACAAGGAATATTGTCTCTTTGCTTACGGCCAATCCAAGGTACACCGCCATTGCGTCAGCGTATGCTGAAGCGCCGGTCCCACCGCCATCTAAGCTTGGTTCGCTCTCGGATAGGCCAGCCGTTAGCGCGCCATTCTTCACCTGCTCGCACGCTTCCTGCACCAGGTCGGAGAAGGTCGTCAGCGCCACAAGCTGGCGGGACGTGAAGACGTCACGCCACTTCGTCATCCCGTATTCTTGAACTCGAAAACCGAGCGCCTTCTTCGGTAGGTCCGTCTCTGGACAATCGACGGGCTGCGCCTTTTGCGCGATCGCTTCCATCTCCAGGGTTGGTGACAGATAGACCCGCCCACGTTCGCCATCGGCGACGATCGCCATCAGTCGCACGCCCATGCACCCGGCTTTCGCCTCGGTTCGCAGATACTCAAACGGCATCGGCGTGCCGGACATAAGGCAGACGAAACTGCTCCCGCTGCTGCCGGACTTCGTTCCTCGCTTTGCCGCCTCTGCATCCTTCGGCTTGCCGACCTTCACCGTGAATCGGTAACCATCGCCCTCTATCATCGGCTCAACGTAGGCCTCCTTACCCACCTGAGTGGAAAGCATGAAGGTAGAGGCCAGTGGAACGTCCACCTGCGCGAAGGCTGGGTTCGGACTCTTTACTGTTCGCGCCCAAAGCCATGCGATCACGGTGAGCTTTTTACCGACGTAGGGTTTTAGATCAGTGCGGTCATTCGCCATCTCGGCTGTGACTTCGACCTTCGGATATAGGTGACCGATGCGCTTCTCCGCCTCGTCGCGCATCCACTTGCCATAGTAGCGTACGTCTTCGGCGAGACCTTGCGCGCCTTTCCAACCTGTTTGCGAACCGATCTTTTTCCGCGACTCGGGATTGACCGGCGGTTTGCCGGTAAACTTCGGCGGGATCTCGATCATCGCTTTGTTAATCAACACCGCAACTGGATTCAAATCGCTGGCGTAACTTTCGAGCCCAAGCCGTTGCGCCTCCAACGGCAATGATCCACCGCCGGCGAATGGGTCGTGAAACGCGGGAAGTTTGTGTCGGTCGAATAGTTCCTTGGCACGCGGATGATCTGCGTTCTCCGCGCAGGTCGCGCGCCAGCTCTGCCAGATCTCGTCGCGCGCGCGCTGAAGAACCGCTTCATTAGTCGTGTTCTCCCACAGCACGAGATCCTCGATGATCTTGAAAAGCCGTTGGCGCTCTTTCTCCTGCGCCTTCTCCGTCTTAAAAATATCTGGATGCGCCGACGGATCGTCCACCATCTGCGCAAAAATCACCGCCCGCGCCGCCGCCAACGGCCGCCTCGCCCACCACAAATGCAACGTCGACGGATGCCCATGCCGAATCGACTTCTCCCGCGCCGAAGCTTTATTGATCGCTTCAAGCGGCAGAGCAACTTCAATGAGTTTTTTTTTGTAAGCGGTCATATTGCTTCATCCGAAATCGTTGAATTGATCTTCGGCTTGTGGCTGGCAACTGCTTCGACGCAGTGATTACTACTTTTTTAGAAGCGGTAATCTCTCCGTTGGAAACATCAGCTTCACAAACTCCCGCGCATCCTTGAGGTCCCTTCTAATGTCTGCCGGGGAAAGCTCAAAATCACTGAGCGGCGGATAACGTTCCGCCATGTAGTAGCCAGAAACACGCTCGCACAGGTCTCGGTGCGTCTCCAGGTCCTGCTGGAGTTTGGCAGCCTCGTCCAGCAATGCGTCCAGTTCGTGAATCTTTCGAAGCTTCCAGTTGTGCTTGAGAAGAAACGCCTTGAGGTACTTCTCCAGGGATTGTTGAAGGAAAAAGCCCGCAGCTTCACTGTCCCGGTCTTTGAGATTCCTTTCGGCGCGCTTCCAGTCCTTGCGGGCAATCAGTAACCACTCATCGGCGACGGAAGCTCCAGAGTCGCTGCTCACAGAGAAACTCCTGTCTCCAGAATTTCCCGGACAAACGGGTCTCCGGCCTGTCTTCTTTTTTCCAGCTCCAGCGGAGTCAAGACGATGGGAGATACGGCAAGACCATCGCGCAAGTCTCGAATGAGACGCCGGACGCTAGCCATTCTTTCGAAAAACCGCTCCTTAGTGGGCGCGACGACGAGCAGGTCCACGTCGCTGTCTTCGGTTGCGTTTCCCTTGGCATAAGAGCCAAAGAGAATAACCTTTTCCGCGCGGTAGTCCTGCTTAATTTTGTTTCCTATGGTGTGAAGTCGTTTATTCATTTCTCGTTTCATCTTTTACTCCTCAGTCGACAGCGGAAGGGACGCGGCTACATTATCTTTCTCCCGACACAGCGATCATAGCATATCTAATCCGGATGTTCCGCGCAGACGAACGCGTGACGCCTGGCGCTCATCGCGGCGGCTCCGCCCTGGCCAATAGCTCTGGAAAATTGTAATTCACGCTCGTAACGTGAAAATCTGGCTCACGTTGAAAAGGACTGCGCAAATAGTGAACCTGATAGGAACCGCCTTGGACGAACTCAACCATACCGAGAATAAAGTCATCGGGGGTGTTGAGTGAATAAAGAATCTCGTTTCGACTGACGGTGAGAGTCTGCTCTCCCGACGCGCGGCCTTTTACTTCAATGAAGCGTAATTTTCCGGTCTGCGGGTCTTTGCTTTCGATATCGTACCCAAGCTTTTCGAACTCATGATCTACTGGTTCGAACCCGAGACTGCGCTCGATATCCATAATGATTCCACGGGCGCGCGCCGCAACAGCGAGTCGATCGATGGCGTCTTTGGTTGTAGATTCGGACTGGCCGGCGATCTTGCTAAGTAAGCCAATCGGCACGACGACGAGACCGCCCAGAATTACCGGTGGCAACGCGGAGATTTGGCTTTCGAGTTCAAGCTGCTCCATTCTCTTCTGGAGGCGACCCTGAAGGTCGTCCGCTCTACGACGGGCTTCTTGTGAGTTGAGTCGGGCGTTGGTTTTTCCGGCTTGTTCCTGAAGTTTCAGTTCCTCGGCGCGGTGATCCCAGTAGTTGATCTCCTTCGTCAAGCGGTCTTTGACTGCGGCGCGGGTCTTTTCTATCCATTCAACACGCCGCCCGCGGACTTCCTGCAAGTGTTCGGGGACAACATGAGCGATGGCGTAGCCCTGAGCTTTTTGTTCCAGCTCGCGCGTGATCCACGAACATTCGGGGCGAGCGAGTATGTCTAGTGCAGTCGGCTCATCCGGCTTCAGCGGTCGATAATCGAGATAGGGCGCATACTGTAAATGACGTGTGTTCCCCGCGGAATCCAACTCCACGTATAACATTTGCCTAGAAATTACACGGCGCTCACCGGTACGCGTGACACTCGCGTCCTGAATTGCATGCTCCAGGTAAAACAGCACGCGTGGCGTATCGCTGGCATCGCGTTCGTCCACCAGTACGGTGCCGCGCCGCAAAAGATCGCGGTTACGTTCCAAGGTGAGATCGAGCACAGAGTCGAGCAGCGGATGGCCAGGGCAAACAAAAGCGGCGAGCGGTTGGCCTTGGGGCGCTATGAGCGACTTTTCAAAGGCGATGCGTTCATAACGTTGCAGGACTGGCTCGCCGATGCCAATCAAGCGATCGCGATTGCGGATGGGCGCGGGAACGTGGGTTACTTCGTAACGACGGGTTTCTCGCTGGCGCAGAGTGCCGCCCAACTGTTTAAACGCTTCGAGAAAAAACGACTCGATATAGTGCGGCTGTAGCTTGCGAGCTTCGGCGCGTTCCATGTCCTCGCGCACACGCCGCACGCGGCTGGCGTCCATGGTGTCGTGCGCCAATGCGCGCTCTTCGAGCAAGTCTTCGATCTCTTTGCGGTCAAAGGCGTGCAATACGGCCTGCGTGAGGCGGGCGCGAATCTCGGGCTGCTCGCCGTAACGGATCGCCTCGATCAAAAGATCGCGCAGCGGACGTCCTTCAAATTGCAGCTTGCCAAGTACGTCGAACACTTGGCCGCCGAGCGACTTGCGCGCTTCTTCAAGCTTTTCGAGCAGCGTCCGGTAGACATCGCCTTCGCGAGTCTCATCTGCGACCAGATTCCACAGGTGGCAGACTTCGGTCTGGCCAATACGGTGAATCCGTCCAAAGCGCTGCTCGATGCGATTGGGATTCCACGGCAAATCGTAATTGACCATCAAATGAGCGCGCTGGAGATTGATACCTTCGCCGGCAGCATCGGTGGCGGCCAAGACTTGAACTTCAGGATCGTGGAGAAATGACTCTTGCGCTTTTTTTCGCTCTTCGCGACCCATGCCGCCATGGATGAGAACCACGGCATCTTTGCGGCCGAGAACCGTGCTGATCTGTTGCTCTAAGTAATTTAAAGTGTCGCGGTGCTCAGTGAAGACCACGAGCTTTTGTCGTGGCGACGGCACCGGTTTGGAGATATCCCCCGACCCGTATGGCGCCGCTTCTTCGCCGACTCGATCCGCCACGCTCACCCGAGTAAAGATATGAGCCAGCAGATTAGCTAGCTCGCGCCATTTACGATCTTCACCGCTGCGCCTTACCGATAGCGCTAGGGACTCCAGATGCTGGAGCGTTGCGATCTCGGCCTTTAGTTCCTCGATCGTCCGCGCGGCTGTAGCTTGGTCAAGAACTTGCTCTTCGGTGGCGGCAACTTCGTTATCCGGTGCTTCCTCCAAGTCATCGACATCTTCCTGATCTAGCGCTGGCCCCTGCTCGGCCAGCGCCTGCGCCACCGCACCGCGTTGAAGTAGTTCGAGCTCGCGCTGGCGCTTTTCCAGACGCTCACGACGGCGGCGTAACGACTGATAGATCGCCTCCGGTGACGAAGCGAGCCGGCGCTGCAAGATAGTCAGGGCAAAGCCGACGGTGCCGGCGCGTTTGTCGTTCTGCAAAGCCTCGGCCCGGTTAAACTGTTCGCGCACGTAATCGGTAACTTCTTTATAGAGCCGTGTTTCGCCGACTGAAAGTTTGTAGGGAACCGTGTACGCCATACGTTCGGGAAAAAGCGGCGTACCGTCGAACTTCAACAGTTTCTCTTTGACCATCCGGCGCATGAGGTCCGAGACATCGGCGGTATGAACGCCATCGCGGAATCGTCCCTCGAAACGATCGCCGTCGATCAGCGCCATGAAAAGCTGAAATTCTTCCTCTTTGCCGTTGTGCGGTGTGGCGGTCATCAAAAGGAAGTGGCGTGTCAACGGCGAAAGCATCTGCCCGAGTTTGTGACGTTTGGTAAACTTTACTTCACCACCGAAAAATGACGCCGACATCTTATGCGCTTCGTCGCAGACGATTAGGTCCCAGCGGCAATCGGGTGCTTTGAGTTTATCTTGAACGCTTTCATCGCGGGAGAGCTTGTCGAGCCGCGCAATCACCAGGTTGTTTTCGAGAAACCAGTTGCCGGTGCGGGCGGCTTCGAGTTTATCGTTGGTCAAAATATCGAAAGGCAACTGGAAGCGACGGTAGAGTTCGTCTTGCCACTGATCGACGAGGCTGCCGGGGCAGACAATCAAACATCGCTGCAGATCACCGCGGACGATCAACTCCTTGATGAGGAGACCGGCCATGATCGTTTTGCCAGCGCCCGGATCGTCAGCCAACAGGAATCGCAGCGGTTGTCGTGGCAACATCGCCTCGTAAACAGCGGTTATCTGGTGCGGCAGCGGCTCGACTAACGAAGTGTGGACAGCCAGAACCGGATCGAACAGATGGGCCAATCGGATACGGTGCGCTTCCGACACTAGGCGTAGAAGACTACCGTCGCCGTCAAAACTCCAAGGTCGTCCTTGCTCGACGATCTCAAGGCGGGGCTCGTCATGACGGTAAAGCA
The DNA here is from genome assembly GCA_041492345.1 of Pyrinomonadaceae bacterium. Taxonomy (GTDB): domain Bacteria; phylum Acidobacteriota; class Blastocatellia; order Pyrinomonadales; family Pyrinomonadaceae; genus UBA11740. Next base: position 852 of record JBGPWS010000082.1, on the reverse strand, counting down.
ATTGGTTCGCGACTCGCCCACCGGGATCTTTGTATGTGAGTTCGAGAGCCTCCGAACCGAACCACTGCACATTTACAACCGTGACGAGAGTGTCGGGCAAGATGCCACGCACAGATTTATTTGGTGTGAGGTCTTCGAGTTTCATTAGAGCCGATTCGAATCTTGCGGGATTCTATTCGAAACGGCGGCGGGATGCCAAGGGCACTGTTTAGCAGAGTCAGAAAGATAATCGAGAAGCACTTCGGAAGCTACTTTTGGAGCAATTCCAGCGAGCAACTTGAGCGGCTTTTCAGGGCGAAAACCTAAACCGTTTCCGATACCTGGCACAATGGGTACGATGTTGTAGTGGACGAAGTAATTGAATACGACAAGGAAGGAGAAATGGTCGGGGCGAGTGGATTTGAACCACCGACTTCACGGTCCCGAACCGTGCGCTCTACCAAGCTGAGCCACGCCCCGACCGGGACAAACTAACACACCGGGGCGAGAAAACAAGCTCGTATAGCGAGCGATTGCAAATTACAAATTCCAGATTTTTCCGAATATGTAATTTGGAATCTGGAGTTTGGCTTGGCTCACGGGTTACGCCTGCCCAACAGCCTGTCGCATCTGACGAATGGTGTCGGAGTAATTTGGGGTCTTAAATATGCCTGAGCCCGAGACGATCACTTCGCCGCCGGCTTGCACGACGCGGGCGATGTTATCGGTTTTGATGCCGCCATCGACTTCGATCAGGATCGGCAAATTGCGCTCGGCGATAAGATTTCTCGCTGCGGTAATTTTCGCCAAGACATCCGGGATGAACGCTTGGCCGCCGAAACCGGGGAAGACCGTCATCATCAGCACCATGTC
>JBGPWS010000327.1:0-5145 GCA_041492345.1 Pyrinomonadaceae bacterium | reverse complement strand
GATCTGTTGCCATCGGCCGATGCCGGGCCGGAAGCGCTCTACGTTCGCCACGTGCTTCTTGATGAGCTGGAACTTGCGCTCGACGAACTGCCCAATGATCAACCAATGAGCCAGCGTGAAGTATTCATCGCGCACGAACTGGAGGGGCGCAGCTTCAAAGAGTTGGCGGCAGAAAGCGGTGTGAACACGAACACCCTACTCTCGCGCAAGCGCTACGCGGTGCTGCATCTGCGCGAACGATTGCAGAACATTTACGACGAGTTTACGAACAAGTCAAACACGTAGAACAGGCTGCCAGCCTGTTCCACGACCTGAACGATGAAACCTGAACAGGCTGGCAGCCTGTTCTACGGTTCAGAGAAGTGAGGGACAGAACATGACCAAGAGACTGACGGACCTGACGAGACTGACGAGACTGATTTTGATAGCGCCACTGGCGATCCTGGGGATAGTGATCTTCACCGCGATCGGCGGCGAAGTAGTGATGCTCTTGTGGAACTGGCTGGCGCCAACGTTATTCGGATTGCGGCTCATCACCTTCTGGCAGGCGATCGGGCTGCTGGCTCTCTGCCGAATTCTGTTCGGAGGCTTTGGCCTTGGTGGCGGCGGGCATCGCAATTCGCGTCGGCGAATGGATGCGCGAATACGCGAGCGAATACGTGAGCGAATGGACGAGCGCTGGGAGCAGATGCCGCCGGAGGAGCGCGAGAAGTTCCGCCAGGGGCTTCATGATCGCTCGGGGCGCACAACGCCGCTGGATTCGAATCCGAGTGGGTGATGGGTAGTGGGTCGGTTTGAATTTTGGCCGCGGATTCACGCGGATAAACGCAGATCAGAAAGAATGGATAAGCAGAGAATGAACTCCCAGAAGGAACTGAATTATTTCTCTCTCCTTTCATCAAGGTTCTCAAGCCTGATGGTTCTCGTTTCAGACCTGCGTTTATCCGCGTGAATCCGCGGCTGATTTTCAAAGTGACCCACGAGTTCGATCCACGAAAACACACCAAACCGCACGAAACCTAATTACGCCTTCGTGTTGTTTCGTGGATCGTAGCCCGACAAACCGATTTCTCAAATTAGGACACCGCCAACCCCCGGTGAGCTGACATAAGAAGCGGATTGAAGCGAACCGCCGTATCTCAGGCGACGTAATAGAGAACATGAATTCAACCAAAAAGACAGCAAGACTCGCAGGCTTACTTTGGTTTTTGGTCGCAGTTACCGGCGGCTTCGGCCTGTTCTATGTTCGGTCTAACCTGATCGTAACCGGAGATGCCGCCGCGACGGTCGCTAACATCGTGGCTTCTGAGTCTCTATTCCGGGCAGCGATTGTGAGTATTCTTATCTCACAGATCTTTTTGTTTTTTTTCGGATTGACTCTGTTCTACCTGTTTAAGGAAGTCAATAAAGTATTGGCGACGGTATTTTTGACGTCAGTCATGATGACTGTCGCCATCGCGGTCGTTAATCAACTCAATAATTTTGGAGTCTTACTAGTTTTGAGCCAGGCTGATTACTTGAAGGTGTTCAGTCCCGAACAACTTAATGCCATGGCGATGATCTTTCTCAGACTGGCCAATTCCGGACAGGGGCTCCTTGAAATATTCTGGACACTGTATTTTTTCTCATTCGGATTGCTCATCATCAAATCCAGATTCCTCCCAAAAATTTTGGGCATTCTGCTGATGATCATGAGTGTTGGCTTCGCGATAAATATCCTTGAAAAATTCCTGATTCCACAATTTCATCCTGTGATGTTCACCCGGTTAGCGATGTCGCTTGGTGCTCTCGGTGGAATTCCGACCATCTTTTGGCTTCTGATCAAGGGTGCAAAGGTTGAACCATTGGACGAGCCGGCGTCCTGATTGGGCTACTGCGTCACAGCCAATGGCGCCTAACAAGTCGCTCAAGCCGACCGCCCACTGGCCAGCGGGCTGCGGCTTAACTCAGGCGTTAGGTTTTGCAAACTCTTGGAGGAAACTCATGAAAGCTATTGTTTATCACAACTACGGTTCGCCCGATGTTCTTCAATGTGAAGAGATTGAAATGCCGACCGCTGGGGACGATGAAGTTTTGATTAAAGTTCGCGCGGCTTCCGTCAATCCAGTTGATCGGCTCTTCCGAGGCAGGCCGTACATTGTTCGCATACTGACTGGGCTGCGCAAACCAAAGGACACACGACTAGGCCGTGATGTGGCCGGCCAGGTTGAAGCGGTTGGCAGGAACGTAACGCAGTTCAAACCAGGCGACGAGGTGTTCGGCGCGTGCCGTGGGGCCTTTGCCGAGTATGTGTGTACTTCCGAGTCGGCATTGGTCATGAAGCCGGATAACGTGACGTTTGAGCAAGCGGCTTCTGTACCTGTGGCGGCATTCACCGCATTGCAGGGTCTTCGTGACAAGGGACAGATTCAGCCGGGGCAGAAGGTCTTGATTAACGGTGCGGCGGGAGGCGTGGGTACGTTCGCTGTGCAGATCGCCAAGTCGTTCGGCGCGGATGTGACCGGCGTATGCAGTACGAGGAATGTGGACATGGTCCGATCCATCGGCGCAGATCGGGTCATTGATTACACCCGAGAGGATTTCACCAAAGGAACGCAACGTTACGACCTGATTCTCGACTGCGTTAGCAACCATTCGTTGTCAGCATGTAGGCGCGTCCTAAATCCCAATGGCAAATTCGTCATCGTCGGAGCAAGCAAAGTCAGGATTCTTTTGACTCGTGCGCTCAAAGCGCTTGTGTTGTCACGATTCGTGAGCCAGAACTTCGTCATGTTTATTGCAAGACTGAGGAAAGAGGACCTGACCATCATGCGCGAGCTCATGGAGGACGGAAAGGTAACACCGGTCATCGACAGGCGTTACAGGTTGAGTGAAGCGTCTGAGGCTATCCGGTATCTGGAAGAGGGACACGCTCGAGGAAAAGTAGTAATAACTTTGGAACCGAAGCGTTCTTCAATCTGTTAACCGAAATACGACAACCTGGGTAACTCTACTGAAGGATGGGATGGCCGCCACCACGACTATGATCGGCAGTCCGTTCATAAAGCGCGCGGTCGTTATAGTAGAGGACCAGGTGCTCGCCCTCATAGCGAACGACGTTAGAGACGCGTGATAGGTTCCGATCATGCTCGGCAACTATGAAGGCGGAGGGGTTAAGAGCCAGCACCATACCAGCCGCATAAATGTACCCGCCCTGATCGTAATACCCACCAGCGTATTGAGCTGCGGGCACGGCGATGTCCGGTGAATATTGCCCGCTACTATCGGCAGTCCGATCGGCCTTCGCGATGAAGACAGTATAATCGCTAAAGCTAAGCCGATTGTGATAGCCGTGCTTTTGGGCTATGGCAAACAGTTCTGTGAACCCCCGATCGATTGCACTTAGGAACTCACCGCGCGGCATCGTGCGCGCGACCACGGTCACCCCTTGTGGCGAGGAAGTAATAACGGCAAAGCGATCACCAGTAACTTGTTCGGCACGCGCAATCAAATCGCGATTCACGGTTCGGTAAGGACGTGCCGGGGCTTGGCCACCGAAAGAAAGCGCCCCAATTGCCAGGATAAGAATCGTCGAAGTATAAGTGCGAGTACTCAATGTCATGCCTCCTTCATGCCTCTTAAAACGAAGAGACCCGAGAACGCTGGTCCGCCGGGTCTCTTGATCAAACGGCCTTCTGCTTGAAGGTTTCCCGAGGACAATCCTCAGGGCTTCCTCGGCTTGTTGCTGTTATTCTGATTGTTGTTGCTCGGCGGTGGTTTCTCTTTCTCCTTAACTTTCTGCGGTTCTTTGGGCGGCCGATTATCATTGCTATTCTTTTGTCCAAATGCGCCGACCGAGAGCATCGTCCCTATTAACACCGCCACCAGAATTCGTCTTAGCTTTCTCATGACTGCTTGCCGCCTCCTTGCGTCTACTTCATTTACGCTTGAGGGAGAGGCGGGGAGTTGCGCCGACCTGCTTCCAGCAAGATCGATGCCAATAATACCCAACCAGCTGCCCGATCCGTCCGGCCAGGAAGAAATAGCCATGGTTCCGTACTGTACTCGCCCGAATGGGCTGCGAATTCCCTTACGACGGACAGGTTTGCCATCAACCTATCTGCGCTCCGTTTTGCACCATTTCGCACCGTATCGTGCACTTTGGGCTCCAGTAGACTGCGTCATCTTCGAATCGTCATACTAACGTTGCCCACGTTGCTACTGTTGTCAAAAGCCCGCATGGAAATCGTGTGTTCCCCCGCGCCGGCGACCGCCAGGTCGAGCGAATAGCGCTCGCGCTGGCTATCGGCGATGCCGTCGTCGGGAAACACCTCGTGCCAGGCACCGCCATCGATACTAATATCCGCCCTCTTGATGCGACCGGTGGCGTCCTCGACATCAAAGACTAGTCGGACACGGTCACCGGTAATCTGTGGTTGAGATGCAGGCCGGACGACAGGCGGTGTGTTATCAACGTCTACCGGCTCGCTGGCCCCTTCACCTGACAGCGCATAACCAGGAGGATTATCCAGAGCATCTGATGCGATGACTTTGAAAACATACCGACCGTCCGCGAGGCTTGCGCCATCAACCGTGTAGAAGCTTTCCCGAATGTGCTCTTTGAGCAAGCGAAAAGTGGTTTCGTTCAACGAGCGGTAATACACCGCATACTCAAGCGTGTCGCTGTTGCGGTCTTCCCCCTGCCACTGTAAAGCTCGCGCGCCACGCTGATAGACGCGCCGCGGTGGCGCTTGCGCGATCATGCCGAACATCGCAGCATCAAGGCCGGACGATTCAATGTTTGGGTCCATCTGGATTTGAAGCTGTTGCAGCAAGGCGACGCCCGGAGGCAGAACGGTTATAGCCAACACCTCCGGCGCCACGTTGCGCGGCAGGTACGCGACACTCACGTCATCCAGTTCGGTTTCGCCTCGACGAGCACCACCCGGCCCGTGCAAGACAGCGCGCCATTGAATAAACCGCGCCTTCGGACTGGTGATTTGCGAGCCCCTGGGATCGGTGTACGTGGCGCTCCAATCGCTCCAGGTCGTGTCCGGCCGCTCGCTGTTGCCGCTTCGCGTTTGCAACTCAATCGGCCCGGAACCTCGCCACCAAATTCGTCCCCAGGAGGCTACCAGCCTGGCGTCACGGATCGACGATTCATAG
>JBGPWS010000294.1:0-5784 GCA_041492345.1 Pyrinomonadaceae bacterium | reverse complement strand
GTATCACTGGCCAGGACCTTCTGCCAACTGCTCGTAGGCCTTGCGTCGCTTCTTGAGGACGGACTCGAATGTATCAATGAAATCGCGCGAACGCCGCGCTTCGTCAACGGAGCGAACCACCAAAGCGCGGCCGACGATCTCAACATCCAACTCGCCTCCCGCTTCAACTCCCAGCGCATCGACCGCTTCGGGCGGCAGGGATACGGAAGCGGCGGCATCAATCGTAGTGATTCGTCTGGACATGAGATTCTTTCTCCTCTGCCGCTGATTCTATCACTATTGGCGGAGAGACTTGAGCAATGCGTTTGGATCTATGCGATCGGGAATGCCTTCGAGGATTAGAACACGCGAGCCGCGGAGTTCGATGACTGCCAAACCCTCGGAAGTCCGGAAGCTGAAGGCTTCTGAGTTTCGGGTTTCGACTTTCGAGTTTCGAGTTGCCGGATCAACTGAATCCAATCTCTCGACTCCAGGATAGCGAAGTTGTGTGCGCTTCACATAAGCATCGAAGAATTCGCGGGCGTCGTTCTCTGTGTCCCAGGTTGAGAGGGACGCTATCAGGACTTCTCCTTTGGGGCCTTCGTAGACTGCGAAGCGATCGCCGCCCCAGCCCGCGGCGGCGCGGCGTGATTCGGCGGGCGACTTGAGAAATTCATCGAGCAGCAGATAGAAGCCCCACTCGCCTTGGACGTCGTAGTCGAGGCGGCGCCAAGTGGCACGCGCATCCTGCGCGTGAGTCACGGGCGGGACACCCGTGCCACGGCTTCCAGCATTCAATAGAGTTGTCACATCCGGCAGCGCAACTTTCACTGGCGCTTCGTGCGCAAAATATTTATCGGGATGCAGGATCTGCTCAGTCGATCGTGGCAGGTCAGTGAAAGCCTTCGAGACGCGATCCCAACTACCCTGCTTGTACAAGCTCCTGGTCCAGTCAGTTCCCTCCTGATACGGAAACAACAAAGTCTCGCGCAACGCGCGCGGAGCTTTCTCGAGTTCCGCGGAAGGCATGCCCGCCGTGATCAGCGATTTCAGGAATGCGAGCGCGCGCAGCGGATTGTTCGCGACATAGAGCGCCATTGCCAGCGTCGCGTCCCCTTCGATTAGCGCGTGCGCCGCCAGCTCGGCGTCAGAGTCGCCTTTGGGCCAATGCTCAAACCGGCGCAGATTGAAATGCTGATCCTGAAGGGCGTGCGTGAGTTCGTGCGCCATGATTGGTCTCTGACCATCCAGATCGATCCAGTCGGCCAGATGAAATTCACGCGTCTTCGGATCGTAATAGCCGGCAACCTGTTCCGTGAGCATCCGAACCATCAAAGCTCGATATTGAAAGTCCGGGGGCGCCAGCCCGAGCTTCTTCAAAGTAACCTCCGCCGCATGCATTTGTGCCGGCGTTATTTCTTCGTCGAGGTTTTTCATGATCATGCGCTCGATCTCGGCCCGCGACTGCGCTGAGCTCTGCACCGGACGCAGGATCGAGAGTTGCCGAATCTCGCTGGTTTCTTTGAGGACGTCCTGGGTGGCGGCGATGAGGGCGGCGTTGCGAGAGGCAGTGGTTGTTGCGACCGGTCGCTGCGCAGAGCTGGGTAATGAAAAGAAAGGACTGGCAAATAGCGCCGTAATTAGGAAAATAGCCAGCAGGAAAAACTTGACTGTCTTGGGCATCGTTAACTTCTTACAACCAGCAATTATTCGCGCTTCGGGCTCAATGCGGGCGAGGGCGACCGCGTTCCCAGTGCTCAGAATACGCCACCGCTCCCTGCGAATTTGCTTTGACATCCACATATTTCGCTCTTATAGTCCGCTAAACGCAACAAGTTTATCTGAATACAGAAGTTGAAGCTAACGCTACCGCAAGTCGTTAAGCCGGAGTCCCGTAGGAACGAAATGTTTATAGTCCCGAGTGCCATCTCTATTTTCATAGCTCCTTCAGGGGCGAGATATTTCGCCCCTAAAGGAGCTAGATCGTTTCAATCTTAGCTGGATCTATAAAAATTTGGCTCCTAACGGAGCCAGGGTCACGTAAACTCTGAAATGATGAATCCGAATGAACTAGACGGATTGGACCAGTGGCACGAGGCGCTTCTGCGCGTGCGCTACGCGGAAACCGACAAGATGGGCGTGGTCTATCACGCGAACTATCTGATCTGGTTCGAGATTGGCCGCACTGAATTCTGTCGCGCCCGCGGGTTCTCGTATCGCGACATGGAAGAGAACGAAGACGCGTTTCTGGTAGTCGTTGAAAGTTATTGCCGCTTCAAAGCGCCGGCCTATTACGACGACGTCCTGAGGGTGAGGACCCACATCACCGAACTACGCCGGCGATCCTTACGCTTTGGCTACGAGATAGTTCGCGAGTCGGACGGCACGGTCATCGCCGAAGGCGAGACCGGCCACGTGGTTACTGATGCAAATGGCCGCGTGCGTTCGATGCCGCCACGCTTTGCCGAGATGCTGCTCGCCTCGCCGACCGAGCAGGGAGTTGAAGGTCAACGGGTGCCGGACGATGAAGCGCCGCTCTGAGTCAGTGGGGCGGTGGGCAGTGGGCAGTGGGCAGTGAACAGACGGCAGAACCTATCGTGATAGTGAAGCCATCAAGCCGTTAAGCAGTCGCCCGACTTCACCTGCACGGTTCATGACCTCTTCAAGTCTTGCTTGCGCGATGTATTTCAATCTTCGCGCGATCAGAATCTGGGTTTCAACTTCACAGAGCGAGCCATAAGCGATCGAGAGGTGACGAAGGAAGTCGGCTGTCGTTCGCCTTCCCTGACCTTCGGCGATATTTGAGGGAATTGAAACCGCTGCCCTTCTAATCTGGCTCGTCAACGCATAAATCTCTTCACGTGGAAAGTCCTTGGAAGATCTGTAAACATCTTCGACGAGATCCATCGATTTTTGCCACGCGATTAGGTCTTGGTAGTTCTTGAGTTTCATAGGGAGTCTCCTTTGTGGTTTGAAAAACGTATACCCACTGCTCACTGCTCACTGCCCACTGCCCACTGCCCACTGTCCACTGCCCACTGTCCACTGCCCACTGCTCACTGCCCACTGCCCACTGCCCACTGCTCACTGCCCACTGCCCACTTACGATTCATGACTCAAATTGATTCGCTCGATCGATAGCGCGCGTCCTGTCTCTTCATCGACATCAACGATCGCGCCGCAGATGCGCACTTCATCTCTCGAATGATCAGGTTTGCGATGAATGGGTGAGGTGAAACGATTGATGATGTCGCCTTTCTTCATTCCGATCACTCCGCCATAACTTCCGGTCATGCCCAGATCAGTGAGGTAGGCAGTCCCTTCGTGCAGAATCCGTTCGTCGGCCGTTTGCACGTGCGTGTGTGTGCCCACCACCGCAGAGACCCGGCCATCGAGATACCAGCCCATCGCCATCTTTTCCGAAGTGGCTTCGGCGTGCATATCGACAATGCGAATCTTAACCTCGTCGGGGAGTGCGGTGATCAACTCATTGGCGATGCGGAAAGGATCGTCGGCTGGCTGCATGAAAACGCGCCCAAGTAAATTCATCACGGCAAGCTGGACACCCTTCACATTTCCGACCCAGATTCCCTGGCCCGGGGTGTGCGGCGGATAGTTTGCCGGGCGCAGCAAACGAGGCTGTTTCTTGATGTAATCGATGACTTCGTGCTTATCAAAGATGTGGTTGCCTGAAGTCATTACATCAATGCCGGAATCAAAAAGCAGATCGGCAATCGCCGGGGTGATCGAGAAACCGCCCGCGACGTTCTCGGCATTCATCATAGTAAAGTCGATCGCGTGCTGCTCCTTTAGATCCTGCAAACGATCGAGCAGGGCCGCCCGGCCCGGCTTACCAACCACATCACCAATCAGCAACAGTTTCATGAAGGTCCGTAAACCGAAAAACGTCAAACGTGAACTGCAAACAGAAAGCCGTGAACCGAGAATAGAAAAAGCCGCTTCTATTTTCGGTTCACGGTTTGCGGTTCACAGCGAATTAGCAGGAGGGAAAACCGCCGAGCCGTTCCAAAGCCGTAATTGAACCTGAGTTAACAGGTGGGTGACCTGCTTTTCGTCGCTCGCTCTTGGCCTTTCTTAACGATGAAGAAATGCACTAGCGCTCGCCGTCGGTCTCCCTTTTCAACGACGTTGGCTCAATCATCTTTGCTCGGTGACGAACCCGGCAGAACCTTCCCTCTGCCGGGACGGATATTAGCACAAGGCAGCACTCGGTTGTTAGCAAGCTTTGCTAATGGAAAAGCGGGAATCTATCAGTGCGGATTTCTCGCGAACGCGGAAGGTCGGTATTAGCGGCTCACGTCAGTGCTGGGGCTAACAAAGACCAGCCGATGAAGAGCCCGCGAACGAGCTACAGAACCGGGAGGGACCGGATCATTTTCCATCTGTCATTCGTCATTTGCGGCTTCTTGTTCGTGCCCGTTCGTGTGATTTCGTGGATCGTTCCCCATTTCTCAGGCAGGCAAACGATCCACTAAGTCACACGAAGCGCCACGAAGCGTCACAAAATGAGATCCACCAAATGACGAATGGAAAATGATGCCCTCGCTACTGCGCGGTCCTGTACCGAACAAGTCTTCCCGCGAGCCGCTCCGCGGACTTTACGGTCACACTTTAGGTTCTGACGTGAAGCGACATTGCTCACGACGCTGTCGGACGAGTAAGGCTGCGCGGAACTTTCAGCAGACGATCAAGCATCTCTGAGCATTCGGCGCTGCGCGTGGCCAGTTGTTCATCCGCCTGCTCCTGAAGTTTTCTTAGCTGATGCAACTCGTCCGCGATGTAGAGGGCGGCGAGAATAGCGACTTTGCGTGAATCAACTGTGAGCGTGCCGGAAGAAATCTCGCGCATGCGCTGATCGACGTACTCGGCCAATTCCCTGAGGTAGTCGGGATCGCCATCAGACCGAACCGTATAAGCCTGGTCGTAGATCTCAACCTTGATGGTTGGTGACGCAAGCGCGTCTGAGTTTCGGTCGGGGTCAAACGAGTCTGCGCTCATCCGCGTATTGCCTCCGCAATTTCAGGATCGGCCGCGGCCACCACGTCGAGCATGTTCTGGACTTTGACTCGGATTGCTTCGCGCTCGGCCAGCAGACGCTCAATCTGATTTACGAGTTCCTGTTTGTCTCCACCAAGGTTGCGAATCGTGGCGAGCTGGCGTTCCAGGTCGTCCTTTTCCTGGCGCAGGGTCTTGGTGAGTTCGATCGTGCGATAGATTTTGTCCTCAAGGTGCGAGAATTTTTCCAGTCCGTTCAATGCCACCATCGTTAGTCTCCCGGGCTTAAGACTGCGGTCCGCTGAAAAGTCTGGCTGATTATCCGACTTCACCCGCGCGAGCGCAAGACTAATCCAAGAGTGGCACAGACTTCAGTCTGTGATTCCTTCGACGCATGTAACGAAGTCAGTACCACCTGCGTAAGCGGGTGGATCCCGCGTTCAACCCGCATGTCGAGTGTTTGACCCACCCGCTTACGCGGGTGGTACTGACCTCATGCTTCAACGAGTTGCATAAATCGCACAGACTGAAATCTGTGCCACCTGTTACCGGACCTCTGCTCCGAATGAACGAATGAGGAATGCTACGAGCCTCGTACGACTGTCGTCTACTTCTTCATCGCGCAAGGTGCGGTCATCAGCGCGGTATTCGATGCGCAAAGTAACGGAGCGCTTGTTATCGGCGATGCCTTTGCCTTCATAGGCGCCGACAAACTTGGCGCCAATGAAATGCTCGACCTTTTGATCCTGGGCCGCGCGCAGTAACTCGGCTACGGTTACCTGGCGATCG
>JBGPWS010000126.1:0-11543 GCA_041492345.1 Pyrinomonadaceae bacterium | reverse complement strand
GTCAATCATCTGATCCTGAATGCGAACCGGCGCCGGCGCATCGCGCGGGGCTCAGGCACGACAGTGGCGCAGGTGAACTCGCTCATCAAGCAGTACAGCGAAATGCGGCGCATGATGCAGGGAATGTTCAGCGGGGGCGGCTTGCGCGGCAAGATGATGCGCCGGATGGCCGGCATTCCGGGTTTGGAAGGCGATGGCGGAGACGCAGTGATGGGTGGGATGGCGGGCTCACCGGCTGGGCTGTCGGGATCGTCGCGAAAGAAGAAAAAGAAAAAGAAGCGGCGACGATGACGATCGCCGCGAGTGCGGTGAAATAGTTTAGCGGCGGGCTAACGCCCGCCGAGTAGCTGGAGGGAAAAGAAATTGTTAGCCATAAGATTGATGCGCACGGGCGCGAAGAAAAGACCCTCGTACCGGATTGTGGTCAAGGAAAAGCAGTCGAAGCGCGACGGTGCGTGCCTGGAAAACCTCGGGACGTACAATCCCACGCGCCAACCGGCAGAGATTAAACTCAAAGCCGAACGCGTTCGATACTGGATCGAAAAGGGCGCTCAGCCGACCGATACCGTGCGCCAGTTGATCAAGCAGGCCGCGAAAGCGGAAAGCGCTGCTGCGGCAGAAGCGCAGGTCGAGGCGGCCTAGTTTGGGGGCGGCTGGTCCGCCAATCTTGATCGCGGCACACGTGCCGCGGCCGACAGGTAGGGTTATGCGCGACACCGTCGAAATGATCGTCAAAGCTCTCGTCGATGATATGGATGCAGTTGACGTGCGCGAGATTGAGCGCGACGGAACCACGCGCATCGAGGTGCGCGTGGCCCAGCCCGATATGGGCAAGGTGATCGGAAAACAGGGCCGTACCGTGCGGGCCCTGCGTTCGTTGGTCTACGCCGCGGGTCTGAAGAAACATCGCCGGTTCGTGCTCGATGTCGTTGAGTGAAGTGGCCGATGATTTAATCGTCGTCGCGCGCGTGGCCAGGACGAGGGGGCTGCGCGGAGAGGTGGTTGCGGATCTTTATACAGATTTTCCCGGACGTTTCGAAGCCCTCGAGCACGTGATCGCGATCGCGCCGGATGGAAGTCGCAGATCTTTGCAAATTGAAGAGCATTGGTTTCAAGGGAATCGAATCATTTTCAAGTTCGCTTCCTATGATTCGATAGACGAGGCTAAGAAACTCGCGGGATATCAACTGGCCGTGCCGGCAAGCGAGCGAATCGAGCTGCCCGCGGATCATTTCTACGAGTGGGAGCTGGCCGGTTGTCGCGTCGAGGCTATGGACGGAACGTTGATCGGCCTGGTGCGCGAAGTAATGCGCACGGGTGGAGTCGAGATTTTGGTCGTAGCGGGGGACGCGGGACGCGAATACCTGGTCCCGATGGCGCACGACATCTGCGTTGAGATTGATGTCGCACAGAAGCTGATTCGAATCGATCCACCAGAGGGACTCTTGGAATTGTAGACATTGCCGATTGCCAAATTCCAATTGCCAATTGGGGGTTGGTGTTCAGGACACTTGGAATGACCTTCAACGGTTTGAGGTCGCTGATCTGAAAATCGGCAATCGGAAATTGGCAATCGGCAATGAAACCGCTTCGCATCGATATCATTACGATCTTCCCCGATTACTTTCGCGAAGCGTTTGATTATGGAATTGTCCGGCGCGCTCGCGCGGCCGGCTTAGTAAACATCGAGGCGCACGATTTGCGCGCCTGGACCACGGACAAACATCACGTCGTTGACGATCGGCCCTTTGGCGGCGGCGACGGCATGGTGTTAAAGCCCGACCCGATCTTTGCAGCAGTTGAATCGTTGACCGGCGCCCGCCGGCGCGAAACCATGGCCGCCGGAAAGCGCGTCGTGTTGCTTTCGCCGCAGGGACGGCCTTTCACGCAGGCGACCGCCGCAGAGTTAGCGCAGAGCGCGCAACTGGTTTTGATTTGCGGCCGTTATGAAGGCGTTGACGAGCGAGTCGCCGAGGCGCTGGTGACGGATGAAATCTCGATCGGCGATTACGTCCTTTCCGGAGGAGAGCCCGCCGCCCTGGTGGTAATTGACGCGACAGTCCGTTTGTTACCCGGAGCGCTGGGCAGCGCCACGTCGGCTACGAACGAATCTTTCTCAGACGGCTTGCTTGATTGTCCGCAGTATACGCGGCCGCCTGAGTTCGAAGGGATGCGCGCCCCGGAAGTTTTATTGAACGGCAATCATGCCGAGATTGCGCGCTGGCGTCGGGATGCCAGCCTGGATAAGACGAAGCGCAATCGGCCGGATCTCTTAGAGTAATTGCCGATTTTCAATTGCCAATTGCCTATTGAACGGGCGCGGGTTTGAGAGAGTCCAAAGTGGTCAAATCGGAAATTGGCAATCGGAAATTGGAAATGGAGTAGTCGTCATGAATCGTTTAGACAGCGTCGACAAGGCGCAATTAAAAACCAACGTCCCGGATTTTCAGCCGGGCGATACTGTACGCGTGCACGTACGCATTAAGGAATCCGAAACCAAAGAACGCTTGCAGGCTTTCGAAGGTGTCGTCATCGCCCGCAAGCATGGTGGCGTGCGCGAAACGATTACTGTGCGCAAGACCAGTTTCGGCGTGGGCGTGGAACGAATCTTTCCGCTGCACGCGACGATCATCGACCACATTGATGTGGTGAAAAGGGGCCACGTCCGCCGCGCAAAGCTTTATTACCTGCGAGGTCTGCGCGGCAAAGCGGCGCGTATCCGCGAGCGTGATACGCGTCAGACGGTAGCCGCCGCCGCAGCAGCCGAAGCCACGGCGCCCGCAGGCCGACAGTCCTCGGCCGACGAAGAATAACTTTGATCGTGTCGGCTGTCCACGGTCATTCCTCGCCAGAACTCGCCGGCTGGCGCTCTCACTAAATTGGAGCGAAAGCGATTTTGCACATCGCAATCGATGCGCATTCCGTCGGAGCTGAACTCGGCGGGAACGAAAGTTACGCCACCAACCTGATCGAGGCCCTCGCCGAGATCGATCAGACCAATCTCTACACGCTGTACGTTACCAAACCGGCAGCTATCGAGCGGTTTGCTAATCGCTGGCCCAATTTCAAGGTCAAGCAGACGCTGCCGCATACGCCGCTCGTGCGTATTCCGCTAACGCTGTCCAGAGAGCTGCGACGCAATCCTGTCGATGTGCTGCACGTGCAATACACCGCCCCGCCATTTCCTCCCTGTCCGGTCGTTGCCACTATTCACGATCTGGCTTTCGAGCACTTGCCGGAAACTTTCAACCGGCGTAGCTGGATGCAGCTGCGACTGACTGTGCGCCGGACAGCGCGCCGCGCGGCGCATATCATCACCGTCTCAGAATATTCGCGCAGCGATATCAGCCGCACCTACGGAATCCCGCCGGACCGCATAACGGTCACGCCCGAAGCCGCGCCGCCAAATCTTTTGCCCGTCACGAATGAAACAGAACTGAGAAGGATTCGCGAAAGTTACGGAATTCAAGAGAATTACATTCTCTCGCTTTGTTCCATTCAACCACGGAAGAATCTGGTCCGACTCATCGAAGCATATTCGTGCTTGCGCGGAGTTCGTCCAAAGGTTAAGCTTCCTCAGCTTGTCCTGGCAGGGAAACGCGGTTGGCTTGATAGCGAAACTTTTCGGGCTGCCGAGCAAAATGCTCTCGGCAGGGACATTTTGTTCACGGGTTATGTTCCAGAGCGAGACCTTGCTGGACTATATAGTGGCGCTGTGTGTTTCGTTTATCCATCCTATTTCGAGGGCTTTGGCTTGCCGGTGGTCGAAGCCATGCAATGCGGCGTACCGGTAATTGCAGGAAATCGAACCAGCTTGCCGGAAGTTGTCGGCGACGCTGGTTTGCTGTTCGATCCATTCGACACGCAGGCACTAGTTAACGCCCTCATGCAGGTGATAGATGATTCAGAATATCGTGCTGCGTTGCGCGCAAAGGGTCTGGAACGAGCAAAAAACTTCAACTGGAAGACGACTGCGCAGCTGACTTTGGGTGCTTACCAGAGGGCTGCGAACAGGAACTAGGACAGGAATGATCTGAGAGACCCCGCCTCAATTCATCCTTCTATTTGATCATGCGCATTGCGATTCTCGGCACCCGGGGGATTCCCGCCAACTATGGTGGTTTCGAAACCTTCGCTGAACATCTTTCGACCAAACTGGTCGCCCGCGGTCACGACGTTACCGTGTATTGCCGGGCACATTACGTCAGCCCGCGCGAGCTTGAGTTCCAGGGTGTAAAGCTGAAAGTCCTGCCTACCATTCGACACAAATACTTTGACACCATCGTGCATACCTTCCTTTCGGCGTTGCATGCGGTGCCAAAGCGTTACGATGCCGCGCTGATCTGCAACGCGGCCAACGCGCCTTTCGCTACCATCCTCCGGCTCGCCGGCACACCCGTCGCGCTGAACGTCGACGGGCTGGAACACAAACGCAAGAAGTGGAACTGGATTGCTCGCAGCTACTATTTGCTGGCCGAGAAACTGGCGACCATTCTTCCGACTGAAACCGTTACCGACGCGCGCGTGATTCAGGAATACTACCTGGCCCGGCACAAAGCTGTATCTACGATGATCGCTTACGGCGCCGAGGTCGAGCGGCGTCCCGATCCTTCAGTGAGACGCTGGCGCGTCGAGCCGAACCGCTACGTGCTTTACGTGTCGCGTCTGGAGCCCGAAAACAACGCGCACCTGGTGATCGAAGCGTTCAAGCGGGTCCGCACTGCGCATAAATTATTGATTGTTGGCGATGCTCCGTACGCGCGCGACTACATCAAAGACCTCAAGGCGCGCGCCCGCCGCGATCGACGAATCATCTTCACCGGATTTGTTTTCGGCCGCGATTATCGCGCCCTGCAACAGAACGCTTATTGCTATGTTCACGCCACGGAAGTCGGCGGCACGCATCCGGCCCTGCTGGAGGCGATGGGCTTCGGTAATTGCGTGCTGACGTTGGCGGCGCCGGAAAATATCGAGGCCATCGGCGATGCGGGAATTGCTTACGCCGACGAAAACGACTTGGCTGAGAAGCTACAGCGGGTTTTGCGCGACGGCTCTCTGGTTCACTCTTATCGCAATCGCGCCCAGGCGCGCGCGTTGGAGTTTTACGATTGGGACAACGTCGTCGATCAATACGAACGCTTGTTCGCGAAGATGGCCGGCAAGCCTTTGCCGGAATCGAAATACAGCACCGTCAGCGAACCTGCGCCTCAGGAAAAATCACTGAGCCGCTCGGCATCGGTGTGAATCTCAACCATTTCGCTGGGAGCGCGGACGTCCCGTCCGCACTGAGCGCGAAGCGCGAACTTTCATTTTACCAATCCCACCAGCGCCGTCGCGAACCGCATCCACACATCCGTTCCCGCCAGCATCAAACGCAACGGCTGCGACGCAATGATCAAGAGCGTTCCCCATAAGAAGACAGGATGCAGCCGGCGATTCTTCACCGTGTCGAAAGCCACACACGCAAGCAAACACAGGTCGGTCAAGCCGAAAAAAGCTAATGCGCCACCGGTCTCGATGAAATGCAAAGGGATCCGAGCAATGGCCGGAGCCAGCAAATTCACCGCGGCGAGGAGCATCAGCCGCTTGTGAATGTCGAGGCGGCGGCGTAAGTAAAGCGCTGTTCCCACCAGCACCGCGAAAGCGAGCATGTCGCCCAGCGGTACGACGAGGAACTGAAGCGCCGGCGGGCCGGGCGTTGCGCCGCGGGCGGCCGCGGCAATCGCCGTGAGGACGCCGACGACGAGCACTAGTGCGGCCAACACCGCTCCGAATACACCGAGGCGTTGATGCGTTCTTGTTCGGCGGGTAGCGACCAGCGAAACCTGGATGACAAAAAGAACCACCCACGACGTCATCACGATTCCGTGCAGATGCACGAGCAACCCGGGCAATGCGGGAGTGCCGAAGAAACCCTTCAGATAATAACTCCGGGCGAAGCCGGCCAGGACGATGATGGGCATGAACACCGCGAACCAGATGTACAAGCGGCGGTCTTTACCGGTAGTTTGAATACTTGGATTCATTGCCTTAGGGGTTCTCCGTTGTTTTGTTGGATTATAGCCTACGATTCCCGGCGACTTGCCGCTCGATTCTAAACGACGCGAAACTTACTGGCTATCCAAAACCAAAGTTCGATAGAATACATCAGCCTTGCGATAACGCTTGGGTTTTCCGAGGAGGCAGTCAATGGCGCAACCCGGTCAGAATCTTAACCAACAACCACCAGTTCGCTCGACCGAGGTCAAATCCTGGCTGACAACAGAAACCATGTCTCCGCTGGGACGAGAGTTGATGGAGATCGCCGCGGAAATCGAAGCCTCGGACGAAATCCCAATGGACGAGGAAGCGATCGAGTCCGAGCTGAGAGGCCGGCGCGGCGGATATTCCCCGAATGGCGAATAAGATTCTCACTTTCGTGGACGCTCTTTGATTTCACGAACGATATCTGGAAGGACCTCTTCTGCGTCTCTCTTCAAAAATCCTCAGCCTCGGGCTACCTCGCTTAGACTTATTCGTTTCCTAACTCACGCAGGAAATGTGACACGGTGATAACCTCCACTCCGTGCGCGCGCATCTGTGCGATTAGATCACTGTCACCCTTCAGATCATCGTCGCGGGAGATCAAGTACTCAGCGCCCGCAGCGATGGCTGTTTCTAAAAACATATTGTCACGCTCATCTCGACACAGCTTGAGTTGGCCACCGATAGCTACCAGGACGGCCCGGCGCAGTAACAGCTCGATGAATTGATTGATTTCATCTTCGACGAGGCCATATTTGTCTTTGATCCTTGGACGGTGCAAGACTTCGCTGATTTCCTGCAACAGTGAGGACGACAAAACGACTTCAAACTCGCCATTTACCCAGGCATCTTTGATCCGCGCCGGAAAGCCTTTTCGGTTGAGGAACGCGGAAACCCAGACGTTCGTGTCAATCACGACGAGTCTCATCGCACGTTTGTTGGACTAGTTTTCCTGGGTTGCGGCCGTGATGTCGGCCTCGATTTCATCCGCTGCGAAGCGATCTGTCTTACTCTGAACCTGCTCCAGCAGAGCAGCAAACTTGCGCTCCCACTCCGCTTCGGAGGTCACAATGAGGCGCACCCGCTCGTGTTCTTGCAGACCCAGATCTTCGCTCGGTCTCAAGACGCCATCTTCAAAAACTGCCTGAACGGATCGAACTTCCATTGCCATGTGACTCTCCTCTCACAGAGGTTGTTATCTGCTCGGATTGTAGCGTCCGCTAGTTGTTAAGTCGAGTAAGTTTCTCGTCCAACCGCGTTTCAAGCGAAATACCTCCCGCACATACCCGCGTGTTCCCCCACTATGGAGCCTAAGGGGAATTAGGTGTCAGCGACTGCTCGATTGCCTTGTTCAACTCGCTACAGTATGAATCACAAGTGTCCAACACAAAGTCCAAGTAGCCTTCCAATATGTTTACTTCATCAACATCGACGTCGCTATCATGGTAATAATATGATTCGCAATCGCTGGCCAGGGATAGATATTCTGACTCTTTCACGATATTGATAATGTCATCGTTAACCAGTTTCGCGTCATTGTGTACAACGACATTCCTCACCTTTTGAATTCCCTGGAGCTTTTGCCAAATGACAGAATTGTCGTCAACCGGCAGGCAGATGACTTTTCTTAGGTAGCGCCGTGAGCGAACAATACCCTTGTCCCTCAGATCGGTGTGAACAATACTCAACTTCTGTGTAGTTGCAAATAACTCACAAAGTTGATTGAGCTGATGCTCCAAGAATGAAAACAGGACGATCAGCGTGCTTCTACGCTGCAGGTTCGGAAAATAGTACTAAAAAATCTCCTCGAGGTGATTCGGCGGACCTTCAATTCCTCGATGCTCTTCTAGGATTATGTTGGCGTATCCATCGTCGTATTCTTCGACATCTGTGACCACCCTTTCCTTTTCATAAGCCTTGACTGATTCATCAATCTGCTTTTCAAGGCCGAGAACATGAGTGCGTAGTAAGTCAATCTGAGCCTGAACAAAGCTGTACCACGTTCGCGGCTCTAAACTAATATCTACAAGATCATCCCAGTTGACAGAGTCGTCAGTATCCATGATTTCGTCTCTTGGCACTTAACTTCTGAAATCAGTCTGCGCAGAGCGAACAGCAAAAGTCACGATTCCTGTGCGAAACCAATGAGCGATGCCCAAGAATGAGAGACATCAGGCCACATCGTGCTCATCACCTTTCTACTTCACAGCTTTGATACTAGCCGGCTTGGCAAACAGCGAGTCAGGCACGGGCTTGTTGAATTCGACTGACTCGTAATTGATGTGGCTGGTTTGAACGCCGTTTCGGAAATGATCGATGACGTGGGCGGCCACAATGCCGTCGATGGTGATCGGTTTATTGATGCGATCTTCTTCGGCCAGTTCTTCCATTTCGTCGGTGTCAGGCTTTTTTTGTTTGCGCTGGTAAAGAACTTTCGCGGGTAAGCCATCGTCGGCAGCGAACTCATATTCAATCCAGAAACCGTCCGGGTAAGTAACTCGCACAGTTTCGTTCCGCCGCGCCAGGCCCGCCTCACGCCGGCCTACATAACTCAACTTGGCGCCCTGAGTGCGCCACCCGCCGCGGAGCAGATTCTCGACACTCGTGCGAGTTGCCAGGCGGAAGTCTTCCAACTGCTCGGCAGTTTGGTCCTTGAGAGTTATTGCCGCGCTGTCAAATACCCAGCCTTTGTCGTGATCGTTTGTTTGAATCAGGCGCGCACCGCCGCCGCTGAATTCGGTTCGCTCTTTGTCCGGATAGACTATGTAATCGACGAAACGAAGCGGAAGCCCCGACACGCCGTCTTTGTAGTCGAAGAAGAAGCCGCGACCAATAACGGTCTTAACGTTCAGGTATCGATCGCCACCCATCGCCAGGACTGCTTTCTGGACGATCTTTTCAGCTTTTTCGTCGGGGTTGGGGCTCGGCTTTTCAGTCTGGGCCGCGCAGGCGAACGCCGCTAGGACCAACAAGAGGCTGGCGGAGGCGAGTTTGCTGACGAGGGATCTTCTCATTGCAGACCCGGAAGCAAAGGAGCAAGAAGAAAAGAGCCTCAATCAGAAATATGAGGCTCTAATCGACACATCCTGAAATCGGACTCAACCGGCATCGCCGTCCGTGACCTCGGCAAGCCTGGTGACTACTTCTCCGTCCTCAACGTCGACGATGAAATTCGATCCGCTTTTCCACATCGTGGTGATAGGCAGCTTCACTCTCTCGTCGATGAAACGCTTCAGGAAACGCGCGCCGTATTTCATGCTAAAGCCTTTTTCAGTTATCAGGGCGAGCGCCTGATCGGTAGTCTCGAACGACTTGCCCTTGCTCTTCATCTGGCGCCTGGTCTTATCGAGATAGATTTGCGCGATCTGTTTCACTTCGTCCATGGTGAGCGGCGCGAACACCACGATCTCGTCGATGCGATTGCGGAACTCCGGCGAAAAGCGCGCCTCAGCGGCTTTCATTACCTCGTTCTTGATCGCCCGAAAGTCGCTGGCCGTCTTCGTGCCAAACCCCAGCGGCTTTTCATACTTCTTAAAGCTTTCCGAGCCGAGGTTCGACGTCATGATCACGATCGCGTCAGAAAGATAGACGCGCCGGCCACGACCATCGGTCAACCAGCCTTCATCAAAAGCCTGTAGGAAAATGTTCATCAGGTACGGTGAAGCTTTTTCAACTTCGTCGAGCAGCAAAACCGTGTATGGGTTCTCTCTTAGCTGCTCAGTTAAGATTCCGCCACGTTCTGATCCGACAATACCCCGCGGCATGCCGATTAGCTTCTCAATGCCCACGGTGCCGTCGCCGTACTCGGACATGTCCAGGCGGACCATCTTGTGATCGTCACCGAACATGAACTCGGCCACCGCTTTCGCCAACTCGGTCTTGCCCACACCAGTCGGACCTAAGAACAGCAGCACGCCGTCAGGCTTGTAATGCGATTCCTTCAGCGGGCCTTTGTTCAGCCGCAGCCGTTGGGCCACGGCCTTAATAGCTTCCTTCTGGCCGATGACGCGCTCGGAAAGTTGAACTTCGGTCAAGGCGAAGCGATCACTCGTGTCGCGAAAGATCATGTCGCGCGGAATTCGCGACTCTTGCGAGATCACGTCAATCACGTGTTCAGGTTTGACGATCATCGTGTGCGGCTCGTTGATCTCTACTTTGACCGCGGCAGTGTCGAGCCAGCCGATGGCCTTATCCGGCAGGTGCAGATTCCGAATGTACTTCGGCGCCATTTCCAACGCGGTATTAATAGCTTCGTCAGAAATTTGAACTGAATAGTTACGTTCGAGCCGCGGCCGCACGCCGAGTAGAATCTCACGTGTTTCAAGGATCGTCGGCTCGTCAACTTTGACGAGCCGGAAGCGGCGCGCCAGTGCTTCGTCCTCGGCGATAGTTTCTTTGTACTCGGTCAGCGTAGTCGCGCCGAGGATCCGCAGCTCGCCCTTCGCGAGCGCCGACTTGAACATGTTGGCAGCATCTGAAGATGTCCCCAGCGCCGCACCCGCGCCAATGATTGTGTGCGCCTCGTCAATAAAGAGAATCAGGTTATCGCGTTCTTTAACTTCATCGATGATGCCCTTGATGCGCTCTTCGAACATGCCGCGCAACATGGTGCCGGCCACAATGCCGCCCATTTGCAGTTGCACCACGTGCGAGTTCCGCAGACGCGCCGGGACTTTCTGCGGCTCGAGTTCGATCAGACGCGCCAGTCCCTCGACCACGGCCGTTTTGCCCACGCCCGGCTCCCCCACGAGCATCGGTGAATTGGCGCGCTCGCGGTGACAAAGAATCTCGATGATCTGCTGGATTTCTTTCTCGCGTCCGATGGTGGGCGGAATCTTGTCGGCGCGGGCCAGGCGGTTCAACGAGATACCAAAGTGCTTCAGGTAAGGAGGCAACTCGAACTTCTTGCGATACTGCTCTTCCTGTTGCTCGCGCTCGTTAACGTTGGTACGGACCTTTTCGACCACCGCTTCCGGAGTGGCGCCCAGGTTGAGCAGCACTTCGACAAAAAGACTGTCGTAGTTCGAAAGCACGTCGAAGATGTCCGTGGCTTCGATCGTCTTGCGTCCGCGCGAGCGGGCGCGCTCCATCGCTCGTTTGAACAGGTCAGTCGTGTCGGGAGCTATCCTGAATCCCTTGCCGACATGCTGACGCGTGTTGTCCAAACGCTTATCGATAGCTCTGGTCACCATAGCGGGATCAAGAGCAAGGCTGCGCATGGTCGAGTTAAAGAGATCGGGTTCTTCTCTTGCCAGGCCACTGATGATGTGTTCGACAGCGATGTAATTTTGATCGCGGCGCCTTGATTCCCCCAAAGCGTTTTGCAGTACCCGCTGTCCGCTCTCGCCAAACTTATCTTTGTATGCTTCTAAATCGGCCATTCTCATTGCCTTGTCTTGCTTCTTCCTTAGGCGCCGCTCATTTCAGATTGCCCGATATTCTATCAGGCGCGCACCGCTTTGATGTGCAGAGCATATTCATCGTTGCGTTTCAGTGCAACAAGAATCTCTCCGCCTTTT
>JBGPWS010000278.1:0-6246 GCA_041492345.1 Pyrinomonadaceae bacterium | reverse complement strand
GAGATCTTTCGTGTTGGAGTGCGTGATCCGGCCAGGGCCAATCTCGATGTCGTCAGGCAAACCTACGAGTTGGGTTCGAAAACTCTGATCGACTATATCGGCGAGCAACGCCGTTTCATCGAGCTGGAAAATGATTTCATTGATGCGCAGCTTGCGGTTTACAACGCGCGGGTCGACATCGCGCGCACCACGGCTTCACCGGAGTTAATAAAGCGATGAAAGTCACAGAACCGCGAGCGTACCGAGCGAGCGGAATAATCAGCGTTGCGAAGAGTGCCGTAGGCACGAAATGTTTATAGTCTGTTTCCATCTCAATCTCATCAGCCCATTTATGGGCGGCAGAACATTTCGCTCCTGACGGAGCTAACCGCTTTTGTATGGGCATTTGTTCTATACACATTTCGCCGCTACGCGGCTGACGCCAAGAGAATGAGGGTTAAAAGCATGAACCAGAATCCTGACGAGACAACTCGAGGCGAGACGAATGAAGATCATGTCGCGCCAATTGTAGGAGTTAACGCGAGCAAAGCTGGGGCGCACCCGAAACCATCGCGGTCGCGATTGGCGATCATCATCGCTGCGATTGCTCTCGCTTTGATCGTAGGCGTCGCTGCGTGGCTCCTTTGGCCCAGACAAACTGGCAAACCTGTCCCCGCGCCGCGTTCGGTCTCGTTTGAAGAATCATCAAACCAGCCAACTGCACTGGCCGGCGACCAAAGACTAACCCTCACACCGGAGCAAGTGCAGCGCGCGGGCCTGAAGATCGAAACAGTTGGGGAACAGCCTTCTGCCGAGGCTGCTGGTCTAATGACCACGGGAACCGTGCAGGCGAACACCTACAAAGAGACTCCGGTGATTTCGCTAGTGGGCGGGATTGTGCGCGGTGTCAGCGGCGAACTTGGTCAAAACGTCAAACGCGGGCAGAAGCTCGCTGTGGTTTTCAGTAACGAACTCGCTGATAATCAATCGCGTTATCTGGCGGCGTTGGCAGCTCTTGACGAACACCATCGCCATCACCTGCGGACGATCAAGCTGGTTGAGATCGGCGCCGCCAGTCGGCAGGATCTCGAGACGGCAACTACGCAATATCGCGAGGCTGAAACAAATGTTGCCAATTTACGCCAAAAGCTCTTACTCCTTGGTCTGTCACCGCAGCGGATTGATTCTTTCAATTCGACCTCGCAGATCAGCTCTGAAGTGACTGTGACAGCGCCGTCCTCAGGCACAGTGACAAGCCGCTCCGCGAATCCCGGCCAAGTGATTGAAGCAAACAAAGAGCTGATGCGCGTAACCGATCTCTCCACTGTCTGGGTTGTCGGTCAAGTCTACGAAAAAGATCTGGCGACGGTTCGCGTGGGCAGCGGCGCAAACGTCAATTCGGATGCTTATCCAGGTCGCGTCTTTCGCGGTCGCGTCTCGTACGTCGATCCCAAGATCGATCCCGCGACCCGCACGGCCCAGGTGCGCATCGAACTCGCGAATCCGGGACAGATGTTTAAGATTGGCATGTACGTGAACGTCGCTTTCGGAGCGCTGGGAGCTGCCGAAAAGACAACACCGGTCGTTCCGAAAGGTGCGGTGCAGACCATCGGCAACCAGCAGGTCGTTTTCGTCGCGAGTGAGAAACCGAATGAATTTGTTCTCCGACCGGTCCGGCTTGGCCCAGAGAGCAACGGCTTCTATCCGGGGCTCGAAGGTGTAAACGTCGGCGATCGGATTGTCACTGAAGGAAGCTTTCTATTGCGTGCAGAGTGGCTTAAGCAACACCCCGCTCAGTAAAGGTCAGCACGAGCCACCGTCAGACTTCTTGCGGCGAAGGCTTCGATGGCAAAGGGGCGTGTCGCGCTCACGCGCACTCTTTCCACTAGGTGCGTCTCCCTCATTTATGAGACGGTGAATCATGCAGTGGAAAGTACTCTTCCTCCCTGATCTGGTCTTTGAGAAAGCGCGCGCGTTCAAGTATGTCTTTGACATTCGCAACCATCTGCGGATGACCACATGCATACGCGACCGAGTTACCGTGATCCAACCCAAGCTGGTCGGCATGCTTGCGCACGACATCCTCGACCCGACCGGTCTCGCCCTTCCAGTTCGGTTCTTCCCATGGCCGGCTGATTGTTGGTATGTACCTGAGCCATCCTGCGTGTGACAACTCTTCGAGTTCGCCGAGATAGGGACCAAAGTCGGCAGAGCGGCTCGCGCCGTGAATGACGACAAGCTGATGGTTGGACGCTGCGCCGCGCGCCCGATCAATTTGTTGAGTTCTCAGAATGCTGACAAACGGCGCCACGCCGGTGACGGTGGCCAGCATCAAATGACGCTTGACGGTCGAGTCCAAAGTAAAATGGCCCACGATGCGCCGGCGGACCAGAATGGTAGATCTCAACTTCAGCTCCCACAACTTTGGAGTAAGGATGCCGCCTGGTAATAATTCGACAAAGAACTCGAGGAATCGCTCATAAGGCGACGAGACGATCGAGTAAGGACGTTCGATCAAATCTCCATCTGCGGCGATGCCAATAGTTGCGTACTGACCTGCGGTGAAGGAGGGTTGTTCCGCAACTAGAAAACGGAATACCGCAAGACTCGCTGTTACGTCCCTTCTTTCGATTAGTTCCGCAGAGCAATGATTTGCTTGCGCCATAAAGAAACCAGCGATTCTCTTCGAGGGGCGGGCCCAGGTCTTCACTTGACCGCGTAAACTTTCACGCTCGCGGCGTAATCGTTGACGTTATTGCGACGCAGCAAGTCGGCAAGCCTCTTGCGCAAGTCGGCATCTGCGCTTGCCGGTTGTGGCGTACAACACGCGGTCGCCCCGAGCGGCAACTCGCTTGAAGAAGTTGCTATCGCCAGTGGCGCTGAAGTTTCTGTCATGGCCGGCGAACAACAGACCGCTTGATTCTCGACCTTCGCATACGCGTTGAGATCTGCGCCGGAGTCCACGACTTCCACGTTCGAGAAGCCGGCTTCTACCAGTCCTTGCCGATAATCTTCAATCGAAATCGCACCAGCGATGCAGCCCACGTAAGCCATGATGTCGTCGCCCAGTTCGGCGGGCAGCGGCTGCTTGAGCGCGATGTCGCTGACGGCGAGCCGGCCACCGGGTTTGAGCACGCGCGCGATTTCCCGAAAGACCGCCCGCTTGTCCAACGCCAGGTTGATGACACAGTTGCTAATCACGCAATCAACCGAAGAGTCAGCCAGCGGCAGTGCGTCAATTGTCGCCAGGTGAAACTCGACGTTTGCGGGCGCGCCGGCTGCCTGGCGTTTTCCGGCATTGCGGCGGGCGAGGTCTATCATCTCCGGCGTCATGTCTATGCCAATGGCCCGGCCATCAGGCCCCACCTTCTCAGCGGCGAGAAACACGTCAAGTCCGCCGCCTGACCCCAGATCCACAACGGTTTCCCCTGCGCGCAAATGAGCGATTGCCGTGGGATTTCCACACGACAGGCCCATGTTCGCTTCCGCGGGAATAGAGGCCAGTTCTTCAGGCGAGTAACCGAACGCTTCTGCGACGGCCCGCACCCCGTCATGTTCGCTCGATAAACCACTCTTCGCCACCGATCCGTACCGTGACCGGACTGCTTCGACTATAGATTCCGACATGATTAAATCTCCTTCTGCATCTTAGTATATATTCGCTTGGGCGAATGTCACATCCACGATAAGGTATCACGACATATATGTCAAGGCGTATATACAAACCTGGGTTCACAGGTGTTTAGAGTACCAACTTTAGTTGGGTTCTTTCACGGCCATGAAAACCCGACTGAAGTCGGTACTCTGAACGCCTGTTTTCCAAACTTAGACATTACCGCAATCCGCGTGTAGACGCGGTGGAGAACTGCCGGGCCGTACCAACTCCTCCTGGCCGTCCTGGGAAGGGTCTTCGGCATGGGTCACTGAGCCGATCTCGCAGGCCAGCGCCCAGACCTTTGATCTGTCTTGGGGAATTCTGCTGCTGAGGCTGGGTATGTTCTCGCAACGGGGCCCAACCAAAAATGTTGACCTCTAGAAAGTATGAACAAAAAAAAAGAGGTGTGTTGAGGGAACGAATCTTGCAATAAATATTTCGATATATTCAACCCCGGGCGCAGCTTGGGCGCAACACAGCGGGCACATGGCGGACAGAATAGGGCCGGCGGTCACACAGATGCGATGCGGCAATAGTCGCATCACGTGCTGATGATGGCTTAGATGAAGAGGATGCGGATCCTTCCGCTGGCATAAGTGCCAGATATTTATGAACATGGAGGAATAAGAGGAGGGGAGGCTGCCATGAAGGCACAAACCAAACGAACGTTAGCATTGATTGGTATTCTCGGGCTACTGGCAACAACGGCAATCACGATCGTTGTTCACGCACAGCAGCAAAAGGTTTCGTCCAGCTACGGCCCGACGAACCAAGATATGACCTTTGAGCAAATCAAGGCGGCGCGCCTGGGCGTCAAGGCCGAGCGGGCAAAAGAGCACATGGATCTCTTGAATAGTCGCTATGTCCTTGCCGGGAAGACGACGTCACAGGTGACCATGTCCGGCGGAAAACCGGTGCCCGTAGGGCCGACGGCCAAACTCTCAGGGGTAACCTGGGACCAGCTGGACAAGATGACACCGGATCAGATTAAGGAGAACGGGCTCTTTCCCTATAAGCCCCTGCCCTTCGCCGACCACGCGGAAGGGGGCATGCTCTTTCCCCCAATGACGCTGAAGCTTCTGCCGAGGCTCACCCGCTTTGACCTGGACTTCGACTTGCCCGAGCACGTCCTGCCCGACGTGGCCCCGAGCATCTACTTGACGACGCGGCCCGATCTGGGTGACGTGGCGAAAGGGCGTCTCATCACCATCAACAATTACTACGAGATCTTCAACGGCATTCTGAATCCGAAGCAACTCGAAGGCCTGCGGCTCCTCGTCACCCAGTTCCCGCAGCAGCAGTTCAACGCCACCGAGGACCGGCGGACTGATAGGCCGGACGGCATACTGGGCGTCACCTGCTTCGACTGTCACGTGAACGGACACACAAACGGGGCGAACCACCTCGTCGGTGACATCCGCCCACAGGAGTTCAGGCACCGTATCGAAACACCTACGCTGCGCGGCGTGAACATCCAGAGGCTCTTCGGTTCGCAGCGGGCGCTGAAGACTGTGGAAGATTTCACGGAGTTCGAGCAGCGGGCCGCATACTTCGACGGCGACATCAGCATGGCTACCAAGAAAGGAGTCAACGTCCTTGAGCGGGGCTCCCAGGTCCACTTCATGGCAGAATTCCTGGCAATCCTGGACTTTCCGCCCGCTCCCAAGCTGGATATCTACGGAGCGCTGGATCCCGCTCAGGCCACACCGGCTGAACTCAGAGGGGAGGCGATTTTCAACGGCAGAGCCAGGTGCGCTTCCTGCCATCCCGCCCCCTACTACACCGACAACAGCCTGCATGACCTCAAGGCGGAGCGCTTCTACAAGCAGGAGCTGGTGAACGGGATGATGATGGCCCACGACGGTCTCATCAAGACATTTCCGCTGAGGGGTATCAAGGACTCTCCGCCCTACCTGCACGACGGGCGTTGCTTCACCCTTGAGGACACAGTGGAATACTTCAACCTGTTGCAGCAACTCCACCTGACCGTTCAGGAAAAAACGGACCTTGTTGCTTTTCTTCGTTCGTTGTGAGGTGTGTTTCAATGGCGGACGAGAGGGGCGCCCCGGCGTCCCTCTCCTCTTTCTCAATTCAAGATCAGGTTTTGGCGAAGGTAGTAAGCAATACCAAAAGCGACCCGGCAACAGCAAAGTAGGAGGCCGTTGAAATGAAAATATTACTGGCCCTTGACGGATCGATCTTTAGTGATGAGGCGCTGAAGGAGGTTGCGCGAAGGCCGTGGCCCGCAGGCAGTGAACTGAAGATCCTGGCAGTCGTCGCACCCATTCCAGACGAGACGCCTGAGCCGTGGGTTGGAATGAAGGACTATTACAGAGCGAGGGAGAAGGCTGAGCGCGACCGGGCCCAAGCTACACTCGACCGTGCCGTGTCAACGCTTGGCACCAGTGGAAACAAATCCCTCAAAGTGACGGCTGAAGCGCCCTTCGGCTCGCCCAAGCGGGTGATTCTGGAAGAGGCCGAACGCTGGGGCGCCGATCTGATTGTGGTCGGCTCGCACGGCTACGGGTTCTGGGATCGCTTACTTCTCGGCTCTGTCTCGCAAGCGATTGCAGCGCACGCTAACTGCTCGGTTGAGATCGTGCGTGCTTCTG
>JBGPWS010000395.1:0-3460 GCA_041492345.1 Pyrinomonadaceae bacterium | reverse complement strand
CCCAGGCGACCAACAGCAACAACAATCCGAGCACAAGAAACACGATGATGCGGTAGAGTTGCTGGAGTTGTGCAATATCAACAAGCATGGCCTTAGTTACGGTTAGGCCGAATAGCGCCAGCGCAGCCCAACGCAAGCCCGCCGAGCGACGGACGAATCCGACGGCCGCGAGTGCGCCCGCGTAGATAGACCAGAAAACCGAAAGGGCCATCTGGCCGAGCCAGCGCTCGTGGCTGGCATCCTCGACTAGTTTCTGAGCAGCGGCTCGCGCGGTGAAGAACGTGTGGGTCTCGACTGACATTACGAACCACAGCGTGACGATCGCGACGAGCAGGATAACGAGCTTGTGCGTTGACGCGAAGATTTGCTTCCGCTGTCCCACCTTCTGGTACACAAACGCGGCGGCAAATAGGCACGCCGTCACGACCAGTGAAGAGAGAAAGTACTTGTTCAGCACTGGCGTGAATATCGGTCGGGATTCGCCCGGTGTATCCCAGAATACGAGCCTTATGAGGGCAAGCCCGAACAGTATATGGGCCGTGACACGAAGCCGTTGTGCCTTGGTTTCGATGCCGGCCCACAGCATCACGACCGCTTCAAACGACCAGGCAATGGTGATCCAGTTTGACCGCAACTGAATCGGGATCGCGATCGTTACGAAGGTGAGCGCAACACCGATCATCAACAGCGGCTCGATGCGAGTCGTTGCAGTCCGGTTCAGCAGGATCTTCGCCGTGCCGGCGTAAAGCAGGGCCATGCCGATGGCAAACACTCCCATCCAATCGTGATGTCCAGGATTAAGCAGGTGATACGCGGTGGCGAAGAATACGAAAGGGTTAATTACCAACAGTCCGAGGTCTTCGAACATGGCGGTCTGGCGCCTGACCAGTTGCTTGCCCAGATGAGCTAGCAGAAATATCAAAAACACGGCTGTTTGAAAGACCATAACCGCGCCGAGCTTCCGCGGGTGATATCTGTCGCCGTACCACAGCCAGAACAGCAGGTGCGTGCCTGCGAAGGCGAGCGAACTCAATCCCGGCCAATGCTTGAGCAGCGCCAGGGCGCCGAGATCGAGCGCCGCGATATAACCGAACAATGACTGGTATTGATCGCGATCGGACCGTAAGAGTATTGGGCTTAAGAAACCACCCATCAGGGCCATGATCGCAATGGCCGGCGCGTTGTAGAGCAAGGCAAGGCCGGCGGCTTCGGCAACGAGGATCGCGAGATAGACAAACGCAGCTTTCTGAGTGGCGAGATGGTAATAGCCGAACGCGGCATAGACAGAGAGATAGAGCAGAACAATACCGCCCGCCGTCAGTATCTGAGAGAAGATTCGCCACCCGCGCTGGTGATACTTAAAGCCTGACACTGTCATGCTGACACCGACGGCCACGCCGATTGCAACGCGGCCCAACTCGCCAATCCAGCGATTATCGAACGCATACTTGAGAAAGAACGCGGCCGCAAAGAGGATCACGCAGACGGCCGCCCAGCCCAGCCAGCGGCGGCCTATGATTGATTCAATTTGCTCTGCCTGAATCGTTTTAGCTGGAGGCGGCGTCACCGGAGATCGCGGCGCCTCAGCAGAAGTCTCAATGGGCAAGTGTGCCTTGACCGACGTTTCTGCCGTTTGCTGATTCGCGGGTTTGCTGTGTGCTTCGACTAGATTCGGGATCGGGCTCTGGATCGGAATCGCGTGTGCCGTCAGAGCTGCTTCGAGGTTTTCCACGCGGGCCTCGAGTTGTTGGACCGCTGCAGCTAAAAGGGCTCCATCTGAGATGGGCAGTTGTTGAGATGCGCCGGGAACGGGCGGTGTTTGCGCAAGCCCTGACATCTGCTGGTTGAGCTTCTTCCTCGAGCGAATTGAGATTACGAGAGCAATGATTGGCAAGACGATTGCCGAGAGGATCATTGCCATGACCGCCAACATCAGGATCAGGATTAGGGGGTCGTCCATTACCGGCAGAGAATACCAAAGTCGTTATGAACTGTATGCAAGTTTTTGTTCTGGCAGGCCATCGGTTAGACTTTCCGATTGAAGGGAACGGGGAGGGCGCTGTTCGAGGGCGAGTCGAAAGAGAGCGAGCTCTTGGTTTCAATGGCGTTCGTTCTGAAGCAGGTTAACGGGTTTCACCCCGTAGGGGTGACATGTTTATAGATCGGGGAGCAACCCTCCCTTCAGCTCCGTTCGGAGGAGCGGAATGGTCCTGGAGTGGTGAAGTTCTACTTGAATTCCGCTCCTCCGAACGGAGTTGGTACTGGGTTTTACTCTCTTGTCTATAAACATCCCACTCCTAACGGAGTGAAAACCGCCCAACCTTTTGCCCTTGTTCCCTGAAGTCTGAGTAGTTAGCTTGAATGCTTTTGGTAGCGGCAAAAGCCGCGCTTTGATACCTGCGATGACAACCCAAGAATCCAGCGACGAACTTAATCCGGATGTCGTCCCAAGCGCGATAGTTGCGCACGCGCCCAAACGTAGAACGCCCGCCGATTTCGTTGCACTCGCGATCGCGACCTGTGGGGTTGGCTATTTTCCAATTGCGCCCGGGACAATGGGCTCGCTGGTCGGCGTCGGTCTTTACCTGAGCATCTGGGCTGCCGCCGATCGCGTTCTGTCGGCCAATGCTTTAGCGAAAAGACTGACGGCGCTATATGTCTTCACACCTCAAATGGCCTTCATGCTGGTCGTGATCTTTGTGGTGACGATGGCCGGGATCTGGGCCGGCTCTCGCGCCGAGAAACTCGTTCGGGAAAAGGATCCCTCAATAGTAGTTGTTGACGAAGTCGCGGGTCAGATGATCGCGCTGCTGTCGGGGCCGTTCTGGATTCACACGTGGTGGAGCGTGTTCACTGCGTTTCTATTGTTTCGCGCGTTCGATATCTGGAAGCCTTATCCCATTCGACGGCTCGAAGGTCTGGAATCAGGACTGGGAATAATGGCCGACGATGTGGCCGCCGGAGCATATGCATTGATTGTTAATTCAGTTTTGATTTCGGCGTATCTATTGTTGTTTCCATCCGCCGGTTAACAAAGACCTGGGGTGCGACTCGAGTCGTATTTCGCTCTAGCAGGTTACCCAAAACGGCGAAATCGGCCACAGAGGCACAGAGTCACAGAGAAAAGGCAGATCAGAATTGATCAGAAATGCTGATAAACTTGACCCCTCTTTGATTTCATCCTTCTCTGTGTCTCCGTGTCTCTGTGGCTAACGAGTTTTTCAGCAGCCTGCTAGAGTTCCTGCTTGTTCCTGATCCTTTTCTCTCCGCTGCCAATCCATCCGCGCCGCCAGAAAAGCCCCAGCATTCCGACCGACACGGTTAGCATTATGATCCACACCGCATAGTAACCGTAGCGCGAGTGCAGTTCCGGCATGTTGTCGAAATTCATTCCATAGACCCCGGCGATAAAGGTCAGCGGCAGCATTATCGCCGAGAAGATCGTCAACACTTTCATAAT
>JBGPWS010000208.1:0-8294 GCA_041492345.1 Pyrinomonadaceae bacterium | reverse complement strand
CTTCATTAACGTCGGCATGGCCCTGGGCTTTTTGCCGGTGATCGGCGTGCCGCTGCCTTTGATGAGCGCCGGTCTTTCTTCGGTGCTGGCCACGTTCATAGCGATCGGTTTCGCAATCAGCGTGCAATTGCGAAGGTTCGTAAACTAGCGGGCGATCGCCCCATAACCATCTGAGAACTATCTATGACAAAACTATTTCTGGCCCTGGTTTCTGTTCTACTGCTAGCAACCGTCTCAGTCGCGCAGGAGCAAACCCAACATCCCATCGACAAAGCGCTCGAGGCTTG
The DNA here is from genome assembly GCA_041492345.1 of Pyrinomonadaceae bacterium. Classification (GTDB taxonomy): domain Bacteria; phylum Acidobacteriota; class Blastocatellia; order Pyrinomonadales; family Pyrinomonadaceae; genus UBA11740. The sequence continues at coordinate 8,007 of JBGPWS010000208.1, read as the reverse complement.
CATTGATAAGAACGGCTCGACGGCCGGCATGGTCGAATGTACCGACAAGGCTTATGCCGCGTGGGACAAAGAGCTGAACAAGAATTACGGGGAGCTGATGCGAACCCTGAAGCCCGCGCAAAAGGAAGCGCTGAGGTTGGCCGAGCTTGAGTGGATCAAATATCGAGATTTGGATTTTAAGCTCATCGACAGTATTTACGATACGATGCAAGGCACCATGTATATCCCGATGCGCATTGACGCGCACATGGAAGTGATAAAGAAACGCGCGCTGCAATTGAAAGGCTATCTGGATCTGGTCCAGGAAGGCGGGGAGTAACCTGCCTGGCGCGGATGAACGCGTATTGGCGCGGATAAGGTCAACAAAGAATTAGCCACAAAAAGGCGCAAGAAGCACAAACGAATTCCTTCGTTGCGCTCTTGCGCCTTTGGGCCCTTTACAGCTAGCCCTGCGGAAAACGCGCCTGGTTACTCATTTGCCACCAGCAACGCTTTGCCCTGAGGCTTATTTCCTGCGCCGGTGCGAGGCCGCCCGTAACTTCTGGACTTGTCCTTTCAGTTCCGCGATCTCTTTCTGCTGCTCTTTGATCGCGTTGAGCATGGTCCAGATGATCGGGTCGTTGTTGACCATCAGGTACCCCTCGCTGTTCTTAGTCACGGCTTCCGGAATGATCTTCTGCAATGACTGAGCTCCAAAGCCGACGTGTTCACCTTCTGACTTAAGTCCGAGAGCGTTGTCCCGCTTGTACTCGTAGCGGATCGGCTGCAACTGCATAACGGCTTTGAGTCCGGGGTTGAAACGGCCCTTGATGTTTTTCAAGCGCTCATCCGAGAAGACATCCCACGCTCCACCACCCGGCTTGTTGGCGGTTCCGTTGACCGACAACAAAGCAGTCGGTGCCGCCGTCCCAATGCCGACGCTCCCTTCTCCTCCTGGATTTATCTGAATACTATTACCAGATATATAGAGTGGTGTATTCGCACCACCAGCACGGTTGTAGGATTGAATGAAACCTGTGCCACCACTGTAACTAAGTTCAATTCCTGCACCACTTCCTGGTGCTGTGCTTTGTCCAATAGTGCGAATCGTTCCTGACACATCTACCTTTTCACTCGGACTCGCCGTCCCGATACCAACATTTCCGCTGGCGTTGATATCAATGCTGCTGGTTGGCGCGCCGGGCCGGATGCGGAATGGCAAACGGGAACCGCCAGTGACATCGCGAACGAAGAAGTTGGCTTCGTTGCCCGCAATATCCCAGGTCTGGGCCGTGAAACCGCCCGCACTGGTTTGTTCGAATCGATGGGCGGGAGTATCGCTGGCGCTAACGTGCAGATCCAACACCGGCGTACCAGTTCTGATACCGACTTTGCCCGTACTGCTCACGCGGAGCGAGTTGGCCGGGGCGCCCGCATCCACTTCAAACACGATCGTGCCCACTTCGTCGCCATTTTCAGAAGTTCCCCGATCTACGAACGCAAGGAAACTGGCGCCACCACTGGCTGAGCTGTTTGCCCTGATCGTCCAGTCGTTGGTCGGGAAGCCGGCCGCCGTACTGGTGTCGTTGAATGAAATGCGAGTGTTGTTCTCTTTCAACCTGATTGTGTCAAAACTGAAGCTCTCGTTGTTGACACAGTCAAGGCCGACGCACGCGCTGCCCTGGACGATCAGATCGTCGGGAATCACTTGATCCGGCATAGCGCCCAGAGACGCACGATGGTTGCGAAGTCTGGTCACCGTGTTGCCGGAGACAACTACCGGAGTCCGCTGCGGCTCCGTTATCTTCCCGGTGCGCTGCCCTTCGATCGCTCCACCGACGATAATCGAGCCGTTCAGAATTGAGAAGCTTCCCGACTGGACGAGGACTGGCAGCACTGGGCGTTTGCGCATTGCCCGCTCAGCCTCGGGGTCATCGTCCTTGCCGCGGGCTGCCTTCATCGCTTCTCTTTCTGCGGCTGATAATACGGGCCTCAGGCGAAGCTCATAGCCGTATGCCCCGTCGGGCAGGCTTTCGAGCTGTCTATCGTTAAGCGTGACTTCGGGCGAGGTGCCCGCTTTATACTCTTTGCTGAACGACCGGCCGTCCGGGAAAGAGATAGTCAAGCTCACGCCAGTATTCGGGACGAGCACGTCCCACCTGACGCTCGACCCGCCGCCGGTTACGTTGGCCAATTTGTCGTTCGCCGTCTGGCCCAACGCAGCTGTCTGTAGACACGCAAAGCTGAGTGCGGCGAATATCACTAGCGCAAAAGATTTTCGGTTTCTCATTTCAGATACCTCCTATTTGTTTGGTTAACAAGCCAAAGCTTAGGTCGAAGATGAATCTCTTGATTGAAATTTCAGCCACCAGCAAAGGGGGGAAGGCATGCTTTGATTTGGAAACCTTCGGCCGCGATCTGACTGGTTAGAGTTAGTTTATCTAAGCTAGCGTGCCTTTTAGCAAAGAAAGCTGGGCAGTGTCAAGAAATTCACCGGGGTAGTTGCCAATTTATTGGTAGGGAGTGAGGAGGATGCGGGCGCGAAGTCTAACGAACACAACATTTTCACCTCGGAAAGCGCCGGCGATATTCACCCGCCACCAGGAACGCCTTGACCATCTCGGCATCCTGGAAGCTGCCATTGAATGTGTTGGGCCAGCTGTCGAAGCTTTAGGTGTAGGCAGTTCCTAATGTCGTAAGACTGATCCCACCCGCAAAGGGAGCCGGCGGACTCAACGTAGTCGCTTCCACACTTTTCGCAGGAGCTCTTCTCCCTCCAAAGATTTTGCTGAGAGTAGTTGGCCAGGGGAATCTTTCGCCGGCGGCGCGGCCGCGCACCGCCACCAACGCAGATGCCGCGACCGTCATCAGAATGAAAGCGACGATGAGTGCGCTTAGTCTGGCGCGTCCCGCGGAAGGATGAAGGATGGAGGATGAATGTGGCTCTGCCGCCACAAAGACTGCTCACTGCCCACCGCCCACTGCCCACTACGACAGACAGAGCTAGGCTCGGATAAGTGGGACCACGAACGATCGGAGCGGGGCATTATGGGGGCAAACTCCTATTTGCAGTGAGCAGTAAGCATGAGGCAGTTAGCACTAGAGAACACTAAACTGACGCGCGTTACAGCGGTGATGATTGACTGGCTAACGACGAGCCGAGACTCCAAGAAAACTGAATATGACTGCCAAAAAAATTTCCGCGAGACTATTCGAGAGGCGAAGAAAAGTCAATGAAACTGCTGTTGCAAGGGGAGAAGGACTGAGGCTGACGGATCTCAGCTCGTGGCTATGCCGCCCACTGCCCACTTTCTGTTGCAGTCGCCACCTTGTTAGGAGTTAAATACGCGCACTCATGATCGGCCAGAACCTCGGCAACTACAAAATCACCCAAAAGATCGGCGCCGGCGGTCAGGGCACCGTGTACAAAGCCATCGATCAAAAACTCGGCCGCACCGTCGTCGTCAAAGTTCTGCCCGCGGAACTCACCGTCAAAGAAGCCAACCTGAAACGCTTTGAACGCGAAGCGCGTCTGGCTTCGTCGCTGGACCATCCGAACATCTGCACCATCTTTGACCTGGACGAAGCCAATGGCCTGCACTTTATCACGATGCAATACGTCGAAGGCCGGAACGTCCGCCAACTCTGCAACGGGCGGCCGCTGGAACTCGAGAGTGCGCTGCGCATTGCGATTCAGGTGACCGATGCGCTCGCGGTGGCCCACGCGCGCGGCATCATTCACCGCGACATCAAGTCCGGCAACGTCATGGTGACAGACAGTGGTCAGGTGAAGATTCTGGATTTTGGTTTGGCCAAACTCGTGGATGAAACCGAAGCCGCCGATCGCGGGATTCATCAAACCGAGCTGACTGAAATAGGCGTGCCCTACGGCACGGCCACCTATGCCGCGCCGGAACAAGCACGCGGCGATCGCGTTGATGCGCGCGCGGATATTTTCTCGACCGGCGTGCTGGTGTATGAAATGTTGACGGGCACCTGGCCGTTTCGCGGCAAATCAACCATCGATGTGCGCCATGCAGTGCTTTACGATCAGCCGAAGCCGCTCGCGGCCGCGCGGCCCGGCCCGACGCCCGCGCGCCTGCAACAGATTATGGACAAGGCGCTACAGAAAGATCCGCGGGATCGCTATCAAAAAATCGGCGAGCTGCGCGACGAGCTGCGCAAACTTCTGCACGAAGTCGCCGGCGGCGCAGCGTTTGAAGAAGCTACCGCGCCGCGTCACCTGGGCGGATCCAGTCCCGTGTCGCGCGCGATGCGCTGGCTGCGAAAGTTAGGCGGCGGGAGCAGCGCAGAGTCGCCGACCAGCGCGCCGCAGCTTTCCGGAAGACAGTTAACAGATCCGCAGGAAGGGTCGATGACCACGATCGCGGACCGCGAGAAAAAGAGTCTCGCCGTGCTGCCTTTCAAGAACCTGAGCAATAATCCCGAGTCGAGCTTTTACGAATTCTCTTTGGCCGACGCGGTGATTACCGAACTCGCGCGCATTCGCTCGCTGGTGGTGCGTCCATCTTCGGTAATGTCGAAGTATCAGGGCCAGCCGGCCGATCCGGCCGACGTCGGCAGAGAATTGAATGTCGATGCCGTGCTGTCAGCGGGCTTCATTGCCGCCGGCGAGCGCTTTCGCGTCAACGCGCAACTGCTGGACGTGAAAAGCGGCGAGATTATCTGGAGCGATCGCGTTGATGCTTCGGCCGGCGACATCATCGCGGTGCAGGACGAGATCACCAAGCGCATCGTGGACGGTTTGCGGCTCGAGTTGAGTCCGGATGAACAGGCGGGTCTGGCCCAGCCCGCCACGGTCAACGCGGAAGCTTACGAAGAATACCTGCGCGGCCGTGATCGATTTGCGCGCTTTATCTTTCGCACCGTGGCGGCGGCGGATTGCAACGCGGCGATTCATCATTTCAACCGCGCCATCCAGCTCGATCCTGAATTCGCCCTGGCTTATGACGGTCTGGGCGCGTGTCACGTGAATCGCGTTCTTAAGGGCCTGGGTGGGGCCGAAGACTTTGCCCGCGCTGAAGTGGCTTTCAATAAGGCTCTTAGCATCGACAGCAACATCATCGAAGCGCGCATGTTGATGGTGTTCGTTTACCTTTGGCGCGGGCAGAAACAGAAAGCGCGCGAAGAGGTGGGGCACATGCGACGCGAAGCGCCTAATGAAGCCGTGGTGCATTTTGTGAAGGCGACGCTGCACCGGCTCGACGGCGAATACGATCGCGCGCTGCGCAGTTACGATCGCCTGGTGCATTTGGATCCGGCAGCGTTCGTTGTGGTCAGCTATAACCGCGCGCTGATCTTTCTTTATAAAGGGAAGTTTGCCGATGCGCAGCGCGAACTCGACCGGGCGGCGTCAGTCGAACCGAACAATCCGCTGCTGCGAATGTTTCGCGCGGTGACGATGTATTACACCGGGCAGGTCGAGGCGGCGCGCGATTTGTTGCGCGAAGTGCTGGCGCAAAATCCGAACTTGAACGGCGTGCGGCCATTTCTGGCGATGTGCCTGAGCGCGCTGAGCGAGCACGAAGCCGCGCGCGCGGAACTGAACGAAGATGTAAAGCGAAACGCCGCCGTCGACGCGGACATCGCGTATGCGGTCGCCTCGGTCTATGCGCTGGAAGGCGAACGCGACGACGCTTTCGAGTGGCTGCAGCGCTCAGTCGCGCTGGGAAACGAAAACAAACCGTTGTTCGAGCACGATCCCAATCTGAAAGGGCTGCGCGAGGATCTGCGGTTCGGGGAATTGATGGGGAGGATTACGCGTTAGAACTAGCAGTCCGCAGATTTCGCAGATTACACCGAATAAGAAATTAAGCCACAAAAAGGCACAAGAGGCAGGGAACGTTCTCTAAATTCTTTTTGCCTTTTGTGCTTTTTTGTGGCTGGTTCGTTTCCACCTTTGGTTCATCTGTGTAATCGGCGAAATCTGTGGATTTGGTCTGACCCGCTTCCTCTGTTATACTGCCCGTGCTCGTCTCGGTCAGGCATTCGGCCCGGTCGCAACGCATCGCAAACGTGTTTCCAATGCAGTTACAGTCGAGCAAAGATTTTTGAAGCCGTCAACCCGACGGCCATTGACGAATCGCGAACCAGGTTTCAGAGCGCGTCCTTAGATGGCTAGCTAGGCTCCCTGGCAGTTGTTGCCCAATTGAGCGACACCCGAGCGGTTCCCGGAGTTCCCGTTTGAATCAAACGCGTATCCACCCGCTGCGGCAGGTGGTACTGACAAATCACGCGAGAGATCTCGATCCACCTGATCGAGACCAGATGCGTCCCCGTCGGCCAGGACCGGCGGCAATCACAAATCAACTGCCGGCATATTCTGCCGGCGACCTCCAACAACCAACGAGCATAGAAAGCGCAGGCCTCCACGCCTGCGAACCGCACGCGTCACGGCGTGCGCTCCAGCTCACTAAACGTGTGCGCGCGGCGCACGTCTCGCCTTCGGGCTTGCAGAGTTTGCGCCGGCGCTGCAGAAAGAATATCAATGTCAAGAGAGTTAATTGTTAGTGTCAACGGAAAAGAAAAGAAAATCGCGATTGTCGAAAACGACCGCGTTACTGAGTTCTACATCGAACGCGGTGAACAGAACCAGGGCATCGTCGGCAACATTTACAAGGGACGCGTGATGCGCGTTCTGCCCGGCATGCAATCGGCCTTTGTGGATATCGGACTGGAACGCGATGCGTTTCTTTACGTCACCGATTTCTTTGACGAGGAAGCCGAGTTCGAACGCATCGTCGTCGATAAATCCAAAAAGGTCGATCCCGAAACAGCCACCCGCGCCGCCACCGAACACATCGAGCAAAGTCGTGTCGAACGCGAGCACCACATCGAAGGCGCACAAGAGCGCGCTGAGCCGCTGCGCTTAGCAGAAGCCGAACCCGAACTCGCCGGAGTGGCGGAAAAAGCGGAAGAGGCTGAAGAAACCGGACCGCGCCGCCGCGGACGTCGCGGAGGACGCGGTCGCAGCCGCTCAACCCGGGCCGATGCACCGGAAGAGCGCCGGGTAGCACCAACCCCGGCAGAACCGATCGACACTCCGTTCGTGACGCCGGGTTCTTCATTCGAGCGCATCAGCGACGATGAAGAACGCGCTATGAACGGCGAGATGTTCAAGGATGCACGGCTGCAGGAACGACTGATGGATGAGGTGCACGCGGCTGAGTTCGACATGGAAGATTTGCCCAGTGCGCCGGTGGGCTCGCTCTTGTCTGATCGCAGCCTGACCGATAGCGGATCGTTCCAACGCATCGCCGATGACGACGATTCCACTGTAGCGCCGCTCGCGCGGGCTCGAGAACTCGAAGCCGCCCGCGTTGGCGATTTCGTCGATGAAGTCGCCGCGGAAAGTTCGCGCAGCCTTTCGTTTGAACGCGTCAGTGATGACGAAACGGCGGAAGTTGAATTGCCTGAAGTTGAAGCGGCAGAGGTTGAACCAGTAGCGGTCGAGAAGCGACCCATCCGGCGGAGCACGAGCACTAAAGAGTCAACGCCGCGCAAGAAAAAGACCAGCGTGATCGGTCGCTTGTTCAAATCCAAGAAGGTCGATGACGTACCCGAGATGGAAAGTGGAGCGGAAGCGGAAATAGCGGAAGAGATTCTCCCTGATTCCGAAGCCAGCATCACCACCGGGCGCGTGCACGAAGAATTTGCTACGCGGCGCGGCGGGCGTCGCCGTCGTCGCCCCTCGTCGAAGCGGTCACAGTCTGCCGCCGAAGGCGAAGGAGCAACCGGCGCCGATGGCGCCAACGGCCTTGATGAAGAGGGAGCGGCGGAAGAGCCGAGCGAAATTGAAACCGCGTCCCAATCAGTGGCCCAATCATCTGAGGTGATTGAAGAGCAGCCGGCGGTGGTAGAAGAAACTAAAGAGACACAGGAGACTCGGGAACCTGCTCAGCGTGGTGAACGTCGTCCTCCGGCCCCTCGCGGAGGTCGTGGTGGTCGTCGTCCTGCCCGGCACGAGCGCAGCCCCCAGCCGGCGATTACCGATCTCTTGAAGGAAGG
>JBGPWS010000272.1:0-6362 GCA_041492345.1 Pyrinomonadaceae bacterium | reverse complement strand
ATCACTTCGTCTATGTGATGTCCGCCTTCGAGCTTCTGAAAAGCCCCTACGTGGCCTTGCCAATCGCCGCGCTGCTTCTTCAATCCGGCATAGATGCACTCGTGGATCAGCGTCGATTTGCCCGACCCGCTGACTCCGGTGACGCAGACCAGCATGTCGAGCGGGATATCCACATTGATATTTTTCAGATTGTGCTCGCCCGCGCCACGGACGTGTAGACGCTTGAGTTGCAAAGGCCGGCGATGCTTCGGTTCTCGAATCTCAGACTCACCCCGCAGGTAACGCCCGGTCAGTGATTGCGAGTCCCTAATCAGTCCGGGAAAATCGCCTTCATACATCAGGCGCCCGCCGAGTTCGCCCGCCGCAGGCCCGATGTCCAGAATATGATCGGCGGCGCGCATCATGTCGGCGTCGTGCTCAACCACCAGCACCGTGTTGCCAATGTCGCGCAGATTGTGAAGCAGCCGGATCAAACGATCGTTGTCGCGCGGATGCAAACCAATCGACGGTTCGTCCAGCACGTACAGCGCTCCGACCAGCGACGAACCAAGATTGGTCGCCAACTGAATCCGTTGCGCCTCGCCTCCTGACAACGTCGAGGCCAGACGATTCAAAGTCAGGTAATCCAACCCGACATCGACCATGAAGCGGAGGCGCCGGCGAACTTCGAACAGTACCCGATCGGCTATTGCCGCCTGTTCAGGCAACAACTCGAGCGCGTCAAAAAACGTTGCCGCATCCTTAATCGAAAGCGCCGACACTTCAGGCAAAGTCCGCCCGCCGACTTGCACGTCGCGGGCTTCCTGTCGCAAGCGCGCGCCTTCACAGTCAGGACAGAGCGTGTATCCGCGATACTTCGACATGAACACGCGCACGTGCAGCTTGTATTTCTTGGTGTCGAGCCAATCAAAGAACCCGCGCACGCCGCTCCATTCGCCTTTGCCGTTGATAAGCGCGCGCTGCTGGCCGCGCGTCAGTTGATTAAAAGCAACGCTCATCGGAATGCGCTCCGACTTACAGAAGTGGCGCAACTCCGTTTTGGCCCAGTCGTACTGTGGTTTGGTCCAGGGTTCGATGGCGCCTTCGCTGAGCGTCAGGCCAGGATTGGGAATTACCAGACCAAGGTCGAGACCGATTGTGTTGCCGAAACCCTGGCAGGTCGGACACGCACCATAGGGATTATTGAAGCTGAACAGACGCGGCTCTGGTAGAGCGTAGACGGTGCCGTCGTATTTACATTCGAAGCTTTCAGAGAAACGCAGGCGCACGGGCTCGGGTTCGGCAGTTTCAATCACCGCCTGGCCGTGTCCTTCGCGAAAACAGATTTCCAGCGAATCCACCAGACGTTGTCGTACGTCTTCGCGCGCGGTGAGTCGATCGACCAGGACATAAACGTTCTCAAAATCGTCGCGCTGGTAATCATCCGGCGAGGTGAGATCGACTTGCCGGCCCTCGTGTATTAGCCGGGTGAAGCCGCGCTGCATCAGGCTCATCACATGAGCAGTGATCATCTGCCGGCTCAGCTTTCCCGGGGCTTCTTTCGGTTTACCTTTTCGTGGCGCAGACTTCGCACCGTTCGGGTGATTGCCATTGGCGCCGTTGAGTTCAACCTGAAGTCCTGCCCGGGCGGGAAACAGAACAAAAAAGCGCGTGCCTTCGGTGAGCTGTTTGAGGATCTCATCTGCCGCAGATTCCGGTGAATCGCGTAAGACCTCTCGGCCGCACACCCGGCAGATCGTCGTCCCCACGCGGGCGTACAGCAAGCGCAGATAATCGTAAATCTCGGTCTGGGTGGCCACGGTCGAGCGCGGATTCCGCGTCGAGTTCTTTTGCCGAATCGCAATGGCGGGCGCGATGCCGCGCACTTCATCCACGTCCGGCTTGTCCATGCGCTCGAGGAATTGACGGGCGTAAGCGGACAGCGACTCGACATACCGGCGCTGGCCCTCGGCATAGACAGTGTCGAACGCCAGCGAAGATTTGCCCGACCCGCTGACGCCGGTGACGACGGTCATGAGGTTGATCGGAATCGAGAACGAGATGTTCTTGAGATTATTGACGCGAGCGCCCCGAACTTCGATAGCTTCCTGGGTCATGGCTGGTTTGGTCGCGAGACTGCACAGTGGAGAATCTGGCGGCCCTCGCAAACCACACATCTTAACTCGAAAGACGCGGCAAAGCGAAGGAGGTGGATGAGGCGGTCGTGATCTCTTTGGTGTTGAGATCGTTTCATTCACGCTGACGCCTCGCTCTGTTTCGATCCCTGCTGCTCTGGTTTTGGAGACTTCATCCCTTGATCGCGAAGCTACTCGAAAATCTTGATTGACCGCTTGAACTCTGCGATCTTCAACTTTGCCTTTTCAATGGCTTCACCCTGCTTGCTTAAAGAATTATTGCTTGGGGTGCATAATTGTGTTGACTTGCCATTATCATCCATATAATATGCCCTCATTATGGACAAGACGCTTGCTGAAAGAGACAAAGAATACTGGATCGACGCGCTGAAGAATGCCCACGAACGGCTTGGGGCTCGTCGTATCCGGCTTGATGCCTTGGACGTAGAACGCGGAGAGCTGACGAACGAAATCCTTCAGCTAGAAAAACTTATTCAGAGCATCGAGCCTTTTACCACCGACCGACCTCTGGACGTAATAAACAAGATATGCGAGGAATTCACCATTGAGCCGGACGAGGGACTTGCGGACGCTTGTCGTCGCGTCCTCCATACAACGCAGAGATACATGACCCCACAGGAAATTCGAGACATTCTTGAGGCGAGCAATTACGACCTCAAGCAGCACAACAACCCGCTGGCAAGCATTCATGGAATCTTGAAACGATTTGACCAGAGTGGCGAAGTGTCGAGCATGTCTCACGGAAGCAAAACGGTTTATAGAATCCACCCGTCTAATCGCGCTGTAATTGGCTCTATTCCGCTGCGTGCGAGCGCGAGCTTCCAAGAAAGGTTCATGCGCGGCCCAAGCAAGTCTATTACTCCAGAAGTTCCAACGCGGAATACGATTGCGCCAAGAAGGAAGAAAGATTAAGGATGTTTGAATTAGTGGCAGGATGCAGTATTGACGTTCTTTGAATCCGTTGCCTACTTGTCTAAGACTCGCTGTGATGAAAAGACGCCGAGTGCTAGATTGACCACTTATCGGTGGTTCAATTTGTAGTAAGGAGCCCCGAGAATGAAGGTTAGGTACAGGAAATTACAAAACATAAACGAGCCAAGCGGCTATTCGCTGTTGCCGCTTCTTCAAGTCTGTGTGCGCTACGCCGCCAAGGGACGAGTAACTTTGGCCTTGGTTGATTCCGGCGCTTCTGATTGTATCTTTCCCGAATCCATGGGAACGGTGCTGGGAATAGACGTTCCCTCAGGACGCCCCAAGACTTACTATGGTTTGGCCCAACAAGAGGCCGCGGGCTTCGTGCATTCGATCCAATTGCAAGTAACGGGATTTAGTCGGTGGATAACCATGGAAGCAGGGTTTGTCCGGGCTGACATTGTGCCGCTGTTAGGGCAGACTGGTTTCTTCGAGAACTATCAGATTATCTTTGAGCGATTTAGCCGACAGTTTGAGGTGAATACCAAGGTGGATGCTCTAATAAGAGGGCGTCATCGCGGCCGATAGTGGAATAAACGTGGCCCTGAACGAGGGAACCTTGACGAGCATCGCATCAGGGAAACCCTTTGCTTCCGCGTCCTGAGCCGCTTCCACAGCGTCTTTGCCTGAGCCGACGATAAACTCAACGCCATCTCTCTCATCGATAGCAACCCACTGATTCTCGTGATTCTTCACGAGATCTGCGAACGCTGTTTCCTTGTCGATAGTTGGCATGACCCTAAACCTCTTGACTCTCTTGAGTCTCTACACTCCTCAACGAAATAATGGCGCTCTATAGCACTAAAAGCAAGGAACGGGCAAGGAAAAAGCGGCGAAGCCTTCGCACCGCTGCTGGCTGATTGGCCCTCTCGTTTTGGGGAAGGATTCAGCCGTGCCCGCCGTCGTCCGTGCCAACTCGCTGGCGCGAGGCGCTACCGAACGGAATTCGCTGGCAACAACGGTGTGATTTCTCTCATCTGACTGCAGTGTGTGACCAGACTCGGTTCCGTTGCTATAATCCCCGAGTCGTCTGCCGCCTCTGATTAAAGTCAATAACCTGTTGCGTAGGGAAAATACAATGAGCTCCTTCTTTAAGACTTGTCTGAGACTTGCGCTTTTCACCGCCCTGATCGTGGTTACAACCGGGCGAGTAGTGCTCGCACAACAAACCAGCGCCGATACGCGAGGTCCGGCGGCCGCGACAAACATAACCCCCAGCGCCCTCCCCGCGACGCGGATTGACGAGATCGTTCGCGCATTCACGGCCAAAGAGACCCGGTTTCGTCAGGCGCTGAATAGCTACGCCTTCAAACGAGACGCACTGGTGCAGACGATCGGGATGGGCGGGCAGGTAACCGGCGAGTACCATCGGGTTTCTTTCTTCACCTTCGACGACCATGGCAATCGCTTTGAAAAGATAAATTTCTTCCCGATGCCGACGCTGACCGAGATCACCGTTACGGCGCAGGACCTGGAAGATCTCGGAGGTGTCAACCCTTTCGCCCTCGAAGCTGCCAAAATCAACGCGTACAGTTTCAAGTATGTCGGGAAAGAGAAGATTGATGAGTTGGACCTTTACGTCTTTGATGTTGGCCCGAAGATCATGCCCGATCCCAAGAAGGTCAAAGAGCGATTGTTTCAGGGTCGCATCTGGGTTGACGAACAGGACTTACAGATCGTCAAAGCTCGCGGTAAGGGAGTTCCTGAAACCAAAGACAACAAGTACGCGACCTTCGAGACCTACCGTGAACAGATCGATGGCAAGTATTGGTTTCCGACTTACACCTATGCGGACGACGAACTCGTGTTCAGCAATGGTAGCGTCGTTCGCCTGCGCATGTTGGTCAAATACACAGACTTCATCGTTGGGCGCGGCAGGGTCACGATTACTGAGATCGGAGACGCGCCGGAACCAACGAAACCTGAATCGGTAAGCCCTGAATCAAAGCCACAACCATCGCCCACACCTCCGGCCAAGCCTGAAACTACCGCCCCGCCCGACGCGGTCGAACCGACCGAGGGAGGAATACTCAACAGCAAGGCCGAAAAATTACCGGAGCCGAAGTATCCTGCCGAGGCGAAAAAGACCCACGCCTTTGGCCAGGTGCAGGTGAAGGTCCTGGTTGACGAGACCGGCAAAGTGATTTCCGCCGAAGCTCTGTTCGGCCCAGAGTCTCTGCGACAGGCTGCCGTTGACGCTGCTAAGCTGGCGCGGTTCAAACCGATGATTGTAGGGGGCGCAGCGGTGAAAGTTTCCGGGATACTTACTTATGATTTTGCGGCTCAGTGAGAGGCCCCGCTTGATTGGGGAGCACAAAGGACCAGACTTTTCTTGACGCAGTATTGCTGACCCGAGGCACGGTGCTTAGAACAGATCCGGAAATCACTTTGGCCGCCGTGGAGTGAGCTTCTCAACGCCCAGTTCTTTCATGATCATTCTCTGGACTTGATCGACAAGTTTCTGCAAGTCCTCATCGGTTGCAACCCAGGAGGTTTCGACCGGCTGGAGCATCATCATATCGATCGTTCCCGGCCAGGCTTCGCCGGTCCCTCTACCCATCAACTGGTCACTGTTCTTAAAGGCAATCGGAACAATCGGCACGCCGGCTTCCACGGCCATGTGAAACGCGCCTTTTTTGAACGGCAGCATTTCCCCCGGAAGCGCGCGCGTACCTTCGGCGCACACCCCGAACGATATGCCCGAGCGCAAACGCTCAGTTGCTATCCGGATGGACTCGACAGCGCGTTCGCGATTCGATCTGTCGATGGCTATGACGTTAACGAAGCCCATCCCAACGCCGAGAATCGGGGCCTTAAGAAGTTCTTTCTTGCCGACCAGGCCCATGCGTCGTCCGGTGTGAGCGAACAATGGCGCTCCATCAAGATAAGACCAGTGATTCGCGATGAAAACGTAAGGCTGTTTCGGATCGAGCAGTTCCAGCCCCTTAACGTCCACCTTCACGCCGCTCAAGCGCAGCCAGGCGCGCGCGCCAAACAGCGCCACCGGATAAACCCAATCCCGGCGGTTTGCCAGATGGGCAACCAGGAGGATTGGCGGCCCTAAGACCAGGAGCAGTGCGCCGGCGGCAAACCATGACCACCAGAACCGCAGCTTGCCAATGAATCGAGGCCCGCGTCTTGTGCTAGACTTCGCCGCGTCGCTATCAGCCATGGTCTGTCGGCCTAACTCTTGAGAGGTAATGTCGGAATGCATACTGAACGAGAGCGGCTTTGCCGCCCCGATGTGCGGAAAGT
>JBGPWS010000401.1:0-3165 GCA_041492345.1 Pyrinomonadaceae bacterium | reverse complement strand
TTGGGTAATGGGTGAAATGGTGCGGCCCGCAAGGGCTTAATGTAAGAGCGCACCGGCGCGTGTGGTGACATGCGCGGCCAGGCAAACTCCTCGCGGTGCAAGACCAAATAGGGAGGCGTCAAAAGGGCTGCCCGCCCGAAGCAGGCTTTTGCTGCTACGACCTCCGGGTAGGTCGCTTGATCCGGCTGGCAACGGCCGGGCTAGAGGAATGATCGCCACCTTGATCTCGAATTTGGATTTCCAGATTTGAATTGAGGCACAAAATTCGGCTTACAGACTTGCTCGCTTTGCCTGGCAACTATCCCGCGGAGAACGCTCTTTTCAGGCCGGTGCTGTTAACTGCGGCGTTGCTTCAGCGCCGGGAAACGGAAGCGTCCTTCGTTAAGTTTTGAATTGCTTTTCACAAGGAGACCCCAAAAACAAATGGTCAATCGAAAAGGAGTGTTCATCGGTGCTTATGTCCCCAATGAACTGAAAGAGTCTCTCCGTCGTCGAGCGGCGTCCGAGCATCGCACCCTTTCTCAGGAGATTACCCGAATTCTCACCGAAGCAATTCATGGACGCACGCTGCCACCGGGAAGTATCGATCGGCGCACTAACACGTCGCCTCCTCGCCGGCGCGACGACGATGCTTTTCCGCGCCGTCGCAAACATGATCTGGGAACTGAAGGCGGCGGACGTAGCGACGATCGGTAGGTGAAAACCTGGCCCGAGCTTAGTCGCAGCAACGCCATCATGATGCGTCGCATAACGGCGGAAAAGGTAATTTGAAGTACCTGGTAGTTATCACCCTGGTTGCCTTGCTGCTGGTTCTGTTGCTCCGGCGGCTGCGCCCTTACCTCCGAGTGGTCCAGGAATTCATCAAGACGCTCCGTCACTTCCAACAGATGAGCGCGACTGGCGCTAATCCTCGTAATCAACAACCTGAAAAACTTGTCTGCTGCGAGACTTGCGGCACTTGGATCCCGATCGGGCGTGCTCTTACGGCCGGCTCCGATGATTCTGTCTATTGTTCGACAGATTGTTTGAGTGCAAAGAAGAAGCGGAAGCGCGCGCAGTTGTAAGCGAGATAACAAAAGCTAGCCGGAATGCTTTCTCGCTCCCCACAAAAAGAACAGCGCCGAAACCAACAGGCCTGCGGGAACTACCAGCAACGCTGTGGTCAGATGCTCACGAACGGGATCGATCCCAATCGAGCTGGCGAGATTTCCCAGCAACGGCAATCTTCCAGCGCCGACCGAATCCGACAATACTCCGACGCCAAACCGTGAGATCAGGTCGCCCAGCATGTGGATGGCCACGATGTTGAGCGCCATCGCCGTGGCGCGGATCGATGGCGGCACGCTGCCGACCAGGATGGCGTGAAACGGCGCGTTGTTCATGAAGACAAAGAACACGGTGAAGAAAATCGCCGGCAGAAAAAGCATCGGTTGGTGCAATGCGAGTGCTAACACAGCGGGCACGATTCCCAACAGACTGCTGGCCGCGCAAACCAGAAAGTAACCACCGCGCCACTTGGCGGCGACGCGATCGGCAATCCATCCGCCGCCGAAACTGCCCGCAAATCCCCCTACAAAAATAATCACTCCGAGCGCGATCCCGGCGCTCAACTTTCCCATGTGCTTGTCCTCTTCCAGCAGCTTCTTGGCCCAGGTCGCGAAAGCACCAAGGACAAACGTTACGGCCGCATAACCAGCAGTCGAAAGCAGCCAGTTGCGTGTGCACAGGATTTGCCAGCACGTGCGCAGGAAAGGCTGGCGCTTTTCGGCGGGAGATGGAGTTGTTGGCTCAGCGTGAATTTCAGTTTTTCCACGGACGGGCTCTTTCAGTTTCCACACGAACAAGGCCGTAATCAGACCGGGTAGACCCACGATCATGAAAGCCATGCGCCAGCCGAAAAAATAATCCAGAGCGCTGCCGATTACAATTCCGAGCGCAAAGCCCATCGGGATCGCGATTTGGAAAATGCCCAGGGCCGTCGCGCGACGAACCGGCGGAAAGTAATCGGCGATTAACGTCGGCGTGATCGTCGAGTACGACGATTCGCCTACGCCCACAATGGCGCGCACCAGACACAGCGTGACGGCCATTCCAGAAAGTGCTATCGGCAATCCAGCCAGAGGAATGTGCAGAGTGAACCCGGGCAAGAAGAAGGGCGAATGATCCGCTATGGCGGTCAACCCGGTGGCCAGGCACCAAACAATCGCCGCGGTCGCCATTAACTTCGTCCGAGAGAACCGGTCGCCCAGCCAGCCGAATAACGGCGCCAGCACGGTGAAAGAAATGAGCAAGGCGCCTTCCATCGCGCCAAACTCAGTGTCCGACAGATGCAGGTCGTGTTGAATCGACGTGGCCACGGTGGGAAGAATCTGGCGGTCGATGTAGTTCAGAAAATTCACGCCCGTCAGCACTCCGAGCGCGTAGTAGGAATAGCGCGGAACAGTCGTCGAAGCTTGAGCAGGCTCAGACAGACGCCCGGACTGAGTCGGCTTGGCCGGACTGTCCATCGGTGTGTGTTCCTTTCGTCAAAACATCAACAATGCCGGGCGTGATGTCTGTCAGACTGCGGATGCGCGCTGCCAAACCTTCGCGATGCCTGCCCCAAACAATCGTGGGCACTGGGTTGAGAGTATGGTTACGCAGCGAAAGATCTTCGATATTGCCGTGGTCGCTCGTCAAGATTACCGTGGTGTCTTTCAGTTCAAGCTTAGCCAGCAGGGAACGAATAAAGCGCGCCAGCACTGTGAGGACGCGTCGCGCCGCCTCATGGTCCTGCGCGTGGCCTATCTTATCGGTGATGAAATATTCATAGAGCGTGAATTTGTTAGCAGCGACAATGTTTGCCAGCACTTCGCCCGCTTCTTCGGGGGTGCGCAGACCGACTGTCTCGCCGCGCTCAATCAACATCGCATTCGTGAAATCCTGATACACGGCTCGACCGGCTTTCAGATCACTCACCCTATTGAAGCGCAGACCGGCGGCTTCGACAGCAGCGGTCGTGGCCGAGATCCAACGCGGCCGGCTCTCAAAGAATCTTTGGGTGTAAGTATTCGCGAAGGTGATTTCGTTTACTCCGGCGCGCTTGAGCTGAAGAAAGATCGAATGCTCGCGAATGATATCCAGCAAAGCCTGATTTGGAAACCCCTGTTTGTGATAGCCGATGGT
>JBGPWS010000074.1:0-14692 GCA_041492345.1 Pyrinomonadaceae bacterium | reverse complement strand
GAAGAACGTCATCTGCCCTTCATCTCCGTGCTCACTGATCCGACGACCGGCGGCGTGACGGCCAGCTTTGCCATGCTGGGCGACCTGATCATTGCCGAGCCAAAAGCGCTGGTGGGCTTTGCGGGCCCGCGCGTGATCGAACAAACGATCCGGCAGAAGCTGCCGAAAGACTTTCAGCGATCGGAGTTTCTGTTGAGTCACGGCATGATTGACGCCATCCTCGACCGCCGCGAGATGCGTCCATACATCATCAAAGCACTCGGCTTCATGATGAATCCTGACATTACCAGCGAGAGCACGGCCCAGCTTTCGGGGCTGAAGTTTCAGATTTCAACGTAGAGTTTCAAGTTTCAAGTTTAAGGTTTCAAGTTCGCCAGGGGTCGCTACGCAATTAACCAAGTGCGATCGCCGCTCGAACTTGAAACTTGAAACTTGAAACCTGAAACTTGAAACTTGACACATGTCGTTCGATGAAGCGCTTTCCTACCTGCTCAGTCTCGGTCACGAGACCTTGACCATCAAGCTGGGACTTGAGAATACTGAAACACTTCTCAGCGCGCTCGGAGATCCGCACCAGAGCTTTCCCGCCGTTCAAATCGCCGGCACCAATGGCAAAGGTTCGACTGCGGTCACGCTGGATTCGATTTGCCACGCCGCGGGCATTCGGACCGGGCTGTTTACTTCACCGCACCTTATTTCGATCACTGAGCGGATCAAGATCGATGGCGAGCAAATCTCCCAGCCAGACTTTGCGCGACTTACTGCGCAGGTCAAAGCAACCGCTGAAGCATTGATAGAGCAGGGCCGTTTGGAAACTCTGCCGACTTTTTTCGAGCAGGTGACCGCGATTGCTCTGGTCGCCTTTCGCGAAGCCAAGGTTGAACTGGCGATTCTGGAAACCGGACTCGGAGGGCGGCTTGATTCAACTACCGCCGCCGGCGCTGAGATTGTCGCGATCACGCCGATTGCGAAGGATCATCAAGAATATCTGGGACACAGCCTGGCGGAGATCGCCGCGGAGAAAGCTGCGATCATTCGGCCCGGCGTCACCGCGATCGTCGCTTCGCAAAAGGAGGATGCTCTCGAAGTCATTCTTGGTCGGTGTGAAGCAGTCGGCGTTGAACCGAGATTCATCGAACCGAGCCGCTGCGAAAACATCTCGATAGGTTTGCGCGGCCGGCATCAGCTCGTAAACGTCTCGACGGCGATTGCTCTCGCTGAAGCCCTGCGCGAGAGAGGCTTTGCGATCTCGCGCGCAGCCATCATTCATGGAGTCGAAACGGCTACGCATCCCGGGCGCCTGGAACTATGGGAGGCTTCGGACTACTTACCCCAAATCCTTTTTGACGGCGCGCACAATCCGGCGGCCGCACTTGCCCTGCGCTATTACCTGGATGAGTTCATCAAACAACCGATCACGATGATCTTTGGAGCGATGCGCGACAAAGCACTACCCGGGATGACCGCCACCCTGTTTCCGAAAGCTGATGAACTTATCCTTACTAGACTCGATAACCCGCGCGCTGCCAGTGTTGAAATGTTGATGGCCGTCGTGCCGGAGGATTTCGATAAGGGCAGGATCCATCAAGCCTCTTCCGTCGCTGAGGCGCTGCAACTTGCGGATGAGGTGACGCCGGCAAATGGTCTGGTTTGTGTTACGGGATCTCTATATCTGGTTGGCGCGGTCCAGCAAGCGCTGAAAGAATCTACAGGCATTGATCATGGGCGTGACTGACACTAGACTGTTGTCTTCAAGCTGTCCGACAAACTTCTAGTTTGTCGATTTTCTAGCAAGAGGTCTGGTTTGTGCGATGAAACTGAAGTTTGTCGGACCAGAATACATGGCTGAAACTCCTGAGTTTCTGGATTCCAAACAGGTCTTTTCCGGACGTGTCTTTGACGTCACGGTAGACACGGTGCGCGAAGGTGATAAGACCTACGTGCGCGAAGTCGTCCACCATCCCGGTAGTGCAGTAATTCTGCCGGCGTTCGATGACGGCACGATCGCCCTGGTGCGTCAGTACCGGCATCCGGCTGTGGGTTATCTGCTCGAACTCCCTGCCGGCACATTGAACGACAAAGAGCGTCCGGAAGAAGGCGCCGCGCGTGAGTTGGAAGAAGAGCTGGGGCTGGTCGCGGGCAGAATGGAAAAGCTTTCCGAGTTTTTTGTCTCGCCCGGCTTCTGCGAAGAGAAGATGTGGTTGTATCTCGCGACCGACTTAACTGAAACACAGCAGCGCCTGGAAGAAGATGAAATGATCGAAGTCGTGCGGTTGCCCATCGATCGCGCTTTGCAAATGATCACCGACGGCGAGATTGAAGACGCGAAGACGATCATCGGATTGATGCTCGCCGCACCGCGGATTGGACTTTCGGCGTTCGCGCCTGATTATCCGGCGGTGTGAAGCAATCCTGGCCGGCGGCTTTGCCGCCTGATGTGCGGTAAGGCTCTGCCTTACCGAGCCGCACTCTTCAAAGATCTAGCGCGCGAGGCTTTGCCTCGCGCGGAGCGGAGGCGTAGCCTCGCCGAACAAAGAAGAGCCGACCGGAAAGCCTGAGGCTTTCCGCATATCAGGCGGCAAAGCCGCGAACTGTTTTGGACTCACCTGGGATTTTCGAGACAACCACATGCAGGTTGTTAGAGCGGCATTCTTTGGGGTATCTTGCTGGCGCAGGTCGTCGCTCCGCCCCGGAAACACTATGAAAAAACTTACCTTTCTCGCTTTTTTGTTCAGCATCTCTGTCGCCGTCACAGTTTCGGCCCAGCAGTCGCTTGATAGCATGCTCGATCGCGAAATCGCTTCACTCATCAGCACCTACAAGATGCTGCACGCCGCGCCGGAGCTTTCGCATCACGAAGAAAAGACTGCGGCGTTTTTAGCGGCCCAGCTTCGCGCGCTTGGCTTCACCGTAACTGAACAGGTCGGCAAATATGATCGACCTGAGTTCTTCGGCTATGGAGTCGTGGCGGTGATGAAGAACGGCAACGGACCCACCGTGCTCGTGCGCACCGATCTCGACGCGCTGCCGGTCGAAGAGAAGACCGGCTTGCCCTACGCCAGCACCGTCAAGACCAAGAACGACGCCGGTCAGGACGTCAGCGTGATGCACGCCTGCGGGCACGACATTCACATCACGAACATGATCGGGACCGCGAAGATGCTCGCGCAACTGAAAGATCAATGGCGCGGCACGCTCGTTTTGATTGGACAGCCGGCGGAGGAAACAGTTGACGGCGCGAAGGCGATGCTGGCTGACGGACTGTACACCCGTTTTCCGAAGCCTGACTTTGCGATCGCGTTGCACGACAGCGCCGATGTGGAGGCCGGCAAGGTAGTCTATTGTCCCGGTTATGCGATGGCGAGCTCAACTTCGGTTGACGTGGTGATTCGAGGGCTGGGCGGCCACGGCTCGAAGCCGGAAGCAACGAAAGATCCGATCGTCATGGCGGCGCAAACTATTCTGGCGCTGCAAACGATCGTCAGCCGCGAGAATTCCCCGCTCGATCCAGCGGTGGTCACGGTCGGCTCGATTCATGGCGGCACGAAGCGCAACATCATTCCCGACGAAGTCACGCTACAGCTCACGATTCGAACTTACAAAGAAGAGGTGCGCCAGCACATTCTCGCTTCGATCGAACGCATCGCGAAAGGCGTGGCGCTGGCGGCGGGCGTTCCGGAGGATCGCGCGCCTGTCGTCAAAGTGATCGAGAGCGAGAATGCGCCGTCACTTTACAACGATCCTAAACTGACCGAGCGACTCGCGACGGCGATTGGTAGAACGATTGGAACAGAAAACGTCGTTAAGACCTCGCCGTTGATGGCCAGCGAGGACTTTGGCCGTCTCAGCCTCGATCACCAGATTCCGTCTTGCATGATCTGGCTCGGCGCGATCGAACCATCGAGAGTTGAAGCCAGCCGGAAATCGGGCAAGCCACTGCCTTCTTTGCACTCGAGTTTGTTCGAGCCGCTGCCGGAACCGACGCTGCGCACCGGCATCAAAGCCATGACCGCAGCGGTTCTGGAACTGATGAAGAAGTGATCTCGTCATCATCGTCAGTGGCTTGGCCGTCGCGGTCCACGTTAGGATCACCAACCATAAAAATAAATTCTCCCGCTGAAGCTAAAGACAAAATTCGGATTGAAACTGGAGCCACCCGAAAAGTCGTTGACTTCTAATCAGAGTTAAGCGTAAAAGTGAGGCTTTCCGCCAAATTGGACTTCGAACTTTCGAACCAGTCATAAGGAGCAACGGTTATGGGCAAAGGTGATCAGCGTTCGCGACGCGGTAAGATCCATCGCGGAACCTTCGGGCGTCGGCGCCCTAAACGAAACAAGAGCGCCGTTAAGCCGGTCGCGGCGGCAGAGAGCGCACCTAAGAAAGCCACGCGCAAAGAAACCGCCGCCGCCGCCGAATAGCTCGAAGAACTAAACCGGCCGCTTGGCGGCCATGAATCACTCTCCAGCATGAGATTTACATTCTGGAACAGAGTTAATGAAAGAACGCCGGCGAGCGCCAGGGTAGTCTCTGATGAGCGAACCATCGCTCCGCACTTTGAGCTGGGCCGGCGCGGCGAAGCGCTGGCCGTCGAACATCTTGAGCGCGCGGGCTATCGAATTGTGGCGGCAAACTTCAGTGTGCCGGTTGGCCGCAATACGCTGGGCGTACTGATCAAGGCTGAGATTGACGTCGTGGCTTATGATGGGCCAACGCTCTGTTTTGTCGAAGTAAAGACGCGCGCGTCGGATGAATTTGCCGCGCCGCAAGTTAACGTCGACCTGCGCAAGCGCCGGCAGATTGCGCGCGCGGCGCGCGGCTATCGCAGAATGCTTGGTCTGATGGGTGAAGCTTATCGTTACGACGTGGTAACTGTGGTGCTGCCCCCGGTCGGAAAACAAATCGCCGCCGAGCCGCGTATTGAGCTTCTGAAAAACTTTTGGACTGATGAAAAGCTGCGCAAGCGAAACTGGCATGAAGCCCGTTGGGACTAGTTGGGTTTGTTTAGTGGCGGGCTACCGCCCGCCGGCAGGAAGACAGTCGGGCAGTAGCCCGACTCTAAACGCAATCCATTAGCATGAACAGCCTCGAAGGTTACGTCGGTCAGACTCTTGACGAAAAGTACCGCCTTGAGCGCCTGCTCGGGCAGGGCGGGATGGGCGCAGTCTATCTGGCCACGCATTTGGGCACAGAACGTTACGTCGCGCTAAAGTTGATTACGCCGCAGTTCATGCGCAACGAAGAGTTTGTCGAGCGCTTCAAGCGCGAGGCACGGGCAGCGGGCCGCCTGCGACATCCGAACGTAGTTGACGTAACCGACTTCGGCTTTGCGCGCGCAGGAAAAGAGAGCGTCGCCTATCTCGTGATGGAATACCTCGACGGCTGCACGCTCAGCGACGTGCTGGCTGAAGAAAATCGTCTGCCGCTCTACTGGGTCGTCGACATTCTCGAACAGGTTTGTTCCGCCGTGCACGAAGCGCATCGGCAAGGCATCGTTCACCGGGATCTGAAACCCGACAACATCTGGCTGGAACCAAACGCCCTCGGTGGTTATCGCGTGAAGGTGCTCGATTTTGGCATTGCGAAACTTGCTGAAGCCAGCAACACGTCGCCTGAGATTGCGCCCATTGGTCAGAGCGCTGATGACACACCTACGATGCAACTCTCGCAGTCACCTCTGGCGGCTACGGCGGCGGTGGGTGCTGCAGAGATGGAGGCGACCCGGATTGCGCTCTCCCCGATGACTAACCTGGAATCTGAAACGCTGATTCAACCACTCTCTGAGAGTGAAGAATACGCGCGGTCGACGCAACTGGTAAGAGACGATGGGCGGGCGACCCGGATGGTCAAAGACGAGGCCCGCGCAACCCACGCGGCTGACGCCGGCGACCAGACGCGCCTGTTTGAAGGAGCAGCACAACCCACGGCCGGAGCAGGCGGCGCGGGACATCGAACTACTGATGCGTCCTCGACGGCAGCTACTGCGGGCTTGACCCGTGTCGGCGCAATTTTGGGGACACCTTTGTACATGTCGCCGGAACAATGCCGCGGCGAAAACCTGGACGCGCGCTCAGATATTTACAGTTTGGGGATCATTGCTTACCAGATGCTCTCAGGGGCTCCGCCTTTCACAGGAGAGACGGCCTCAGTCATTAGCGCGCACACCAACAGTCAACCGACTTCCCTGCGAGAGCACAACGGCAAGTTGCCGAAACGAGTGTCGCGGCTAATCATGTCGGCGCTGGAGAAAGACCCGGCGGGCCGACCACAAACGGCGGTGGCTTTTTCCAACGCGATGCGGGCGAATGCCGATGGACTGGGCGCGCTCTACCGCCGCGCTTTCGCTCTCTACAGTGAATATTTTCCACAGTTTTTTAAGCTGTCGCTGCTGGCGCACATTCCGATAATTGCCGTTACGCTGATGACGATCGCGCTGCGACTGGCGGAACCCCGAATCGGCAAAGTGACGACGATCGTCGTGGCGGTTCCCATCGGTTTATTGCACATAGTGGCCAGCATCGTAACTCCAACGCTCATTTCCTGCGTCACCGCGATCATCGTCACTCAACTGGCGGTGGCGCCGCTCAAGCCGGTGGAACTGCGCCCAGCCTTCGCCGTTTTACGACGACGGTGGCGGCCGTTCGTAGGTACCGGCATCCGGTACATGCTGCGCATTTGCCTCGGCTTCATATTGTTTATCATTCCGGGACTCGTAATGATTGTGCGCTATTCCCTGTGGGGGCCGGTGGTCCTGATGGAGGGATTGGAAAAGAAGGCGGCGCTAAAACGGGCGCGCGCGCTGGCCTCGCGTTCCTGGCGCACCATCATTCTCGCTATGCTGTTTCAGTTTTTAGTGCCTGCAACAGTGGGAGCGATTGTCGGAGCGCTGATCGACGCAGCCAGCAAAGGGAGAGGCGTCCACGTCAGTGCATTTTCGCCGTTGTCGTCGCTGGTGAACATCTTTGTCCTGCCGCTAATGTCCATTGTCCCGGCGCTGCTCTATTTGAAGATGCGACAATTCGGCGGTGAGACACTGAATGACGTGATGGCCCAATTGGAAGCAGTAGATGGCGCGCGCAGCAACTGGCAACAGCGCATGCGCAAGCGCCTGACGATGAATACGCCTATTAACACTCCTCAGAACCGAACTTAACACGCTCCCCTTTGGAGTGCGGCGGCAAGCGTAGCGCGACACCGCCGCTTCCCACGCAGTCCAAAGTCACATCAATTCGCCGCCGTTTGTTGCTTCACTCTTGGCGGCGCGTGCTTCACGTACTTATCGAACCAGTTGATCCGTTCCGCCAGAATGTGCAACAGCGTTTCGCGACCAGCGTAGCCGTGTGCCTCGAACGGCAGCGTCACATAGCGGACCGTCGCGCCCTGACCTTTGAGCGCCATGTAGAAGCGCTCTGACTGGATCGGAAAAGTTCCCGAGTTGTCATCCGCTTCGCCGTGCATCAGCAGGATTGGATCCTTGACTTCGTTTGCATACCAGAACGGCGACATCTTCGCGTAGAGATCGGGCACTTCCCAAAAAGTTCGGCGCTCGCTCTGAAAACCAAACGGCGTCAGCGAACGATTGTAGGCGCCGCTCTCTGCAAAGCCGGCCCGGAACAGCCGCGAGTGTGCCAGCAAATTCGCCGTCATGAACGCGCCGTAGCTGTGGCCGCCCACACCGATGCGATCGCGATCACCTATGCCCATCTCGACGACCTTGTCGATCGCCGCTTCGGCACTGGCTACCAGTTGATCGACATAATGATCGTTAGCAGTTTCGCCCGGCCCAATGATCGGCATCGTCGGGTTATCAAGAATCGCATAGCCGGACAACAGCAGGAATAGATGCGAGTACCCCGTGACGATGGTGAAGCGATTGGGCGAGCCCGTGATTTGACTGGCCGAATCGGGATCGCCGAATTCACGTGGATAAGCCCACATGATCACCGGCAGACGATCGCCCTGTTTGTAGCCGGGTGGAAGATATAGCGTCGCCGATAACTTTACGCCGTCCTTGCGTTGATAAGTCACGAACTGATGTTTGGCGCCGCGCAATTGTGGCTGCGGATCCTTGAATGCCGTTACCGCGCGCCTGGAGTTGCTTTCCAGATCGCGAATGTAATAGTTCGGTGGATCGGTCGGCGTCTCAAACCGCGTGAGCACCGTCTTGATATCATCGCTGAGCGGCGCGACGACAGTTTCATAGGACTTCGCGTCGCTGCGGAACAGACGATCAGTTGCGAGCGTCTTGAGGTTCAGGCGATCGAGGAACGGGCGATCACCTTCAGGGGACGAGCCCTGCCCGGTGAGGAAAATGAAATCGCCGGTCTGCATGATCACGCTGGCGCCACCTCCGCCGCCAAAGCCCCCGCCACCAAAACCGCCACCACCACTGTCGCGGCGCATGACGGGACTGCCCGGATTCTCGTACGCAGCGTCCTGCCGGCGATCCCATAGCTTCCGCGGCTCGGCGCCTGGCTCGAGAATCCATGTACGCGTATGGCGTGTCGCGCGATCAGACTCACTCAAGAGCGCGATCCCTTTTTCAGTAAACGAGAGGCCAGCGAAGCGCCACTCAGTCTTAGCGGTTTCAGTTGGCGCGCCAGTGAACGGCGCTTCTAGCGACTGGACCTTGTCGCGAAACGGAACCTTGTTCTTCATATCGCCGCCGTCAAGCGCCTCAGTCCACAGAACCGTCGCCGGCTGATCCGGCCGCCAGCGATATCCACGCGGGCCGGCCTGCACTCCGGTAAGCGGCACGCCTTCGCGGGAAGGCACATCGGCGATCTTCCGCGCGACTTCTCCGCGGCGGTTCCAGATCTCGACATCTTCAGGAAATCCGTTCATCGGAATCAGGTGCGAGAAAGGGCGCTTGATCTTTGCGACCAGGACGTATTCGCCGCTGGGCGAGGGCGTGACGCTATCGAAGATTGCCGGACGCCCAATCAGCGTCTTGCTCCCTGAAGCTATGTTGATGGCGGCGAGTTGGCTGGTGAAATAGTATTCAAACAGCGCTTCATCGTGCGCCGTCCTGATCATATCTTCATAGGTCGCCGCCGGGGCCGCCTTTCCGCTCGTCTCCTGAATATTCGGCCCCATCGGCACGTTTGGCTCTTGCGGCGCCGAGCCCCGGCTGGCCGGCACCAGTTCGCAGATCAACGTCGTGTTGTCATGCAGCCAGTCGCAGGGATCACCGGTCGTGGCGTTAAGACGATCCGTTCCGCTCATCAACTTCGCGCGGCCGGTCGCCGTATCTGCCACCCACAGCTCAATGCCGTTGCCCTTTGTATTCAGAAACGAAAGATGCAAACCGTCAGACGAAAAGTGCAGGTTCGAGAGATTCGCTTGTGGCGGTACGGTAACTTTCACTTCACTCCCATCCGCGATCTTCTTCAACGTGATCGCAAAGATGTTGGCCGTGCGCTGAGGGCCATTGGTCTTTGGATTGGCGCGCGCTCCGGCCAGGCGCAGGACTGGCTGTGAGAGTTCGGCGATTGTTGGATAGACTCTGCGCCAGGTGAGCGCAATTACCTGCTTCGTCGGGCTGAGCATCGCTGCCGGCAGCGGCTGGACGTCAAACGCCTCGACAATCTCTTTTGGCGGCATCAGGTAGCGCGGCGCCTCAGGGGCCTGTGCAAATCCTGTCGCCGCAGCCGTGATGATCAGCAGAGTTGCAAATGCAAAGTTTCTCTTTCGCACGTTGAGTCCTCCCGAAACTTTCAGGCTAGTTGTTTGAGAGGGCGGATTCTATCAGAAGGACTGGGAAGGTGGAAGAAGCGTAACGAGTTGTCGGCCGATGAGGACTGAGGTCAGTACCGGGAGCGGTAGCGACCTCAAAACGAGCGCTCGCCTATCCTTTTACGAATTCGTACGTGATATGCAGCATAAGCGCCGATGGAGTTATCTCCGGTCGAATTTCTTTCGCCCGCAATTGCAGCGCGCCTTTTGCCGGCTGGATATCCACGCGCGTCGAGAGTTGTTCCAACGTAAACAGATCGACGGGATTGTAGCGCCGGTCGATCGCTGTCTGCACCATGTTCAGCAGAGGTCCGTTGGCGATTGCCGGCACGTTATTGAGGTGGATTTCGCGCAAGTGAAAGCGAGCTACCAGGGCACGGCGCTCGTTGTTGAATTCGAGATTGACCTCTGAATCCGCCCAGCCGGAAAACTCGATGCAGCCCAATAACGACGAACTATATGCGCCGGCAAACGCCAGCGGCCCAACGATGCGACCATTCTCGAAATGAACCGCGGTGCGCACACCTTCGACTTCGCGTTTCAATCTGATCTGGCTGGCGCACTGGGCGCTGGGTCCTTGAGTCGATGGCCCGCCGATTGTCAGAGGCATTGCGGGCTCTTGCAAATTATCGAAGATGGCTGTGAGAAAAGAGTTCAGAAACTGTTCGTTGACAGTTACTGTCGCCTCGGCGGCCGGCGCGTTGCTCACGCGGCGGCCGCGCGAGGCGTTTGATTCCTGCGCGTGAACCTCGGTGCATAGTCCGGCAAGGAGAAAGACCGTTAGGATGAGAGCAGGGACCGCTGAGTAGCGCGGTCTGAAAGGGGGCTTGTCCCCGCTCTTCTGGCGAAGCAAAAAGTCTTTGCACATTGAGATCAGATTTCCTCAGTCAAAAGCCGAGGCCGGAGCCTCGGCAAAATCAATAAATCTTGCAACGGAAAGGCGGAGCCTTTCCGCACTGTTGCGGCGGCATTGCCGCAGTCACAACCCGCTGCGCACAATGTCATGCAAACGAATCAGGCCAAGACACAATCCGCCGCTATCGACGACCGACAGCACGTTGATTTGCGAAGGCCGATCTTCCATCAAACGCAACGCGTCAAAGGCCAGCATCTCAGGATTAGTAACGATCGGATTACGCGTCATCAAATCGTCGCAGGTGATGTTTGCGAAGGCGAGCTCGGCAGAGTTGATTCGCTGCAGCGAACGTCGCAGATCACCGTCGGTGATGATACCTGCCAGGCGGCCTTCGTTATCGACAACATTGACGGCGCCCAAACCGAAGTGGGTAATTGCCGAAACGATATCCATCCACGACGAGTCCGTCGGTATCGTCGGGTTTTGCTCATCGCCATGCATTAGATCCGCGACCCGCAAAGTCAGACGCTTTCCGAGCTGGCCGGCCGGATGATTGTTTGCAAAGTCGTCCTCCGTCAATCCTTTCGCACTCATCAGCGTCATGGCCAGCGCGTCGCCGATCGCCAGGGCAACCGTAGTACTGGTGGTTGGAGCCAGGTTGAGAGGGCAAGCCTCCTGATCCACCGAAGCATCGACAACGGCGTCGGCACGCTGGGCGATGGTTGACTTCAAATTCCCGACGATCGCAACCAGCGGCACGCCGCGCCGTTTGAGATATGGCAGAAGTTGTAACAGTTCGTCGGTTTCGCCGCTGTTACTCAACATGAGCACCACGTCGTCCGCAGTGACGATCCCCAGGCCGCCGTGCAAGGCGTCTGACGGATGCAGGTTAACCGCTGCCGTGCCGCTGCTAATCATGGTGGCGGCAATCTTTTGCGCGATGATCCCTGACTTGCCGACGCCGAGCAGAATGATCTTACCATTGCAGCCCGTCAGAATCGTTATCACGCGATCGACCTCCTCTGCTTGCAAACGTGAAGCGGCTTTAGCAATCGCTTCGGATTCCGCGCGCAGCAGGTCCACTACTTGTGAGTAATCGGATCTTTCGCCCATACAGCCACCTTGATATACGAGTAGCGAAGCAATTTGCAAGTAGCGGACGTGTCTTTCTTATTTCCCTCTCCCTTTGGCAGAGGGCCAGGGAGAGGGCCTGCGAGCAAAGCACCAGTACCTTAATAATGCGGTGCTGCCTCGGTTCCACACTCACGCCCTCTCCCCAACCCTCTCCCAAAGGGAGAGGGAGATTCAGCGAGAGCTATCTACAATTTCTTGGCACTACACGTTCCGAGCATGAAACGTAGACATATACCCCGTCCATCCGCTAAACTTCACGCTCTTCGGTCGCGTCCCGATTTTCGAGAATCCCAATGGAAATTCGCAGGAGTATGTAATGTTCGCCAAGCTTCTACCGCGTGAAGAACAGTATTTTTCGCTCTTCGCCCAGATGACTTCGTACATCAACGATGCCGCCAGAACTCTGGTCGAGATGTTTTCGCACCACGACGGTGACTATCAGGAATACGTGCAGCGCATCAAGGGCATCGAGCATGCCTGCGACGATCTGACGCACACCGTCTCTACCCGCCTGAATCAATCTTTCATCACGCCTTTCGACCGCGAAGACATTTACATGATGTCAAAGGCGCTCGACGACGTGGTGGACCTGATCGACGGCGCGGCGCGGGCAGTGGTCATGTACGACATTCACGAAAGCACCGAACCCGCGAAACAAATGGCCGGTATCATTCAGCGCATGGCCCTGCAACTGCATGAAGTAGTTAAGATCCTGCAAAAGCCAAAAGGCGTCACGGAACGCCTGGTCGAACTCCACCGGCTGGAGCACGAAGGCGACGACATCTATCAACGCGCAGTCGGCGGACTCTTTCATGAAACGCTCGATCCGCTGACCGTGATTAAGTGGAAAGACGTTTATGAGAAACTGGAAGCGGCCATCGATCGCTGCGAACACGTCGCCAACATTATTGAAGGCGTGATTATCAAGCACTCCTGAGAGCAGAAGTCAGTGGTCAGCCGTTATTTGCGTTAACTGCCTACTGCCGTCTGCCTACTGCTTCCTTCGCCGCTGTGCTATCGTTCAAAAACTTCGTGCCCGCGTAGCTCAGTGGATTAGAGCGTTCGCCTCCGGAGCGAAAGGTCGCAGGTTCGACCCCTGCCGCGGGTACCACGTCTTGCCCATCCTCTCGGTTGTTGCCGATGGAATACCAAACCGCCCGGAACTATGCCGCAGAGGCCCTGCGAACGATCCTGCTCGTGGAAGACTTTGATGACACGCGCCTGATGATGAAGCTCTGGCTGGTGAAGATCGGCTATCGCGTGGTGGAAGCCGAAACCGGTGAAGAAGCAATCAACGTCGCGCAACGCGAGCTGCCCGATTTGATCATTATGGATGTGATGATGCCGGGAATGAACGGGCTTGACGCTACGCAGCGAATACGCGAGTATCAGGCTCTGCGCCGGACACCGATCGTCGCTGTTTCTGCCTATGGCGCCGACGAATATCGCTCGATTGCGATCGAGGCAGGCTGTAACGAATATGTCTCGACACCGTTTGAACCGAGCGCACTGGCCGAACTAATCAAGAGCCTGATCGCAAACAGAGAGTCTTCCGGTATCAATGTTCTTCCATCCGATTTCGAACATTAGCAGAACACTCTGGCCGCTCATCGTGGTTTTACTGACCGCGACCGCCGCTGCCGCTCAACCACCAGCCTGCTCACTAAAAATCGATCAGTTACCTGATGCGGCCGAGCTGCGCGGCTTTCGCCTGGGGATGACTTACGACCAGGTAAAGGCGCTCGTGCCGCAGGCTCAGTTTGGCAAGGCCGATCAATTCGGCGTAGCGAAGACGAGCATTAATCCCTATTTCGATCCGCGCATTGACAAGGTCGCCTTCGCAGACGTGCGCACAATCTCGCTGGATTTCCTCGACGGCAAGTTGGTCAGTTTGTGGATCGGGTTCGAGAGCACCTTCAAATGGCAGACTCTCGATGGCTTTGTCGCCGGCATCAGCAAGCCCCTGAGTGTTCCCCCGGAATGGTCAAACAGACGAGGTGGCCGGCAAATGAGCTGCGAAGGATTCTCACTGTTTGCGTCAGTGATTGCCGGCAGTCCAAGCATTCGAATCAGCGACGACGCCGCGCAAGAGACCATCGCTACTCGTCGAGAGGAAGCAGCCGCAGCTGCCGAGGCAGCGGCGGCGATGGTTATTGGCGACCAACGCACTAAGCTTTATTACCCGTCCGATTGCTCGGCTTTGCAAAGCGTCGCAGAACCTAACCGGATCAAATTCAAGGACAAGGACGAAGCCGAGAAAGCTGGGTTCAAACTCGCTAAGGACTGTCAGTGAGAAGCAAGAGAACCCAATTGGGGGTGCTGGTGCAGATTGAATTTCATCATTAGCACCTCACTTCAATGAGGTGACTCCCGATGCGCTGATGAACTATCAGCCGTTTCAACGGCTTTCTCAGAAAAACCGTTAGAAACGGTTATTAAGACTAAACCACACTTGCCTGGCACCTCACTGAAGTGAGGTGCTAATGAGATTCGACCAATTCAAACCAAACCAGTGCGGAAATGCACCTGCTTGACGCGCATTTGAGGCGTTCTTAAAATGAACTTGTCACCCCGATGCAGCGTACAAGAATTTTACTAAAGCCGGAAGGAGCACTATCTGATGAGTACATCTTTTCAGTCGCAAACAGACGGATCGGAACCAAAAGAGGAATTGATTACGCACGAAGGCGAAGCAGAGCAGACGGATGAACGTTCCAACGTGAGTTCGTCCATGCGGGACATGGCCGCGCGCATCCCGGAGCAACTTTCAGCAATCGGCAGGGACATTAGCCGCACCATTGAGCGTGCGATCTCGGCCAAGGATGATTACATGCTCGCCGTGAAAGTGTCGCAGGACGCGCAGCATAAGCTGGGCCAACTGGTGCAGGCCGGCGTGTTCGGTACTCGGGCTGAAGCGGCGGCATTTCTGATCGATGAAGGCATCAAAACTCAGGGGCCGTTGTTCGAGCG
>JBGPWS010000349.1:0-4512 GCA_041492345.1 Pyrinomonadaceae bacterium | reverse complement strand
CTCAGGCGCTTGTCGCTGCGCGAGAAGTTCGAGTATGTCTTTGCCACGACTCGCTTCGTTCCCCGTCGGATCAAGAGCCGTGTCTGGCGCGCGATGTACGATTCACTTCCGAAAGTTGGTCAGACACTTCCACGCTCGCTGCACAGCGTGATGGAATTCAACTCGCTGGCCGCGCATCGCTATGTGCCGCAAACGTACGACGGCAAAGTAACTCTGTTTTGGGCCAGCAGCGATTTGCGCGCGTCTGATGATTCGGTCAAAGGCTGGCGCACCCTGGCGACCGGCGGGATCGAAGTTCAGGAGATCCCGGGGAACCATCTCGACATCATCAAAGAACCGCACGTCGCCGTGTTGGCGAACAAGCTCAGTGATTGTTTGCAGCGAGCCTCGATACAGAACCCCAAGCGATCGCGCCCGAGTTGAAGCATCCGCAGATTACGCGGATCACGCAGAACACCACTTCCCCCTTCCCCTTCGCCCTTTGCTCTTTGCACCTCGCCGTGATACAAGGCGCTCAGGCGATGATTCTCGCTCGAGTCCGGGAGACTCGAAACTTTCCACGCTAGATTAGCGAAAGGCTATCAGCGATGAAATCTCATCCTTCACGTCAGCGAAACACGCGACTGATCCTTTTCACAGTCCTCGTGGTGTTGATTCCAGCAGCAACTGGCGCCGGCCGGCATGATGCCTTTGCGGGTGGCGAAGAGTGGCGTCCCGTGGACCCCTCGGAGCTTGCCATGAAGACGGCGATGGTGGACCCGGACGCCGATGCCGAAGCTATCTTTTGGGACATTCGGGTTGATGATGGCGGCGACAGCGACTTGGTGCTCTCGCATTACATTCGCATCAAGATTTTCACTGAACATGGCCGCGAGCAGGAGAGCAAGATCGATATCCCGTTCCTCAGTGGCACCAAGATCAAAGATGTCGCCGCCCGCACCATCAAGCCCGACGGTTCGATTGTGGAGTTGGCGAAAGACGACGTCCTCGAGAAAACAGTCGTGAAGGTCAACGGCCTGAAACTAAGAACAAAAAGTTTCGCGTTTCCCGGCATCGAACCCGGCGCGATTATCGAGTACAAATGGAAAGAGGTGATCTCCGACTCGTCCGCTAACAACATGCGTCTCGACTTCCAACGCGAGATTCCAATCCAATCGATCACGTATCACATCAAACCGAGTTCCAACGTTGCCGGGGCCTTTGACGTACGGCCATTCAACATGCCGCGGCCTGAATTTCAGAAAGAGAAGAACGGGTTTCAATCCACCACCGTCACAAAGATGCCGGCGTTCCGCGAAGAGCCCCTCATGCCTCCGGAAGACAACGTCCGGTCGTGGGCGATGATCAAGTACCAAAATATCTTCACGCTACTGGCCGGCTACCAGGTAATGGCGCATGAGTTGTTCATCGTGTCTCAGCCTTACTTGAAAGTTGACGACGAAATAAAGCGCAAATCGGCTGAGATAATTGCCGGCGCCACTACGCCCGAAGAGAAGCTGGAGAAGATTTTTGCTTTCTGTCGCGCGAATATCAAGAACACCAGTGACAAAAGCTCTGGCTTCACCCGGGAAGAAATCAAAAAACTTAAGGAGAACAAGAAGTCGGCTGACACTCTCAAGCGTGGCGTCGGTCCGGGCATCGATATCGATCTCTTATTTGGGGCGCTCGCGAACGCCGCTGGCTTTGACGCGCGCCTGGCATTGGCGCCGGATCGGGGCAAGAGATTCTTTGACCGTAACGTGGTTGTTCCCGGCGCTCTTCGTCCGGCGAACATTGCGATTCGCTTTGGAGAGACCTGGAGATTCTTCGACCCCGGTTTTCATTACATCACGCCGGGGATGTTGCGTTGGCAGGAAGAAGGCGTCGACGCCCTGATTGCCGATGCCTCCCCCACCTGGGTCAAGACGCCGTTGTCTCCGCCCGACAAGTCCCGGGAAACGCGCGTCGCGACGCTGCATCTGGATGAGAACGGCACGCTCGAGGGCGATGTCACCATCGAGTACACGGGCCATCTGGCCGTTGAAAGGAAAGCGCTCAACGACGACGATTCGCCGAATCAGCGCGAGGAAAATTTGAAAGAGGCGATGAAGAGGCGTCTGAGCACCGCCGACTTGACGAACATTGTGATCGAGAATGTTACCGATTCTTCCAAGCCATTTCTGTACAAGTATCATGTCCGAGTGCCCGAGTATGCCCAGCGCACCGGCAAGCGACTCTTTCTGCAACCAGCTTTTTTTGAAAAGGGCATCGGTCCCTTGTTCGCGTCCAGCACGCGAAAGTACGAGATTTACTTTCACTTCCCCTGGTCTGAAGAAGACAAAGTAACCATCACGCTCCCGAAAGGTTACGCGCTTGATAACGCTGATTCCCCGGCGCCGATCGCTGCCGGTGAAATTTGTCGCTACACAGTAAAGATGGGAGTAACCAAGGACCAGACGACCCTTGTGTACAATCGGAGTTTCTTCTTTGGTCGCGAGAACGTCCTCCTGTTTCCCGCCGAGACTTATGGACCGCTCAAACGGCTGTTCGACGAAATAAACAAAGCCGATAACCACACGATTACACTGAAACAGAGCGCCTCGGGTGGTAGCCAGTAAGCAGTGAGCAGTAAGCGGTGAGCAGGATGAGCATGAGAGTCGCGTAGCGACGAATGAATTTAGCCCGGCCTTTCAAGGCCGGGAACCGCGACCCGTTTCCACCGTGCGTCGCATAGCGACGGTTGATATGTTCAGTCGTCGCTGACGCGACGGAATAATTGTTTTGGGGATTGGTAACCGTGGCTTGAAAGCCACGGCTAAAGTCAAGCCGACGCTACGCGTCGAAGAACGAAGGCGAGCGTTCTTTACAGAACCGGAAGCGGTAGCGACCGAGATCATGATTCAACGTTGTGTCAGATTCATTAATGCCACGTCAGGAAAAAGCCAAGACGCCGCCGTTGAAAGCTGAATCCTTATCCCGGTCGCTACCGCTCGCGGTTCCGTAACAAGGCGCTTCGCACTCTGCCCTTTGCTCTTTGCACCCTCGCCGTGATAAAAGGCGCCTCAGACGACGAATTCCCGACCGAGACCCCCAGAGTCGTCGCAACGCTTACCCCGAGAGGAGAATTCTATGTGGGTCGGAAGGAACAGACTAACGATCAGCATTGCTCTGGTCGCATCTTTCCTGCTTTCGTCGGTTACGTTGAACGCCCAGGAAACAAAAGCGACGAACGCAACGAAAGCGACAACCGCCAACAATGAGTGGTCTCGACTCAACACAGTCACCTCTGGAAGCAGGTTGGCCGTAAAACTAAAGAACGGAAAATCTGTCGAGGGGAAGCTGAGCGGTGTTTCTGACACTGGGCTGTCGTTATCGGTCAAAGACAAACCCGTGGAAGTAAAGCGAGAGGATGTTCTGAGCGTCTACCAAATCACGAAGAAGTCGGCCACGAAAGCGACCTTGATTGGCATGGGTGTGGGAGCAGGTGCCGGCGCTGGCATTGGCCTGGCAGGAAGCAACGACGACAGCTTTGCAAAGATCGACCACGCTGTGACCGCGGGCCTGGCGGTACTTGGCGCTGGAGCTGGGGCACTCACTGGGTACCTCATTGGCAGGAGTGGGCGGAAGCGAGTGCTCATCTATCAAGCTGGCCAGCCGTAGTGAAGCGCCAACGGCGCGGAATGTAATAGCCTGGGCCACCGGCCCAGGACTGCAAATTCAATTTAAGAAATCCATCAAGCCGCAACGCGGCGGAATAATTCAACTAGCTCAATTCAATGACCGCGATCATTTCGCTCCTTCAGAGCTGAAAATGATTCTTCTTTTGAAGCTGACCTGGGGCGTTGCCCCCAGGCTTTCACATTGCGCGCCCTTTGGCGCTTTGCCCTTTGCTCTTTGCACCTCGCCGTGATACAACGCGCGCCTCAGGCAGCTATAGGTTAACTCCCAATGCACGTAATTAGTCGCAAGCGGCTCAATGAATTTGCCGGAAGGCATCAGGACGCGAAAGCGTCTCTCGCCCATTGGTATCGCTTGATGAAGCAAAGCGATTTCTCAAACTTCGTCGAGCTGCGAGCGACTTTCCCCTCTGCCGATCAGGTTGGTAAGCTCACCGTTTTCAACATTGGAGGGAACAAGGTTCGTCTAATCGCGGCGATCCACTATAATCGCCGCAAGGTTTATGTTCGCTCAGTGCTTACTCACGCTGAATATGACGAGCAGGGCTGGAAGGAATAAGTAAATGCAGAATCTCGACGTTAGCAAAACCGCGGATGCCTGGGCTCCCTTGTCTCGAACATTATTCGTGCCGCACACCGAGAGTGAATACCAGCAGCTTGTCGGCCTGCTCGATTCCCTGATTGATGAAGTCGGTGAAGACGAGTCGCATCCCCTCGCGTCATTCATGGAGGTCGTTGGCATCCTAATCGAAAAGTATGAAGACGAGCACGTGCCGGAGCTGGCGGTTGAGTGAACTAGCCCGACTGTGAGGAAGGGCTTCGGTACAGAACCGCGAGCGGTAGCGACCGGGATCAT
>JBGPWS010000227.1:0-7671 GCA_041492345.1 Pyrinomonadaceae bacterium | reverse complement strand
GTCGTGGCGATGACTAAGGATCGTCCTTAACATTCAGCCCTTGAACGTGGGCCTTCAACAGCAGGAGACAACGCCCTCTTTGTTGTCACCTGCTTTTTCATTTGTCCCGCGTTTGACGTCCTCTTCGGTCGTGTGTTAGGAATTTCACTGTAGTAACTTTCCCCTTTTCAAAAACCCCCTCGGAATAAATTGCAGCTCGACATAGCTTTCCTTTAAGGAGGATTGAAATGGGTGATAATGGCAATGGAGGAGGCGGCAGCAGCACCGGAGTTGTTGCCGTGCTGGTCATATTCGTAATCGTGATCGTGCTGGCGTTCTTTGCTTATAAAGGTGGATTGTTTGGTGGGAAGAAGACTCAGGTTGATATCAACGTTACGACTCCACAGAAGTCGATTCGATCAGGATTGGGTCGAATCGGACTCGGGCTGTTTGCTGGATCCCAGCAACCGGTGCGAATTACCTGCGCCGGTGAGCTCGTCGAGATTAAGACGAGTTGCGCCGCCGGCGTCTGAATAGAGGGTCGCTTTCTGCGCCCGCCGGTGTCGGAATAGTAGCGCGCCGATCAAGCCTCCGAGGCCGAGGCACACGAGCAGCGACAGGCCCGAGCTTTTCAGCACTGCTGCCAGGACTCCGGCAGAAGTTTGGGTGAGGTATCGCTGCAGTCGCTCGGCCAGATGGGGGTCGTCCCCCAGCCATTGCACGACTTGCTGGTACTTGACCTGATCAAGCAGTTCGTTCGCGGTCTTTTCATCCGGTGCGTTGAAAACGAAGACCGAATAGTTGCCAACGCGCCGATACGCGATCGGCCCCGGCTGGCCCGCGCTTTTCAGCTCAGCAATCTTTGTCCAGATGCGTTGGTCGTTTTCAACTGAGAACTGCGGCGTCGTGAACTCAACAATGACTAGTTGCGCCTGACCGTAGTTCGCCACCACGGCTTCGGTCCCGCCTTCGAAGTTCAACTCGTTGAGGATTGGCTGATTTGTTATCGCGTCTCGAAGCGCGCCAATGTTGACTGCATAGACGGCACTCCGTTGAGCTGTCTGCCAATCAGGAAGATGTCTGACCAGGACTGGAATGTCATCCTCGCCCTTGTCGAAGGTTGCGGCGAGCAGTCGCGCGAGAGCAATAGCTGGCTGAGGATTATTCTTACTTTCATTCGTCACTTGGGCGAATGTCTGCCCAGTGAAAAAGATGACGCTTCTCGCGGCGATTAAGCTGGCTGTGCCCACATCACCGGCGCGGAAATCCTGCGAGGCGGCCTCGCCTTTCATTTTCTGTGCCGCCAGAGTAAGGAGTGAATAGGCTCCGGAATCACCCTGTAGTCTTACAATCTCAACCAGAAGCTTGTCGCCAGCGGCAGATAAATATTCAGCTTCCGCACCGAGCAAAGGTGACGAATTGTTTTGGTCGGTGTTGGGAGCAAGATACTCCGGTTGCAAAATGCCTTCTTTCGCGAGAGTGACAAGCGGACGTATTGATGATGGGAGCTGATGAAAGTCTCCCAGATCCGAAGGAAACATCGCGACAACTTTCGGAGAGGGCGGCTCAGAGCGGGTCATGGTAGCTCCCGACAAGATCAGCAGTACCGCGAGCGAGAACCCGTACAGAGTCTTGGTTGGCTTGGTAAGATGACGCTGACGCATGTCTTCACTTAGAACCCTGAAAACCGCAAAATGTTTCCTGGTCTCGTATTAAGATTGTTCTAAGTCTAATGCCGGCGCGCCATCTCACGCAAAAGCAGGTCGGCATAATGGCGTGGATTATTGATATTGTGAAGAATCGTCGTCCCGCCGATCTCGCTGGCATTGTCGACCACCACATCACCGAATCCC
This sequence comes from Pyrinomonadaceae bacterium, assembly GCA_041492345.1. Classification (GTDB taxonomy): domain Bacteria; phylum Acidobacteriota; class Blastocatellia; order Pyrinomonadales; family Pyrinomonadaceae; genus UBA11740. The sequence goes on along the minus strand of JBGPWS010000227.1, from coordinate 5,839 downwards.
AGCAGCCTTTGCAGGATCGATGCTGAAACCGTGACGTCCTGGATTTTGGCCAGGGGCATGTTGCGGGTCGTCCGGGCGATCAGGCCATAGTCGATCTCGATCTTGGAATCGGTGAGCGTATAGCGGACCATGTTGCGCTTGAGGTGGTAGTAGGCCGGAATCAGGAGCAGTCCCAGCGCGACCGGCAAAGAATAGTACCAGGGAATTTCGACGACGCGAATCATCGCCAACAGAACCGTTAATAGAATTGCTCCCACGATCGCCGCGGCATAGCCAATCTTGATGAAGAGCATCGTTGGCCGAACCGTGAAGATCACGCTTTCGATGTCGTTATCGTCGTGCCGTGCTGGAACGGAAGACTGTGGTCGCGCAATTCTGGTTTCTTCCGCGTCGGGCGCCGGCGCGCCGCATTGATCGCAGAAGCGGCTGTTAGGGTTAAGAGTCGATCCGCAGGTGGTACAGAGCATAGCCAGTGAACTCCAATCTTATGTTCAGGGAAGCGTAATGTTGGCTCCATGATACATAAAGAGTGCGTGTCCCCAAATGAAAAACGAGGCGACTCGCCTTTCCGGGCGTGTGGCCTCGCTTTCAAAATCAGGCGTCTGGGCTGTTTTATTGGCTCGTCAACTGCAGTCTTCCGTCGGGCAGTCGCACGGTTAAGACGGTGCGTTCGTAGGTCGTCAAGGGTACTGGTTGTTTCCCCTGGAGCTTCGCCAGTTGAGCAGCCGACACACGGGTTGCGTATAGCGCCGCGTTGGGATCTTGCAACAACGAGTAGCGCCGAGAGATCCTCCGTACATATTCCTGCGTTTCAGCGTAAGGGGGAATGCGCCAACCGTATTTTTCCACTGCGCCTTCACCAGCGTTGTACCCCGCCAGCGTGAGATTTACATCTCCATCAAAGCGGTCGAGCAGGAAGCGAACATAGCGGGCGCCTCCTTCAATGTTCTGTCTGGGATCAAAAATATTGGTCACGCCGTAACGCACTGCCGTACCCGGCATTAATTGCATTAACCCCCGCGCGCCCTTGGGAGAGATTGCGTGCGACTTGAAGCTCGATTCCTGATGCATGATCGAATAAAGCAGCAGCGCATCGATTCCGTTTCTGGCCCCTGAATCGATTAGATAGCCGTCGATTTGCGCACTGCCCGTCGTATATCCGCGCAGAGGCAAACCGGCGTTGGTTGCCGATGCGGCCAACGAGTCATAGACCAGCGCGGTGGGCCTCAACGTGCTTGCCGGATCGTCCAGCGTGCTCATCGGCTCGGCGTTTTGACTTGCGGCAGTTTTCTTGGAAGTGTCGAGCTTGCTCGGCCGTCGTGATCGAGCACTCGGTACCCGAGGTTGGGCCGGTTCGACATAAACACGCACACCGTTCCGCGTGTCGAAGTTATCGAACGAGTAGGCGGTTCCCTGGGCGAGGCCAGGCGCACCAATGAAGAGTAGTACGAGAGCGGCAAGGGGGAATCTGGTCATGGTCAGCTTTAGAAGTCCTGTCTGTGATTCTTGGCGGTGGGGCCCTCCGGGAGTGGGGCCAATCAGCAAATCCGAACAAGGCCGGAGATATGATAGCAAAGTTGTTCAAAAGTTGCCAAACATTTTGAGCGCTATGAGCAAACTGTTTGTTTGCCATAATTACAGCAACGCCACCTTAACCCTAGTGGTTCCGCGGAGTCCCTCAGACTTTCAGTTTTGTGCTTGACAGCGACGATATGATGCGGCTCAAGAACACTTAAATGAGTGTCGGCTTTATCACTTTCGCGCGGTTAACGCGCCTTTCGAATCACAAAGGAGAACGAGATGAAAAAACTTCTGTTGGTTGTGCTCTCACTGCTGCTGGTGGCCTTCTCGCTGACAGCGGCAACGCAGAATAAGAATGCCAACAAGAACGCTAACGGATCGACGAGCGGCAACAAGTCGACGAACGCAAACCGGAAGCCGATCTTTCGGGCCACTGCCGACCAGATAAAGCAAGCGCAGGCAATTCTCAAGCAGCGCAGCTTTTACAACGGCGACCAAACCGGCAAGCTCGGCACCGACACTCGCGACGGTCTCAAGAAATACCAACAAGCCGAGGGCCTTAAGGTAACGGGCACCCTGAATAAGGTAACGTTGGACAAGATGAGCATCGCTCTCACCGACAAGCAAAAAACGATGTAAGGCAATTTTGGGAGCTGCGCGATTCGAAGTGCTCGTGTCGGGTTTCGCGGGTGGCTCTTTGTGCTCGTTCCGCGAATCGGGCTGCAAGTGTAGTGTCCACTTGCAGCCTGAGCGCACAGGCTATTTGATTCCATCAAGCACTGCCTGCAACTCAGTTGGTAGGGGAGCAGTAAATCGCATTTCTTCCTTCGTTCGCGGATGACGAAAGCCGAGTTGTTCGGCATGGAGGAACTGACGGCCCAGGTTGGCGATTTCAGATCGAAGTTTATGATCCGGAACGGTCTTGTCGCGACCACTACCGTAAGCTTCGTCGCCGACGACCGGATGTTTTAGCCATGCTAAATGAACTCGGATCTGGTGGGTACGCCCCGTCTTCAATTCGACGTTTAGCAGGGTGAATCGTTCAAAGCGTTTTCGGATCCGGTAAATTGAGAGCGCCGGACGTCCCCCGCGCACCACCGCCATCCGCGTGCGATTTCCGCGGTCACGCGCGATTGGCTGATCGATTTGGCCGGTCCTCTTTTCAACTTGTCCATGCACCAGCGCCACATAAGACTTAAAGACTTCGCGGTCGCGAAATTGATCGGCGAGATCTTCGTGCGCCGATTCGGTCTTAGCGACTACCATCAGACCCGAAGTGCCTTTGTCCAGCCGATGCACGATACCCGGCCTCACAATGCCCCCCGAGGTTGAGAGCTGCTGGAAGTGGAAGGCGAGCGCGTTTGCGAGGGTCCCCGACGCGACGCCGGCTGCCGGATGAACCACGATCCCAGCCGGTTTGTTCACAACGATCAATTCATCGTCTTCATAGACAACATCGAGTGGAATATTCTCCGGCGCAAAAGATGTTGACGGAGGCGGAGTCAGTTCAACTTCAATTTCGTCGTTGGGGTGTAGTTTGTAGGAAGACTTAACGGCGTGCCCGTTCACCAGAACGTCCGCCTCTTCGATCAGTCGCTGGAGCCGTGCCCGGCTCCAACCCTCAATATGCGACGCCAGAAACGCGTCGAGGCGCTCACCTTCATTGTCTGCCGAGACCGACAGGTGCAAGGACGGATTTTCGCTCGGCGGTGTGACGTCGGATGCTGTCACTGCTTACAAGGGGTAATCACGGCGTTGGCGGCGAGGCGATCGTGAATGAACTTGTCGGCATCAGCCTCGATAAGCTCGCCATTGACGACCCACGCCTTTTCCATGAGTACGTCGCCTTTTGAGTTGCACTTGGAAGGTTCGAGGAAGATGTTCCAGGGCGAGCCCCACCTGCGCGTGTCGCCGGTCAATTGGCGGTAACCAAAGTGTGGAGTTTTCTCGCGGTCTTCGCGCGCCTCGGATTCGCTGACTACGGGATAAGGGGGGCCCGTCGGGCCAAAGTAAGTCTTCACGTCGTCGCGTGATCCGTATTCGCTGACGCCCACGATTTCAAATCCCTGCGACTTGTATTTCTCGTACAGGCCCGCGGCCACCGGAGCCTCGTTACGCCAGTTCGGACACCAGGGTGCGAAGTAAAGCACCATGACCAGCTTCTTGCCCTGCATCAGCGAGCGCAGCTCGACGGGCTTGTTACCGGCGAGATCGTTGAGCGTCCAATTCTTGTAGTTGACGGTCTTCTCTTGCAGCGGCGAATACTCGTGGCTCTGCGCGCGGAGAGCGGCAGGAGCGATCACTAGAGCGAATAGCAGCAGTAGTAACTTTTTCATTGCATTACTCCAAACCAATTTCGACATCCGACTTCGGATGGTTTAGTTGTTCCTTTGCGCGGTCGCGGGTGCTTCCTCGAGCACCGGCTTGATGGCGGCTTCAAAGTTCTCGCGTGTTTGCGGTCCGACGAACTTTTGGCGAATCCGGCCTTCGCGGTCAATTATGTATGTGACCGGCAGGCCAGGCCCGTTGCCAAACCGGGAGCCAATTTCTTCGGCACCGCGCAAAACGGTGTAGTCCTGCTTTATGTCTTTTTGAAAACTGCGAATGGAATCAGACGTGTCGACCGGTGAAACTGAAACACCGACCACCGACAGACCTTTGGGTTCAAGGTCGCGTTGCAGGGCATTGAATTCCGGAATCTCTGCACGGCAAGGTTGACACCATGTAGCCCAGAAGTTCAGTAACACGACCCGACCACGCAGAGAAGAAAGACGAATCGGTTTTCCATCAAGAGCCTCGAACTCGACGTCGGGTGCAGGCGCAAACCTCGAATTCCCTGGAGCAGGCATGGGGGGCGCCGCCGGCGCGACTTTCAAAAGCCCTTCCAGGTTCGGCAACATCCCGGCAAGTCTCGAACTCGCGAGCAAACTTGAATAACCCGTGGCAATCAACAAGCCTATCAGGATCAAGACCACACCCGAGACCACCTCAACCTTGTGCAAATGCCTGCGAAACTTAGAATAGAAACTGAGGAACTTGTTAATCCCCAGACCCGTGATCAGGAAGGGCACGGCAAGTCCCGCCGAATAAAACGTGGCCAGAACGAATCCGCCTTTCCAACCGCCGCTGGTTGCGGCCAGCGCCATGATCCCTCCGAGGATCGGGCCAATGCATGGCGTCCAACCGGCCGCGAAGGCAATCCCCAATGTCAAAGATCCCAGGACACCGCGAGGCTTCTCGCTCGAAAACTGTCGCGTGTCTTTGTACAGGTACTTGATCTTCAGCAAACCGATCAGGTGCAGTCCAAAAACTATTATGACAATGCCTCCGGCAATTCGTATCCAGGGGTTACTAAGAATTGACGAGCCCACCAGACCGGCCGTAGCACCCAATGCAATAAAAATCACCGATAAGCCGATGTTGAATGCAATCGAGTTGATTACGACTGCGCGCAGGGCGCCGCTGCGTGAGCCCCCTTCACCCTTCATGTGATCGATGCTGACTCCCGACATCAACGAGAGGTATCCCGGCACCAGCGGAAGCACGCACGGGGACAAGAACGATAAGAGCCCGCCCGCGAACGCAATTAACATATTAACCAGAGATACTTGCATTGCCTTAACTTCGCCTGAACAGTTTCCCAAACCACATCGACAAATTCAAATACAGGCCTGAGAGGGCCGAGACGCACGCGAGGGCGGACAAGGCTACCAATAGCGGTACCTGCCAACTTCCGGCAAAGAAATAAAAGTGGGCCTGGCGAAAATAGCGCGTCAGCACGCCGGGCGGCGGCGTCCTCACCACCGCGCCAGTCTCGGCATCAATCAACAGTGAATCCGCGCCCATGCCACCAATAGCCTGATAGACGGGCCGCCCGTCGCGCATCAAGAGTGTCAGGGCCGTGGTCGGCAACTTCCGGCTCGCAAACTCGCTGGCCTTTGTCAAAGCTTCTGACGGTAAGACGCGAACTCGCGTTGCATCGATCGTTTCAATTTTGCCTCCCTCGACCGCCCGGGGCCAGGCATACAAGAGCCCGCTCGAGGCCCACGCCAGTACAGGAATGGCAACGATCAAACCCAGCCAGATGTGTGTCCCATAGATTAAGGATCGCATAGTCAAAAGCGACGCGGGGAACCGTTTCCCCGCGTCGCCGCGTCAGTTCCGCTGACCGGCTCATCAATCAGCTTCTTAATCATCTTGTTAAGCGCCACGATCTCTTCATCGCTGGATCCAATACTGATGAATCGCACCACGCCCCGCCGATCGATCAGAAACGTCGTCGGAATGCTGGCGACGGCATAGTTGCGATCGTTCTCTT
>JBGPWS010000137.1:0-10775 GCA_041492345.1 Pyrinomonadaceae bacterium | reverse complement strand
ACTGTCACGACCGTGCCGGAACCTGAATCGCTGGGCGAGCCGCTGTTGGCGGTGTACGTTCCCCAGTTGTTTGGCGCGGCCAGTCCGTCTTCGGTGATGACCAGACTGCTGGCCGTCAACTTGACGCAGTTGGCGTCGCCGTTCGACGTGGAGACGTTGGTGTAGGTGATGTTGTAGGTGATTACCGCACCTGGCACCGGATCAGTGGCCGCACCGACGCCGGTTGCGTTGGCAACGGTGAACGCCTTGTCCAGACGGATGAATCCGGTGTAGAGGCGATCGATCGTCTTGTTGAACGCGGCCGGGGTAGCGTTTGAAGTAACCCGAATGATCGTGTCGTAACCAGTGAGAACCGTGTTTCCCGACGGCTCAGTGATGCGGACGTTGATGTTTGCGGAAGCGCCAAAGGCAATCGCCAGTGAAACCGATCCGCCACCTGAGACGGTGGCATAACTCCCGCCACCGTTCGTCGATACCTCGACGGTGAAGCCGGCCGGGACAGTCGGCGCATCGATGGTGTAAGTGTCGCTGGTGTTGCCCGTGTTCTGAATCGTGTTGATGTAAACGAGCTGACCTGAAGCAGTGGTTACTCCGCCCGGGGCCACGCCGGCGATGCCGGTGTTGACACTCTTGTTGCTGTAGTCGTCGTTATTGTCGGTTGGGCCAACTGCGCCAGGGAAGCCGCTGGGTCCGACGAGAACTGAACCAACCTGTGTCAGGGTAGTGCGTTGAATGACGCCGTGGCCTGAACCGGCAGCGTAACCTTCGTTAAAATTGGCATTGCCGTCGCCATTGTTCGGCGTGGCATCGCCCGACTGGTCGGTGATAGTTGCGGCCAGGCTGTTATTGCCGAACACGTCACCGATTTCATCGATTGGCACGGAGGCATCGATGCCCGTGTCCACGGTTACGATCATGTTGAAGGATGAGCTTAATGCTCCTGCGGCCAACGTCGCGCCTACAGGGAAAGCCATCCGCGTGGTGTTGGAAAGCGGCGCGGGCGCAGTCGTGCTCCACGTCGCTGACAGCGGCGCCGTCGTAAGCGGGCTGGTCGTGTAGAGCGTCCCGGCCACGAATGTTTGACCGGACGTCAGTACCGTTCTCGCCGGAATCGGCGCAATGATGTAGACCGCCGGCGAGCCGTTCAGCGTCACGCCCGAGGCGTCGCGCAGTCCGGTGTTCTGCACTTGCCAGGTGTAAGTGATGTCTGAGCCAAGACTGACTGGTCCTGGCGGAGCAGTGAGTGTCAATTTAAGCAGCGTGTCGTTAACGACCGCCGCCGAGATGTCGCCGCGAGCTTCACGCAATCCGTTGACTGAAGAACCGGAGACGGTTCGCACTTCATTGGCCGAAGTGTCTGCCGCCTGATTGTCGTAAGGTGATGCCCCGCCTGCGTCACCGAGCAGAACCTGCACGCTCTGGCCGGCAGTCGCACCCGCGTTCACACTCACTTCCACCAAAACGTGGATGAATCCGTTTTGGGCAATATCTGCTGAATCCACCGCGGCCCCGGTAATGACAGTGTCGCCGCCGTTGATCGTGCCGCTGTTGTCCACGTCGATGACGGCGGCTGTGATGGTCGCGGCGGCCGTCCCGCCCAAATGGGCGCTCGCGCCACCCGCCAGAAAATGCACCTTATCGGTGAAGTTTCCGGTGTTCGTCACGGTGAAGTTGAACAGCACAGCCGTTTGTCCGGCCACGACGGTCGGGTTGCTGCCGGCGTCGGGCGTGATCGCCAGGCCGGAGACGTTTGAAACAGTTACTGTCACAGTGTTCGAAACGGTGGCGTAGCTGTTCGTGCCGTCAGAATAAGTTGCGCTGGCCTGGTTAGAGATGGCGGTGCCCCCAGGGGTCTGGGCTGCGGCTGGAGTGGAAAGGGCAAAGGCGATCGCCAGGGCAATCAGCAGGCGAAGGATCGCGGCAGTGCTTACAAATGTTGTTCGGTTCTTCATATGAGTCCTCATCGATTTGGGTAGTGGCAGGGAATAGGCGGCGAGTAGACAGCGCCCTAACGGCGCTCGTCATGTAGCAGAAGGATTGGTTACTTCACTCGCACTCTATAAGAAGCAGAAAGTTTGCCGCCTGGCGCGAGCGGATCGGCCCACTCATAGCGAATCCCTGTGTACATAGAGACAGGCGCAGGCACGCGCTTGACGGAGCCATCGGCCTGCTTCACTTCGATCGTGGGCAGGGCCGAATAGGACTTGCCGCCGTCAATGCTGTAGACGGCCTTCGCGCCATCAGCTTTCGCGCTGTCGGCGACAAAGGTCGTGCCCTGCGGAATGTGGCCGACGGTTTTGTATTCAAGCGCCGCCCCGTTGCCGCTGTTCTCAGACGTAATGGTCCAATCCAGGATCTCACCCGGACTTACCACGGTCGTCTTTTCCAGAGGCACCAGCGCCGAGTTGCGCTCGACTACGCCTGAAAGCTGCATCTTCACTTCGGGCCTGCTCATTAAATGGGCAGCGTTGCTGAGCATCAGATGCCGCTGCGCAAAACCGGCAGCGCCGGCCACCATCAAGGTCAGCACGGCCATTAGTAACACGCTAAATCTTTTCTTCGACTTCATCATTTTGTTTTCGTCTCCTTGGACGTCCTGGCAAGTTCGAGGATTGCAATTTGGCGCATGTCGTTTGGAACGCTGCGCGATACTTCTTTCAATTCCTTGTTCCGAGGTCCTGTTCTCGGGAGTTCCTGATTGCTAGACACAAACAGGCGAGAAACATCTTTACAATTGTTATGCCGCAGGCCGTTGACGACGGCCCGTTCGAGCTAAAGCAAAGACCTGTGGAGACTTGTTCAGGTTAGATAACAAACCGCGCAAGGAGTGAGGTTCGAGCAGAATGACAAAGGCGCTGACGTTTTGTCATCAAACTGACATACTGTCAGCCTTCGGTGGCGAGGCCGGCGGATCTTGTTTCGGTTTCGTATTCGCGCAGTTTGCGATAGAGGGTGCGTGAAGAGATGCCCAGAATTGCGGCGGCGCGTTCGCGATTTCCGTCGCTTTCGTTGAGCACCCGCAGGATGTGTTCGCGTTCCAGCTCTTCCAGCGTCACCGGCGCAGATTGAGGAGCAGTCGCCGCCGCGTGCGCAGCCTGACTGACGACCACGCCAACGTTTCCGGAGCTCAGGGAGGGGATCTGATTTGCTTCGATCACATCGCTGAGAGAGATTGCGGCCGCGCGCTCCAGGCAGTTGCGCAGCTCGCGTACGTTGCCCGGCCATGCATAGGCTTGCAGGCGTTCACGGGCTTCGCTTGATAGATCAAGTCCGGGTCGATTGAAACGCTGACGATAGATTCCGAGGAAATAGGCGATGAGTTTTGAAATGTCTTCCGGACGTTCCCGCAAGGGCGGCACGTGCAAAGACACGACGTTCAGCCGGTAGAAGAGATCTGCGCGAAAACGCTGGCGCTCAATCTCTTCAGCCAGATTCCTATTGGTTGCCGCAATCACGCGGACGTCGGCGTTTTGATCGCGAGTAGAACCGACGCGACGAAAACGACCCTCTTCGAGAAAATGCAGAAGCTTTACCTGCATCACCAGAGGCATGTCGCCAATTTCGTCGAGAAAGAGAGTCGAACCATCGGCGGCCTCAAGCAAACCACGGCGCAGGGAACTGGCGCCGGTGAACGCACCGCGCTCGTGACCAAAGAACTCGGACTCAAAAAGCGTCTCAGGCAGCGCGCCGCAATTGACTGTGATCATCGGCATGCTTTGCCGCGCGCTCTTCGAATGAATGAATCGCGCCAGGACGTCTTTACCGGTGCCTGATTCGCCGGTAAGCAGAATTGTCGAATCCGAACGGGCCGCCGTTTCGGCCTGGGTTACCAACGCGGCCATTACTGAATTCTCGTGAACGATCGGCAGCACTTCGTCACCGCTGCTCGGCGGTCGCGCTACTGCGCGCAGCGACGCGTTCTGCTTGACCAGCCGCCGCTTTTCATCAGCCTTGCGGATGACAGCTTCCATTTCGTCGAGTGTTGCCGGCTTTGTCAGGTAATCGTAGGCGCCATGGCGCATCGCTTCGACGCCGGTGGACAGTGAAGTATCGGCCGTTAGCATGATGACTTCGGGAGGGTCTTCGAACTTTCGAATTTCGCGGAGAGCGTCGAGGCCGGAGAGATCGGGCATCATGATATCGAGCAGGACTACGTCATAGTCTGCCTCGCGCAAAACCTCCAGGGCTTCTTTCCCGCTGGCTGCGGGGACGGCGTCAAACTCAGCTCGCGCCAACTGATCGGCAATCAGCTTGCGCAAGAGGTTGTCGTCGTCGACGACCAGAACGCGAATTTTTCGACTCATTTGCTTACAAGTAAGAAGGCAAAAGTAAAAAGGCAAAAGTAAGAACGTAAGAGATCGACGCGACTACCAAAAGGTTTAAGATTCTTCGAATTGGACCGCACTTTTTCCTTTTACCTTTTTACTTTTGACTTGATTCCTCCTCCGGACGACGACGCGGTATCCAGAGTCGAAAGCGACTGCCCGCGCCTTCCTTCGATTCCACGGTAAGTGCACCACCCAGAGATTCCGCCAGTGACAGGCTGATGGCCAGACCGAGACCGTAACCTTTTCCCGGCCCCTTCGTGCTGAAAAAAGGATCAAAGATTCTCGGCATTAAATCAGACGAAATACCGCTTCCGGTGTCAGCCACCTCAATCCCGATTCGATCCCCATCGCGGATGGTGGAAAGGCCCACCTTGCCGTGGCCATCGCCCAATGCGTCAATGGCGTTACTAAACAAATTATCGAGTATTTGCCGCACCATGGCCGCGTCGGTCGCGACCTCTCCGATGTTCTCATCGAGGTTGATTTCGAATTCCGCGGCTGAGCCTGCTCGCTGTACGGCCACCTTGGCGCATTGCGTAGCAAGAGAGTTCACATCGCACATTACTCTTCTGGCTTTTCGCTGCCGTGTCAGATCCAAAAGGCCGCGAGTGATCTCTTTGCAGCGCAGAGACTGGCGCACGATCTCTTCCAGGTAGTAAGTCCACTGATGAGTCTCAGCCAACTCCTTGGTTTCCCTGGTCTGGCGCATGTCGCGCATGGTTGCCTCAGCGCACGTAGTGATCGCCGCCAACGGATTATTGATCTCGTGGGCCACACCCGCGGCCAACTGGCCGACACTGGCCAGTCTACGCGTCCGCGCCAACTGCTCCTGCATTTCTGACATGCGGGTCACGTCGTTCCAGGTGACGACGCTTACCGATTCGCTGTCTGGTTTCTGGATCGGAAAGGCTGACACCAGAAAGCGGCGCTCGCATTCCGTTTGCACTTCAAAGGTAGACGATAGGGCACGGCCCTCAGCGAGGTAATAGGCGGCCGCTCGTTTGCCAAACAAGAGAGTGAACGCCTCTTTCAACGAGAGCCCGATTACTTCCGCAGGCTGCAGGTTCATCATCTCGGCGGCCAGCGCGTTGCAGCGAACGATGCGCATTTCGGAATCATGCACAATTATGCCCTCGCCGATCGCATCGAATGTCTGCTCCCAGATTTTTTCGGCTGCCCCAACCGTTTCCAACAAGCGCACGTTTTCCATTGCGAGTGCGGCCATCGCCGCCAGGTCTTCCAGTTGTTGTTTCTCTTCTTCGCTGAAATGATGCGGTGAACGATAACCGGCGACGAGCGCGCCGAGTATCTCGCCTCGGGACTTAAGCGGCGTCAGCGCCAGGTCGCGAATACCTTCGGCGGCATGCACGGGAAAATCGCTGGCTGGGAGTTCGTCACGCACACCGATGCCTTCGAGGACCAGGGTTGCATTAGCAGCGATTGACCGCCGGGCAAGTTCGTTGGCAATGGGCCTGACGAGCGGATGCTCATCGTCAATCACGTGGGTCTGGAGACCGCTGGCGACCTTCCACGTGACAGTTTCTTCAGCAAGTGAGAAACGGACGACGCTGACCAGATCGGCGTGCATAATGCGTCGGACTAATTCGACGATGGTGCGTAGCGTGCTGGCGCTTTCAGGTTGGGTCGGAGCGTTTATTACTTCAGCAGGTGCGGCCATCAAGCTCGGGATTCGGGGGTTTACGTCGCGCTAAAACCGCAGAGTTATAGGGCACTCCGCAATTTTCACGCTCAAATGCCGTGGGGTCAAGTGCTGAGCGCGAATTCGAGTCCGGGTCGTGTTCTATATGTTAAGAGTTCTCTGCGTCCGGTTGGTGAATCTTTCTTAGGGTTTAATCACCTCAGGGACGCAGCGTGGCCACGCCGCAACCAAGAGACATTCAATAACTGAACTCAAAACGTCAGGCGGATAAAAGTTAGAGTTTGACTCTGGTCTTAACTCCGTTAGGAGTGAAATGTTATAGGTCGGAGCGAAAAACCCAGTACCAACTCCGTTCGGAGGACCGGAATTCAGCTAGAGCTTCACCCCCCCCCGCAACCATTCCGCTCCTCCGAACACGGGGTGAAACGCGTTTCCTCCTGGACGAACGGATTTAAATAAGACGTGGCGAGATCGCTTTCAGTCCAAATCTTGCTCAAAAAGCAAGAAGTCATACTCTTGTTACACAGAGCACTCGGAGGATGCATAGAAAAAACCCGAAACAAGGATACTTACTTGAGTCCGTCCTTCCTTATTGCGGTCGACGCTTTGTGTTAACTTCAAACTTGTAATGGCTCAGATAATGATCTCAACGCGCGGGGCCAAGCGCATTCGTCTGGGCCACCTGTGGGTGTATCGCAGCGACGTGCGTGACGTGAGCGACGCGGGCGGGGGCGCGCTGGTGCGCGTGGTGGATGAAGCCGGTAACTTTGTCGGCCAGGCGTTCTACAGCGACCGGTCTGAGATCGCTTTGCGGTTTCTGAATACGCATGAGGAAGAGATCGATCGCGAATGGTGGCGCGCGCGTCTGCGGCAGTGTGCTGAAAGACGCGCGACAATATACCGCGAAACGAATGCCTACCGTTTGGTCTATTCCGAAGGCGATCTGTTGCCATCGCTGATTGTTGACCTGTATGACAACGTGCTGGTTCTACAGACGCTTTCACAGGGAACTGAAACGTTGAAAAGTCTTTTCGTTGAAATGCTAATTGAGCAATTCAATCCGCTGGCGGTCATTGAGCGCAACGATGCGCGCGTGCGCGAGTTCGAAGGACTGGAGCTGAAATCCGGAGTTCTCTATGGCGCTCTTTCTGAAGATAGCCCGAACGGAATTGAGATTAATCAACATGGCGTTCGGTTCCTGGTGTCACCGCTCGGCGGGCAAAAGACGGGTGCGTTTCTGGATCAGCGGGAGAACTATCTGGCCGCGCGAAGCGTCGCGCATGGTCGGGCGCTGGATTGCTTTACCTTCAACGGTGGTTTTGCGTTGCACATTGCGCCGTCGTGCGAAAGCGTTCTGGCGATCGATATCTCAGGCGAGGCAATCGCCGCGGCGCAGCGCAATGCAGAACTAAACGGCGCGGGCAATGTTGAGTTTCGCACGGCCAACGTATTCGATGCTTTGCGGGAGATGGAGTCCACCGGTGAACGCTTCGATACGATCATTCTGGACCCTCCGGCTTTCGCCAAAAACCGAGCGACTGTGAAATCAGCAGCGCGCGGATACAAAGAAATCAACCTACGTGCCCTGAAGCTTCTGAACCCGGGCGGTGTGCTGGTCACCTGCTCCTGTTCTTATCACATGAGTGAAGATCTTTTCCTCGACATCATAGCCGATGCTGCTTTAGACGCTCGTCGCCGGGTGCAGATTATCGAGAAGCGCGGCCAATCACGCGATCATCCGGTGCTGCTAGGCGTGCCGGAGACGCATTATTTGAAGTGCGTGATCGCGCGGGTGATTCAATGAAGTAGCGACAGAAAAAAACGTTGAAGCTCGATATTGGCGTCGCATCTATCGGGAATGCTGCCAAATCTTTCGCGATGGAAAGTAGTGAGCCGTGGAGGGCTCGAACCCCCGACTGCTGATTAAGAGTGAGTTCAAACTCACTCCAGCAGGTAATGGCTCACACGATTTATTCACTTTTGTTAGGGAGTGCAGTCTGCCAGCAAGTCGCCCTACACGCTGGCCCTAATTCAAAAGCGTAGGAGAATCAAGGCAGAAACAACCGCGAGCCGTAACACGCCGCGGTTGTTTCTGCTCGTTTTTCTGAGTTACCACACGGGCGGCGAGGCTACAAGTATTTGAGAGCCGCACCTTCCAGTATATTGGTAAGCTAACCGATAATCATTTGGGGCAGGCCTTGCATATTGACCCGTCATCCGGTACACAACTACCACAGCAGTCCACATAACCAGCCTTGCAGTGGGAGCCGCCTCCGCCTACACATTCCCCGTTCCCGGCGCAGTGGGTTCCCGCCGGACACTTCATGCAGTCCCGTCTGGCATCGCACCCTCACCCTCGCCATTATCTACCACGATAAATGTTACTCCGTCACCGGACGCGAAGCCCGGATTTGTCGACTTCTGCACCGTACCGCCGACCTTCGCACTGTTGCCGCCAACACTTACGCATTCGACGTCGATGGTGACTTTAGTCTTCGCGGCGTCGTCAATGAAAGTCGCCTGACCGGTGAAGTTGCCCTCCCCGTGGTCGAACGCCCCGAAGCTGAGCGTGAGGTCGCCATTGTGGCCCGAGCCGTTGGCCGAGGCGACGTTGCCGACCGCAGTGGTAGGAGCAGTGTAAGTCGAGAGGCCAATGGAAGCGATAGCGAGCAGCACCAGTAGGCCGAAGAATAATCTTTTCATTGGTTTTTCTCCTCATAAATAAGGTTGAGCGCTATGCCTGAGACACAGCGCGGGGGTTGAGTTCAGGGAAGCAGTTTTCAGATCGCGAGCTCAGGGATTCGTCACATGTATGGTGAAGGACATATAGAAATCTCCCATGTCCTGATCGGTTTGGTGGGGATTGGTCGCCACCTTGAGTAGCTTCGCGACATTCTTCCTTTCGCCGTTAAGTTGTGTCACGCTGGGCTCGATCTTCCATTGGTTGCACTTGGTGTTTGCGGTGGTGACGCATGTGATTTGCACCCAGTTCGTCTCGCTAAAATTACTGGGATTCTCAGCAAGTCGATATCTAACCCCGCTGGCGTCATCAAACGCCACGGCCATGGGACAAGGATAGACGTTGGGCGTCGGCTGCATGGTCCGCATGTCAATGCCATTCTGAGTGCACTTGGTGATGAATCTGGCTCTCACCAGTTGGTAAGAGAATGGAGCAATCGGAGCGCCGCCGTTCAGGCTGCCGGGTACCGGGTCGCGCAGGTCGATGAGCGCCTTTCGTTGGGGCGAGGAGTTGAAGTTAAGCATGTCTAACTCCCAGTCGCCGATGCCCTGAATAATGGACGATAGGGAACTGGAATTCTTGTACGAACCGGCCAGATCACTTTGAATGCGCAGCGTCGGTAAGGTGTTAACGCCGAGACCGTCAATCGTAGTCGTGACCGGCGTATCTGACGGGGGTTTTCCTGCCTTTGCGGGTTTGTCAGCCAAACCAATCGAAACAACTGTAAGCAGCAACGCGATGGTGGAAACATGCTTGAAAACTTTTTTCATTGTAGACTCTCCTCGTTGAGGTTCATTGATATCAATCGTAGGCCAGTGAGGACAGCTCCCCATCTGGCCCTGTCGTGTACCGCAAGATTTCGGTCTCGCTTCCTATAGCGAGAATTTCGACCGAATTGCATCATCACCAGAGTTTTCTCTCCTGGCAGACGCGCCGCATTTTTGATAAAAGGGGTTCCCAAGCCTGCACCGGACTCTGTCGGAAAAAGCCGCGTAGCGGCGAAATATTTATAGTAAGGAGAAGCCAATATCACATTCCAAGCTCCGATAGGAGCGAAACGGCCGTTCTGTCGCCCATTAAATGGGCTACGGTTGCGGAGGGCTGACTCTTATCTATAAACATTTCGTCCCTCTGGGACTTTTTTCCGACAGACTCCGGAGTAGCAGTTCAAGAACAGAGCCCAGGATTTGCTCCATGGCCGCCTTACCAAATGAAGTAACGCAACTTCTGATCGATTGGAGTCATGGCGACAAGGCTGCCCTGGAGCAGTTGATTCCTTTGGTGCATGCCGAACTGCGCCATCTTGCCAGACATTACATGGGCCGAGAGAATCCCGGCCACACGTTGCAGACTTCGGCTCTTATTAACGAGGCATATATTCGGCTTGTCGATCAGCAAAACGTGCCGTGGCAGAATCGTGCTCACTTCTTTGCGGTTTCTGCTCAGGTAATGCGGCACATTCTGATCGATCACGCCCGCGCCCACTGCTACGCCAAGCGCGGGGGCGGAGCGCGCAAAGTTCCACTCGATGAAGCCGTGGCGCTGAACGATCAGCGAGCCAGCGAACTAGTTGCGCTCGACGATGCGCTGAACATCCTTGCTGCCCTGGATACGCGCAAAAGCCAAATCATCGAATTACGCTTCTTCGGCGGATTAAGCATCGAGGAGACTGCTGAGGCCATGAAGATTTCACCTATCACCGTGACGCGCGAGTGGCGTTCGGCCAAAGCCTGGCTCCGTCGTGAGATGAACAAGGGCAACGACACACTCTAGGAACCTCGGAACAAGCTACTGAGGGATTGTCACGCAGAGGTTGGTTCGATTACTCCCTTCTCCCTCTGGGAGAAGGGCCGGGGAAGAGGGGCGTAGCTTGGGCGGCTCGATACTCATGCCCTCTCCCCAACCCTCTCCCAAAAGGGAGAGGGAGTCAGGACAAACTAAACAGACGTGTGGCGCTGCAACCTAATCACAGACTCCAAGTTTGTGCGACGAACGAGATCGACGAACTGAAGTTTGTCGGACAACGTGATGCTTTCCCGACCAAATT
>JBGPWS010000025.1:0-22076 GCA_041492345.1 Pyrinomonadaceae bacterium | reverse complement strand
CATCTCGATCCGCTTTTCCTGCGTTGCATGGATGACGTGCAATCTCTCCTGCGCTACGTCTTTGAAACCGAGAACCGGGTGACGATTCCGATCTCGGCCACGGGCAGTGCCGGCATGGAAGCGGCGCTCGTCAACGTGATCGAACCGGGGGATGAGGTCGTCGTGTGTATTAACGGCATCTTTGGCGAGCGGATGCGCGACATCATCGAACGCGCCGGCGGCAAACCTGTGGTGGTCGAAGCGAAGTGGGGCGAAGCGATCGATGTCAACAAGATCGAAGCGGCGCTCAAGTCGTGTGAACCGCGTGCCCTGGCTTTGGTCCACGCCGAAACCTCCACCGGCGTGCTCCAGGATTTGTCCGGATTGGCTGAGATGGCGCACGGGCAAGATGCCTTGTTGATTGTCGACGCCGTCACATCGCTCGCTGGTCATCCTGTCGGAGTTGATCGGCAGGGCATCGACATCTGTTACTCAGGCACGCAGAAGTGCATCGGCGCGCCGCCCGGTCTGGCGCCAATCACTTTCAACGAACGCGCCCTGGATCGCATTCGCTCACGGCGTTCGAAAGTGCAGAGTTGGTATCTCGACATCACGATGGTCGAGCGCTACTGGGGCGATGACCGCACCTATCACCACACGGCGCCGATTTCCATGAACTACGCTTTGCGCGAAGCTCTGCGACTGATTCACGAAGAAGGACTGGAAGCCCGTTGGCGTCGTCATGAACTAAATCATCGCGCGCTGGTCGCGGGTGTTGAAGCGATGGGATTGAGAATGGCGGTCGCACCAGAGCAGAGACTGTGGAGCTTGAATGCGGTGAGCGTGCCCGAGGTTGTCGACGATGCGCGAGTGCGCGCGCGTTTGCTCGAAGCGAACATCGAGATCGGTGGTGGCCTGGGGCCGCTGAAAGGACGCATCTGGCGCATCGGCCTGATGGGCTCAGGCAGCACGCGCGAGAACGTTTTGCTGGTGCTGGATGATCTGCATCGAGCGCTCAGAGCAGAGGGATTCTCTTGCGCTTCGGGAATTGAAGCGGCACAGTCAGCATACGAATGATCGGTGTTCCCTTACCTTGGATAAGCGGCGTACAGAGTACCGACTTCAGTCGGGCTTTAGCCATCGAAAAGACCCAACTAAAGTTGGTACTCTAAACACCTGTGGCGCAGGCGGTTGACGATTTAGCTTAGCGACTCAGCGTCGGCCAATCAGCTTAGTACAAGCGAGAGTCACTGCTATGATCTTGACCGGAAGTTCAGAAGCAGAAAGTAAACGTCATGCAAGTGAGACTGACTATTCCGGACGATGTTGCCGTCGAGCTTGAGCCGGAGGGCGCAGACCTCGGGCGTCGTGCGCTTGAGGCCCTCGCTATCGAAGGCTATGGCGCTGAAGCTTTGAGCCTCGGGCAAGTCGCCGAAATGCTGGGGTCTGTCGATCAATGAAGCTGACGGCTTCCTTAAGGCGCGAGGCGTTGAATTGATGGCCCCGCTTGAAGATTTTGCGCGGGACGGAGCAGCGCTCGAAGAGTCTCTGTCCAAACGATTATTCCTCCCTCACCAAACGTGCCACGCGTGGTTTCAGCCAGAGCAGGGCGAGGCCCGCGGCGATGACGTTGCACGCTACTGCGCTCCAGAAGACCGGAATCCACGATTTCGTTGCCAGCATCAGCAACGCCGCGCCCGGCCCTCCCAGGATCGAACCAATCCCTTTCGCGGTGTATTGGATTCCGTAGTTGGTCGTAGCGTGTTTGCTGCCAAAGATGTCCGCGATGGCCGCCGGGAACAGCGAATAAATGTCGCCCCAGGCAAAGAACATCAGCGCTGAGATGACGATGAACCAGAAAGGCCGCGCCACCACCAGCGTGAGTATGGTGATGGCGATGGCCTCCATCACGAAGACTATGGCCATCGTGTCATAGCGTCCGATGCGGTCTGAAACCCAGCCAAAGAAAGGCCTCGCCGATCCGTTCAGCACTTGATTCAAAGACAGTGTTAGCGTCAGCACCGTGAAGCCGCCAAACAGCGCGTACTTGTCATAGCCGTAGGTGACGCCGATCGGCTTCAGTTGCGTTGTCAACATCAATCCGCTCGCGGTAACCAGTGCCATCATCAAGTAAAGCAAATAAAACGACCCGCTCCGCAACATTTCGCCGGGCGTGTAGTCGCGGGATGACTGCTGGACTTTGCGTTGCACTTTCGCTTTGATTGCTTCCCACCCGGCGGGCAACCAGCCCGCTGGCGGCATGCGCAGGAACTGCGCGGCCACCAAGACCACAAAACCCTGAATCGTGCCGAAGAGAATGAAAGCTGTGCGATATCCGTTGTGGTCGATCAGGTAAGAGATCGGCAGCGTGGTGAGCGCCGTGCCGAATCCGTACGAGCCGGCGACGACGCCCACACACAGGCCGCGCCGATCGGGAAACCACTTCATCGCCACACCCACGCAGGCGCTATAGACGCCGCCGGCGCCAACGCCGCCGATGGCGTAGACGGCATACAATGCCGGTAGCGAATTGACCAGACCCGAGCCAACCCATCCTACTGCGACCAGTAAGCTGGCCATCGTCACGATCAGGCGCGGGCCGAAGCGATCGACCAGGTAGGCATTGATCGGGAATAGCACCGTCTGAGCGATGATGAAAAACGTGAGAGTCCACTGGACGTGAACCAGGCTCGCATGAAAACTCTTCGCGATGTCTGTTGTGAAGAGCGTCCAGGCGTATTGAAGATTGGCGATGGCCAGCATCGCTGCGACGCAAGGGATGAGTACGGGCCAGCGGGGCGAATCCGTGCCGTTATCTTGCGATGCAGTCATCCGGCTCCTCGTGTACATTTTCCATTTGTCATTTCGGTTTCGTGTCCGTTCGTGTGATTTCGTGGATCGTTCTTCATTTCTGAGCCAAGCGAACGATCCACGAAGTGACACGAAGCAACGCGAAATAAATCCGGCAAATGACAAATGGAAAATGGAAATCTACTGGCTGGTCATTTGTTTGGCATGCAGCCCCAGCAGTTTCACACACGCATAGACTGAGTTTGTGTACGGCAAAGACAGACCCATTTTGTTACCTAACTCGACCACGGCTCCTACAATCGCCTCGAGTTCCATTGGTCGTCCGGCCTCCACATCCTGGAGCATCGAAGTTTTGTGATGGCCAACTTTCTCAGCGCCTTCGAGGCGTTGTTCGATCGAAATTCCCATGTCGATGCCGAGTCTGCGGGCTACAGATTCCGCTTCAGTCATGATCGCCGCGGCCAGTTCGCGCGTTTCGGGACATTGGACGATTTCGATCAGGGTTGCGCGAGTGAGCGCGCTGATGGGATTGTAGGCGACGTTGCCCATCAGCTTGACCCACATGTCGTGACGAATATTTGTGCGTATGGGACAGCGCAAGCCGGCTTTGATGAACGAGTCGGCAATGCGCCGGCAGCGCTCGCTCTTTGATCCGTCCGGCTCGCCGATCGCGAAGCGCGTTCCTTCGATGTGCCAGACGATTCCGGGCTCGACGATGGTCGTCGAGGGGTAAACTACGCAGCCGATCACGCGCGAGGGATCGATGCTTTGGCCGATCACTCCGCCGGGATCGGCCGTCTCGAGATGGATGCCTTCCCATTCGCCACCGTGATGATAGAAGTACCACCAGGGAATCCCGTTCTGCGCGCTCAAAACACAAGTATCGGGACCCAATAGCGGCGCCAGACGCGGAGCCATCGCGGTCAGGCTGTGCGCCTTTAGCGTTAGCAGCACGACATCAACGGGGCCGACGGCGGCCGGATCATCAGTAGCCCGCGGGTGCGCTTCAAAGTCTCCTATCTCCCCGCGCACACGCACGCCATGCTCCTGCATCGCGCGCAGATGCGCTCCCCGCGCGATCAGTGTCACGTCTTCACCGCTCCTTGCTAACATGGCGCCGGCGAATGCGCCGATGGCGCCCGCGCCGACGATGGCAAATTTCATGATGATTCAATCTTCATTCTATGCGTGAGAGAGCGAATCTAAGTTGAAGCCTTAGGACGCAGACCGGACTCGTCGAGCAAAGCTCTGTCCGCGAAGCGGACTTTTGAAAATAGCCCAGCACTTCAGTGCTGGGATACAGATCGCAATTGAAATTAAGCCCGTGAAGCGGGCGACTGAATCATCCTCACCAAGTTTCGACGTCAACCGTCCGCTTCACGGACTACGGATTCTTTTTCGGACGTGGCCCCACCGATGAATCGGTGGGCTATTATCATTCGTCCGCTTCACGGACTCAACAATTACGCATCGCCAGACTCCGCAATTGCTGCCGCCACGTTCCGGCGTTGAATCTTGCCGGTCGCGGTGCGCGGGATGGATTCCACGATGTAGATTGTGGTCGGGCATTTGAAGTCTGAAAGCGACGAACGACAATGGGCGATCAAATCGCTTTCGGTCGCGGATCCTTTTAGCACAACCGCCGCCGCCACCTCTTCGCCGTAGACCCGGTGCGCGATTCCAAAGCACACGGCCTCGGCGACGGCCGGATGGGTGAGCAGCGTGTCATCAATCTCGCGCGGTGAAATCTTCTCGCCGCCGCGATTGATCAATTCCTTGAGGCGGCCCACTAGCGTCAAATAACCCGACGTATCCAGATAACCCTGATCGCCGGTGCGGAACCAGCCATTGGAAAATGATTCAGCATTTGCTTCCGGGTTGCCTTCGTAGCCGCCGAACACGTTCGGCCCTTTGATCGACACTTCGCCGACTGTGCCCGGCGGCAATTGATCGCCGGTCTTATCGAGGATCGCGATCTCCACCGCAGTGCCGCGGCCGACTGAGCCAGCTTTGCGCGCGGCCGGTGGCAATGGATTGGAAGCCATCTGATGCGCGGCCTCGGTCATCCCGTAGGCTTCGAGGATCGGTACGCCGAATCTGTCTTCAATGTCGGCCATCGTCTGCGGCGCCAGTGCCGCGCTGCATGAACGGATGAAGCGGAGTTGTTCTGCGCCGGGTGGCCTCGCCCCTTTTGCTCTCGACAGCAATACCTGATGAATCGTGGGCACGGCTGAATACCAGGTGGCCCGATGATCTCTGACGATGGACCAGAAGGAAAGGGGATTGAATTTCGGGGGCACCACTACGGTTCCACCTGTGAAGAGCGTTGCCAGCGTCGAGGCGACCAAACCATGAACGTGAAACAGCGGCATCACGCATAACGAAACGTCCTCGGATGTTAGTTGATAGGTTTCGGACACGTTGCGCGCCGATGTCATCAGGTTCGCGTGCGAGAGCGGAACGCGTTTGGGACGGCTGGTCGTCCCACTAGTGTGCAGGATCAAGGCGATATCATCCGGCTCCGGATAGTCGCGCGCGCGAGGAGCGCCGGCAGTTCCTGTCGACGAGAATCGAACCCGGCCATCGCCGTCGAGATCAGCTTCGATAAGCAGCACGTTGTCTCCCGCTGCTGCGCGGGCTTCCTCGCAGCCTTTGGGAGGAACGATCAAGGCGCGCGCGCCGGTATCTTCAAGGTAGAATTTGAATTCATCGCGAGTGTAAGCGGGATTGAGCGGCGCGGCAGTGCCCACAGTCGACGCCGCCAGGAACGAAGCGATTACCGCGAGCCCGTTTGGCAGGGCCATCGCGATCCGGTCGCTGCGGCCGAGGCCGAGCTGATTGAATGTCTTAGCGAGGGCATCAATCTGTTTTCGCAGCTGACCATAAGTGACAAGTGGGGTGACATCCGGTCCGCCTCCAGCGATGCTGATCGCGATGCGTGATGGGTCGCCGTTCTCAAGCAGGTCAAGAATCATCAGCTTGTCAGTAGTTAGTTGTTAGTAGTTAGTAGTTAGTTGTTAGTAGTTAGTTGTTAGTTGATTGAACTGGTGCACTTGGTACTTTGAGCTTTGTTCTTTGCCCGCTTACTGTTGTCGACCGAATGCCTTCAGCTGGATGCCAGGAAACAAGTACAAAGCACAAAGTACCAAGTTCAAAGTTCAAAGTACAACTAACAACTGACAACTAACTGCTGACGTTGTACTATTCCGTGCGTGTGCTCCCGTAGCTCAGTTGCATAGAGCGCTCGCCTCCTAAGCGAGAGGTCGCGCGTTGGAATCGCGCCGGGGGCACCACTCCAATCACCGATTAGGGACGCAGACTGTTGCAAGCTCTAAAAGACATTCTGGGATTAGTGCCGTGGGGATGGATCGTTGTGCTAATTCTCGGACTTATGGCCATCAGAGCCCTGAAGCCTTCAATCCACCGATTCCTCGACCGGGCCAATAAGTTTACCGCAGGGTCTTTCGCGGCTGAAGCCAGTTCTCAGCAAATCGCAACTGAAACGAATTCGAGTAAGGAAGCTGCAATAGAGATCGCAGCGACCTCAAGCAGTTATGAGGAGTATCAGAAGGCTATTCAGCCATTTCGCTTTGCCGCAATGACTAAGAGAGTTGAGAAGGTAAAGCAAACAATCGATCTTCAGCAATTCACCGTTGAACAAATTCGAGAAATGCTAACTGAATTGGCCGGTCTGGTTTTGATGGCGATAGAGTTCGAAAACCTGTATACCCTGATTTTTGGAAGTCAGATACTACTCCTTCAGGATCTCAACTCAGCATTTTTGACTGGACGCCCGCTCGAACGGGCGAAGTCCTTCTATGAGAACGCAGTGAAGACATTTCCTCCTGTATACCAGAATTATTCCTTCGATCAATGGCTCACCTTCTTGGTTAATAGCGGGCTGCTAAATGGAGAGGGCCAACTCGGTGAAGATCACTGAGGAAGGGAGAGACTTTCTGCGATACTTGGTCCAAGCTGGAAAGGAGATGCTGAAGCAGTGGTGAAGGATTCGCCATTCTAACAACTAATCGTTCGAAAGCCGCACATTGTCGCGCCCGGTCCCCCAGCCACAGGTGCCACTAACTAAGACGGTTCGACCCGCGCGGCCCAATAGCCCGGACGCCGCTTCTGGTGTGCCACGGCAACAATGACGATCTCCGTCTCATCGGGTCGGTAGAATATGTTGAAAGGGAATCTTTGCAGAACGAACTTGCGGGTTGCGTGCTCGGCCAATGGATAGCGCGTCGGAGCTTTCGCGATCCGAGAGACGGCATTATCAACCCCGTGGGCGAATGCTGTGGCGCTTAACGGGCTGCGCTCGTAGTACCACCGGCGCGCTTCCCGAAGTTCGGCCCTAGCCTCGGGATGGAGCCTAACTCTCATTCGGCTGGCCGAACAATTCCGCCCGAACTTCTTCCCATGGGATCAACTCGACAGTCCCGGCATCAATCTCAGCCACGCGTCTCTTGATCTCCTCTGACCAGGCTGCTTCAACGTCAGGCTCAGAGACCGGGTCAAGCGTCTCAATAAGCAGACCTGCCAGAGTAGCTCGATCGCGCTCGGGCAATTGGGCCGCCTCATGAAAAACCTCTTTGAGATTGCGTTCCATAACGAGAGTGTACTGCGAAAAGCCGCGCGTTGGAATCGCGCCGGGGACACCATGTGGATTCGTGGTCGGTTTAGAAGAAACCACCATCTGTGAATCCCAGTCTCTTAGATGGCCTTGCCTAACAATAAGTGCCGCGCTCGCAGAAAGAGTTTGGCCTTTGCGGTCACGGCGCGTTCGCAGATGTAGTTCTTCACGATCTCTCCGCCAAACTCTTCCTTGAACTTATTTATCCTGAGTCGTTCCAGATCGCTGTCTCCCTCGTACCAGCCACCGAAGTCATACACCGAAATGCCTTCGGTTTTGAACCGTTGCATGTCCTGCCAGTGTAGAAAACGATTAGCCCGACCCATTTTGTTTCGCATCGCGCTGCTGTCGAACTTTCTAAAAAGCGACGCCGAATAGAACAAGGTGGCCCGGTCGCTCGAACCGTGATAGGCATGCCAAACAAGCGTCTCGCCCGTCGCGTCGCAGACTCGCGAGAGCCTTAAGGCGCCGTCGTCCGCTAGCAGTGACAACCAGCCGCGGTTTAGTTTGGGCTGGGCCTTGCGGGTCGCAAAGTCGTCGTAGTAATCGCAGAACTGTTGGAAAGCTTGCCGGTCCCTGGCGTTTCGCCAGTCGCAGGTTAGTTGATCCTGATTGCCGGCCCGCCTGATCTCGTAACGCGTATCGCGTTTCATGCGGGCGAGTAATTCCTGGGGATCACGATTGAGGTCGAGCAGGATGGTATAGAATTCGCGACAGACCATTCCCTCTAATGGATGGGATTGCTGGAAGCAACGCACGAGATCTACGCCCTGCGCGTTTGCCTCTTCACCATTCCAGTATTCAGCAATCTGGAGGAACTTCTTCTGATAGACGATCATCCAAAACAGCTCACGCCGATGGTCAGTCCATTAACTCAAGACTGGGCGCGACCGCGGCAACGGCGGCAGCCTTGATTACGTGCGGTTTGATGGGACGCCGCCAAACCGATCCTCTCATTAATCTCACC
This sequence comes from Pyrinomonadaceae bacterium, assembly GCA_041492345.1. Taxonomy (GTDB): domain Bacteria; phylum Acidobacteriota; class Blastocatellia; order Pyrinomonadales; family Pyrinomonadaceae; genus UBA11740. Next base: position 13,686 of record JBGPWS010000025.1, on the reverse strand, counting down.
AGCCACCAGCGCAGCCCGGAGACCCGAACTGCGAACGAAGCCTGGTCATCACTATCGCCAATCAACGTTCGGCCGAGCGTGAAAAGATCGTGATCCATTTCGTTGATTCCGCGATCGGTTGTCAGCGCGCAAGCATAACCGAGTTTCTGGGCGTCGGCGGCCAGCAGGCTCGAGTACTCGCCCTTGGGATAAGAGAGCGCCGGCCACTCGACCGTGAGTTGGCTGACAAGTTTATTGAACGAGTGAAGGAGTTCGCGCTCAGTATCTGCCGCCGAAAGACCAAGCAGAGGCGAGTGAGAACAGGTATGAGACCCAAATTCAAAACCGTGATCTTCTTTCAGCAGCCGCGCCTCAGACCAGGAAAGGTACTGGCGGTCGTCTTCAGGGATCCATGCCCGGCTCCGATTGCATCCGTTTCCTTCGGCCGCCTTATCGGTTATGAGAAAAACAGTAGCGGGAATCTTTCGCGCGGCCAACAACGGCGCCGCTACTGTCAGGAAGTTCCGAAATCCATCATCGAAGGTAAGCACCACCGAATACCGGCCCAATGATCGTCCGCTATTGTGCGCGGCCAGGTAGTCACCCAGAGAGATTATGTTGTAGTGGCGCCGAAGGAAGTCGAGGTGTGCGGAGAACCGCAGATGGTTGACGTGCAGCCCTTTGGGATCATCAGAACTACGCGAAGGTTGTTCGGTGACGCCGTGGTAGCAAACGAATACTACCCGGTAACGATTCCACCAGGCAGCAAATCTGGTAACGCCAAGGCGATACAATAGGGCGAACAGAAACTTCTTCATCGAGGCAAGCTCCACCAGAGAGCGGATGAATAGTTATCCTGCTTAAGGTTAATAACCGGCTCAGGAAAAGAGTGCCGCTGCTCAGTCAATCCCCACAAGACTAAGGCTAACTGGTTCCTGGATTGTCGGTCTGGGAATGGAAGAGTACTACGAACCATAGGCCGTGACAAGCAGTAAGGTGTTGCGTGGTGACCGGATCAAGCTTCGGGGTTTTCAGGCGGTGCGGCTAGCCGCACGACAGTTGCTCCCAGTCCACCTGCACCGGGTGGCGCGTCGCTCCAGTCTTCGACAAAAGGCGTGCGCGTCAGAATTGACCTGACGATCTCACGTTGTACACCGATGCCCTTGCCGTGAATGATTCGGACGACCGGGAAACCTTTGCGATGGGCCTCGCGCAAATATTCTTCCACGACCGCCTTTACATCGCGCGGCGGGATCGTGTGCAAGTCGAAAATATCCGTGATTTCAATCTCGACAGGTTCCGGAAACGGATTGAGATCATCGAGGTCGTCTTGCATTTCTGATTCTTCGCCCTATAATTTTAGCTGTTCGATCATTCTTTGATTAACTTGTTTCCGCTGCGACCAAAAGCCTTGCTCAGTTCATTCCACAGAGAGGAGCCCTCGTGGCGATTCGTCTGAGCAGAACTTTCATTCTGCGAAAGCTGCACCAGTTGACGGGCATCATGCCCCTTGGCTTTTTCCTACTAGAACATTTTTACACCAACTCCAAAGCGCTAAGTGGAGCGGCGGACTTTAATACCGCTGTCAAGGATCTACAGTCGATCCCTTACATCCTGCTCGTCGAGATTGGCGGCATCTTTATTCCGCTAATCTATCACGCCGTGTACGGCATGGTGATCACGGTCGAAGCGCGGCCTAATAATTTGCACTATCCTTACTCGCGAAATTGGTTCTACACAATTCAGCGAGTGACTGGCGTTATCCTGTTTTTCTTTATTACTTTTCATGTGCTGAATTTCCGTTTTGGTTTGATTCCGGGACTAAACACCCTGTCAGTTGCTCATCATCCGGAGGAGTCTTTCCAGATAGTTGCGCGCGAATTCCGCATGGTGCCGATTTTCATCGTGTACCTGATTGGGATTACCTCAACGGTGTGGCACCTGGCAAATGGCATCTGGCTGTTTCTGGTTGATTGGGGAATTACCATCGGCGAGCGCGCCCAGAAGCTCGCCGGTTATGCTTGTTTGGGATTCGGCATCGTGCTCCTGGCGGTAGGCATCAACGCGGCGGTGGCATTCATTCGTCCCGGCGGCCTGCTGGCAGGAATTCTCTGAAGCGTAGTACAGGCTGCCAGCCTGTACGTGGCGTCGGGATCACAGGCGGGCAGCCTGTGATACAACAAAAAGAAACTATGGCAAGTGGAATCAAGATCGTAGTAGTTGGTGGCGGGTTGGCCGGTCTGGCGGCGGCGATGAAAATCGCCGAAGCCGGTCACGAAGTCGATCTGCTTTCCGTGGTGCCGGTCAAGCGTTCGCATTCAGTTTGCGCGCAAGGTGGAATAAACGGGGCCGTTAACACCAAGGGCGAAGGCGACTCGACCTGGGAGCATTTCGACGACACCGTTTACGGCGGAGACTTTCTCGCCAACCAGCCACCGGCGAAGGCGATGTGCGAAATGGCGCCGGCGATCATCTATCTCTTCGATCGCATGGGAGTGCCGTTTTCACGAACGAAGGAAGGCCTGCTGGATTTTCGCCGCTTCGGCGGCACCAAGCACCATCGCACCGCTTTTGCCGGAGCTTCGACCGGGCAACAGCTTTTGTATGCGTTGGACGAACAAGTGCGCCGCTATGAAGTCGATGGTCGCGTCAAAAAATACGAAGGCTGGGAGATGATGTCGCTCGTGCTCGACGACCACCAGGTCTGTCGCGGCGTCGTAGCGATGAATCTGCGCTCGCTCGAGTTGAAAGCTTTTCCTGCCGATGCGGTGATTATCGCGACCGGCGGCCCGGGCCTGATCTATGGCAAGTCGACGAACTCTATGGTGTGCACCGGGAGCGCGGTCTCGGCTTGTTACCAGCAGGGCGCGAAATATGCCAACGGCGAATTCATTCAGGTGCATCCGACTTCAATCCCCGGCGAGGACAAACTGCGTTTGATGAGCGAGTCGGCGCGCGGCGAGGGCGGACGCGTGTGGGTGCCCAGGGCGAAAGGCGACAAGCGGCCACCTTCTTCCATTCCAGAAAAGGAGCGCTGGTATTTTCTTGAGGAGAAGTATCCGGCGTACGGCAATCTGGTCCCGCGCGACATCGCCACCCGCGAAATCTTCCAGGTTTGTCTGTCCGGCATGGGCGTGAACGGAGAGAACCAGGTCTATCTGGATCTCACTCACATTCCGGCTGAGACCTTGGATCAAAAGCTGGGCGCTATTCTGGAAATTTACGAAATGTTCGTCGGCGACGACCCGCGCCACGTGCCCATGCGCATCTTCCCCGGCGTGCACTATTCCATGGGCGGGCTGTGGGTTGATTACGAACAGCGCACGAACATCTCCGGGTTGCTAGCGGCCGGCGAATGTGATTATTCGATTCACGGCGCGAACCGTCTGGGAGCAAATTCGCTGGTCAGTTGTGTCTATGGTGGTTTTGTCGCGGCGCCCGCAGCCATCAATTGGGCGAAGGGTGTCGAACGCAACGGCGCCAATGGCTCGGGGCTCTATGAGCAGGAAACGAAACGCCAGCAGGAAATCAACGATAAGCTGATTTCGCAAAGCGGCAACGAGAATCAGTACCAGTTGCACGAAGAGATGGGCCGGATCATGACCGACAACGTTACTGTGATCCGCTATAACGATCGGCTAAAGGAAACAGATGATCACCTGCGCGAGTTGATGCAGCGCTACGAACACATCTCGATTAATGATTCAAATCTCTGGGCGACCATGGCTCTGCCGCACGCGCGTCATCTGAAGAACATGTTGGATCTGGCGCGAGTGATTACCCTGGGCGCTCTCAATCGTAACGAGTCGCGCGGCGCGCATTACAAGCCGGACTTTCCGGATCGTGACGATCCGAACTGGCTGAAGACTACGATTGCCGAATACTCAGGAGAAGGCCCGGTGTTCTCGTACGAGCCGGTGGACGTCTCGCTGATTCCACCGCGCAAGCGCGACTACTCGCACGAGAAGAAAGAAACGGCAAAGGCATGATTGCCACAGAGACGCGGAGGCACAGAGAAAGGCAGGGCGGAATGATAAATGGATTTCGAGTGCTACGCTTCTCGTCGGTCGTTTTGTTCGTGCCTGCCTATTCCATTTCTTTCTCTGTGTCTCTGTGCCTCCGTGGCTAATTCTATATGACCAAAACAGTCGAGATACATATCAAGCGCCGTGCGGCGCCCGACTCTCCGCAGCACTGGGAAGAGTTCGAGATTCCTTACCGTCCGAACCTCAACGTAATCTCCTGCCTGATGGAGATTCGCAAGAACCCGATCACGAAATCCGGGAAGCGCACCACGCCACCGTCCTGGGATATGAACTGTCTCGAACAAGTTTGCGGCATCTGCACGATGGTCATCAACGGACGCGTGCGGCAATCGTGCTCGGCCCTGGTCGACAATCTTGACCAACCGATTAAGCTCGAGCCGATGTCCAAGTTTCCCAACGTGCGTGACTTGATGGTGGATCGTTCGCAGATGTTCGATCACCTGCGGCGCGTTCACGCCTGGATCGAACTTGATGGGACTCACGATCTTGGACCCGGCCCCCGGATGGATCAGGAAGATGTGCAGGAGCGTTACGCCTACTCGCGTTGCATGACCTGCGGTTGTTGTCTCGAAGCCTGCCCGCAGTACGACGAAGATCACTACATCGGTCCTCAGGCAATAGCTCAGGTTCGTCTCTTCAACATGCATCCTACCGGTGAAATGAACCGCGACGAGCGCCTGGAAGGAATCATGGGCGAAGACGGCATTACCAATTGCGGCAACGCGCAGAACTGCGTGAAGGTCTGCCCCATGAACATCCCGCTCACGAAAGCTATCTATGAAGAGAACCGCGAGACCGTTCTTTACGGGCTACTCGGCTGGCTCAAGAAGTAAGCCTCCCCCTCGGCTCACCAGGCCATTCTTATAGAAATTTTGCAGAGCTGGTGCTAAGCTGCCGACGCTTTGCGCCATCTCGCAGTATGACCCGGCGGATTGAAAATACCTGCCATGTCAGTGTCGTCCGAATCCCAGGAAAGAATCAAAGCGCTCGTGCAGTCGGCGCTGGAGCTCAATGCGACAGAGCGCGCGGCTTTTCTTGATCGCGCCTGCGCCGGGGATTTGTCGCTACGCCGGGAAGTCGAATCGCGATTAGCCGCGCAGGAACAGCCCACTGACCCGGTCAGGTCTCCCGAGGCAGGAACAGTAACCCCCGACAGCCGCGGTGCAGACCTGTTGGCCGTGATTGGCCAGTCGATCGCTCAATACAAGGTCTTGTCGTTCCTGGGCCGCGGCGGCATGGGCGAGGTTTACCTGGTCCAGGACACGCGGCTGGGGCGCAAGGTTGCGCTTAAGTTACTTCCCACGTCACTGATTAATGATGAGGAGCGCTTGCGACGTTTTGAGCGCGAAGCGCGATCAGCTTCGGCTCTCAGTCACCCGAACGTCTGCGTCATACATGAGATCGGCGAAACAGATGATGAACGGCCCTACATCGCTATGGAATACATTGAGGGCGAGACGTTGCGCCGGCGTTTTGCCGGTGGGCCCCTCACCTTTAGTGACGCGATCGACATCGCTCGGCAGACTGCTTCGGCACTGGCCGCAGCGCATGATGCAGGTGTCGTGCATCGCGACATCAAGCCGGAAAACATCATGCTGCGGCGCGACGGCTATGTGAAAGTGCTTGATTTCGGTCTGGCAAAATTAACGGAACGATACGAAGCCGGAAGCGACAGCGAGGCCCCGACGTTTCACATTTTCAATACGCATTCCGGCTTGCTAATTGGCACGACGAATTATCTGTCACCCGAACAAGCGCGTCGCCACGAAGCTGACGAGCGCGCCGACATCTGGAGTTTGGGAGTTGTGCTCTATGAAATGGTGACTGGCCGCTTGCCGTTCACGGGCGACACGCCGAGTCATGTGATCGTTGCAATTCTGGAGAGCGAGCCGGCGCCTTTGACTCAGTTTTTGCCCGCCACGCCGCCCGAATTGGAATGGATTGTTAAGAAGGCGCTGCGCAAAGACCGTGACCATCGTTACCAAACGGTCAAAGACTTCCTCAGCGACTTAGACGATGTGAAGCAGAAGCTGAACGAATCAGGCGCGAGCGCCGCGCGTCAACTGATCAGTCACGTGCAAACGACACCAGTTACTCGTCATTCGAGTGCGCTGGAAAGCATTTCGCAAACTCTGCGTCAACCACGTATTTCAATCGCGTTTTTTGCCCTCGCCCTCATCCTGCTTGGCTTGGCAGGTTGGGGCGTCTTTCACTGGCTGAGGACCCCTGTGACGCCTTTTCAAAACATGCGATTAACGAAACTCACCAATACCGGAAGGAGCATTCATAACGGCGCCGCCATCTCGCCGGACGGCAAATACGTGGCGCATGTAATCGACGAGGCCGGCCGCCAATCGTTGGTTGTCAGTTATCAGGCTACGGCCAGTGATGTCGTCGTTGTTCCTCCCGCTGAGGTCAGGTATCACGGTCTGACTTTCTCCCGCGACGGAGACTACGTCTATTACGTTAGGTATGAGAAAAGCGACCTGGGCCTGCTCTATAATGTCCCGATACGGGGTGGCGCCCCCAAGAAAATAACGCAAGGCGTTGATAGCGCGATTACCTTCTCTCCTGACGGAAGAAAGTTTGCTTTTGTGCGATTTGAGAAGGTCAACGGGGAATACTCTTTGATAATAGCGGCGTCTGATGGCACGGCGGAAAAGATCCTGGCCACGCGCCGGAGTAGCGATCTCTTTTCCATCTATGGTCTCGACTGGTCTCCCGATGGAAAACTTGTTGCGGCTCTCGACGGCACTTATGCCGGCGGATTTCACATGAGAGTCATCGGAGTAAACGTGGAGGACGGATCAGAGACGCCAATCTCGGCGCGTCAATGGTTTGCAGTTCTACAGGTCAAATGGCTAAACGACGGCAGCGGACTTATTCTCAATGCCGCGGATGAGTCAGTGAGTCCAATTCAACTTTGGTATGTCTCCTACCCGGCAGGAGAGTCGGAAAGGATTACGAACGATTCGAATGACTATTACGGTGTAAGTCTGTCGGCGAAATCGGCTGCGCTGGTGACAGTGCAGTCTACGCGCCTGATAAACACTTGGGTTGCGCCTACCGAGGATTCCAGCCGCGTTACCAGAATCGCGTCCACTTCGGCTGTGAGCAGAAGTTACGGACTTGCCTGGACGCCCGACAACCGCTTGATCTATTCCAGCATGGGTGGCGGCAGATTGGATCTTTGGAGCATGAAGTCCGACGGAAGTGAGAAGACTCAACTGACAATTGATTCAGGATCAAACTATCACCCGTCAGTCTCCGCGGATGGTCGATACATCTTCTTTGCCTCCAGCCGCACCGGAAGTTTCAATATCTGGCGGATGGATCATGACGGCAGCGATCCCCGACAATTGAGTAGTGGAAGCAGTGACTTCTATCCCTACCCTTCCCCTGACGGCAAATGGGTTGTTTATGAAAGCGGTGGCAGCGGAAAGCGAGCGATATGGAGGGTGCCCGTGGAGGGTGGCAAAGCCGAACAGTTGACCGACACGAACACGAGCGTGCCCGTCGTATCGCCTGACGGAAAGGTGATCGCCTGCCGCTATTGGGACGACAATTCAAACTCTCAAAAGATTGCGATCATTCCCTTTGCCGGCGGGAAACCGATCAGGACTTTTGATATTCCGATAATAGATTGGCAAAGAATCCGTTGGACGATCGATGGAAAGGCTCTCACCTACGTGCAAATGCACAATGGGGTTTCGAACATCTGGCAGCAGCCGATTAACGGTGGCCCGCCGAAACAACTAACCTACTTTCAGACAGACCAGATCGTTTCGTACGACTGGTCGCGCGACAACAAGCTTGTCGCTTGCGAACGGGGGGTCGAAGCGAACGATGTGGTACTGCTTACCAGCTACAAGTAGAGCTTGCCCGTAATGCTCCAACGGCCGGCTCAAGAACTCTTGGCAAGTTCTCAGCTGCCGCTGTCGGTGCAAGGCGGTGGCACGTCGCAAAGGATTTGTCTTGCGTTGTCCAATTTGGCTATAGATTGTTTAAGGTCGTCTTTAAGAGCCGGATCGGCTTCGGACGCAACGCCTTCCAGGTTGGCTATCACCTCGTTGAGGTCGTCTGTAATGTGCTCTTTGTAGTTTTGGGCAAAATCTTCAAGGGATATCATATTCTCGTCCTCTCAGTTTTGATAAAAGATCGCGACTTGCTTAAAGGGATCGAGTTCGCTCTTTTCGGAAGAGAGTACGATCCAACTATGGTGAAAAGTGAAGCCCTGATCGGCCCGTCTAGACCTGAGTGTTAATGAGCGACCCTTATACAGTGCGAGCCTATTTCTGTCAACAGCTTTTGAGGGATGGCTGGAAACCTCCCGAAAGCATCCAGGCGGCGATGTGAAAACGGCAAGTAAAGAAACGAAGGTGCGCGACCAAATGCGGCTCATACAGATCACTCAGTTGCTTCAGTGTAATCCGCATGCCGGCTCGCGCCTAATATAATTTAGCGGCTTGCGCTGCCTGCTAGATTCCCAGGATGTCCACGAGTTCCTGCACGGCGGCTGCGCTCTTCTGCAAAGCGATTCTTTCTTCCGCAGTCAACGTAATCTCGATTACCTGTTCCAATCCGCGCGCGCCAAGTTTGCAGGGCACACCGACGTAGAGACCATTAACGCCGTACTCTCCTTCGAGATAAGCACAGCACGGCAGAATCTTCTTCTTGTCTTTCAAAATCGATTCAGTCATTTCAACCGCGGCAGCAGACGGCGCGTAATAAGCCGATCCTGTTTTCAGCAGGTTCACGATTTCGGCGCCGCCGCCGGCGGTGCGCTTCACGATCGCGTCGATCTGTTCCTTTGAAAGCAACTCGGTAATCGGAATCCCCGCGCAGGTTGAGTAGCGCGGGAGCGGCACCATCGTGTCGCCGTGGCCTCCGAGCACGAACGCAGTCACATTTTCAACTGAAACATCCAGCGCTTCCGCGAGAAAGCAACGCATGCGCGCGGAATCAAGCACGCCCGCCATCCCGATGACGCGATGCTTTGGAAAACCCGAACGCCGCAATGCGACCTGGCACATCGCGTCGAGCGGATTCGAAACAATGATCAGGATCGAGTCCGGCGAACGCTTGACGATCTCGTCCACGACTTTTCCGACGATGTCTGCGTTGGTGCGCAGCAGATCGTCGCGACTCATGCCGGGCTTGCGCGCCAATCCCGCGGTGATAATTGCGATATCGGAGCCGGCGGTCTCTTCGTAGCTATTGGTCCCGATCAAACGTACGTCAAAGCCCTCGACCGGCGCGGCTTCGGCCAAATCCAGGGCCTTGCCTTGCGGTACGCCTTCGATGATATCCACCAGGACAATGTCGCCCAATTCTTTTGCCGCCAGCCAGTGCGCGGCAGTCGCGCCGACGTTTCCCGCGCCTACTACAGTGATTTTCTTTCGTGCTCCCATTAGTCCGATCCTTTGTTGTAGGGCAAGTTGCTAACTTGCCCTTGTTGGTATGAAATGACTGCGCAAGTTAACAACTTGCGCTACATATTTAAGAGAAGGCGAGTCTAATTGCGCGCTTGCGAGAGTGTCAAGAAGTGCTCTGGGAGGATCCTCCATTGCCAGTTCGGGAACAGGAGGACATGCTCCAAGCGCCGTTAGGCGCGAAATGTCTATAGTTCCAACGCTCGACTCTTCTTCAAAGCTCCTTTAGGAGCGGCACAACATCGCGCGCCTACGGAGCTGGAGTTTTCTTTGATCTGCCAGATGCTATAAACATTCTGCTCCTCCGGAGCTTTGCTCGCTGAACTAATCGAGGTATTGCGACTGTCTGAAGAGCTGACAACCAAATCCGCGACTGACCTCGCCCAGTTGATTCGATCGCGTACAGTTTCACCGGTCGAAGTTGTCGAGGTGCATCTGAGACGCATTGAGCGAGTCAATTCGTCGCTTAACGCAATCGTCACGCTCGCCGATAATGCCGTCGCTCAGGCTCGCGCCGCGGAGGCCGACCTGACGAGCGGCCAGGAGGTTGGCCCTTTGCACGGCGTGCCGCTCACCGTGAAGGACACCATCGACACTGAGGGCTTGCGGACGACCAGCGGATCACGTCTCCGCGCGAATCGCATTCCTGATCGCGATGCGACCGCAGTGTCCCGTTTGAAGGCAGCGGGTGCGCTCATTCTCGGCAAGACCAATACGCCAGAAATGGCGATTGCATATGAGACGGACAATCCACTCTTTGGGCGTACGAACAATCCCCATGCTCGCTCTCGAACACCGGGAGGTTCGAGCGGTGGCGAAGCAGCTGCGATCGCGGCACGTCTCTCTCCGGCGGGGATCGGCAGCGATCTTTCCGGATCGATTCGCGTGCCCGCGCATTTCTGCGGCATCGTGGGATTGAAACCGACGACCGGGCGCGTGCCGATGGATGGCCACACTCCGAGCGCTACCGGCTTGTTGTCCCTTGGAGCTTGCATCGGACCGATGGCTCGCACAGTCGCAGACCTTGATCTGCTATTCAAAGTGATTGCTGATCCCCCGCCATCTGGTCCCAGTGATCGCGCATCTTCGCTGGCGGAAGGAATGGCCGCGCTGCGTGGATTGCGAGTCGCGTGGTACACGGACGATGGAATTGCGCCCGTGACAGACGAAACGCGCAATGCTGTCGTCGCCGCCGCGCAAGCTCTGGGCGACGCCGGCCTCGAAGGCAATGAAGCAAAGCCCCCGGGCATATCGCGCGGCTCTGCGCTTTGGATCGAGTTGTTCGCGCGTGCCGCGACCGAGCAACTCCGCGAGTTTTACAGGGGCAGGGAAGACGAAGCCGGGCCGCAGGTCTCACCCTTTCTTCACGACCCTAACGATGAAGCCAATCTTGAAGGCAAAATAAATAAGGCTGAAAAAGTTGCGGCTGCTGTGCTTGAGCGCGAGCACTTGCGTCAGGACCTTCTGCGATGGATGAAAACGACGCCCTTGATTCTGGCGCCTGTCGGAGCTACGCCTGCGTTCGAACATGGCGCGCAGCGAGTGGAAGTCAACGGTCGATCTATCAGCGTGTTTCGCGCCTTTGGTTACTCGCAGACTTTCAACGTGTTCGGACTACCGAGTGTCGTCGTGCCCGCGGGACGCTCCGCGGAGGGCTTGCCGATCGGTGTGCAGATTATCGGCCGGCCTTTCGAAGAACAAACCGCGTTAGCGGCTGCTGCCGTTATCGAAGAAGCCCTCGGTGGCTGGCAGCTTTGTCCCACAAACTTTAGTTTGTCGATTTAGTGGTTTAGAAGCGGGCTACCGCCCGCTTGGTCGGGCGTTAGCCCGACTCTAAACAGGTTTTGTAGTACAGGCTGCCAGCCTGTACCTTGCGGCTACAACACAGGCTAGCAGCCTGTGGTACAAACACCACGGCAAACTGAACGGTTTGTCGAACTGCGCGGCTTTCGTTATAGTTGCGCCTCAAGTTCCGAGTCAGCTTTGTCGGAGGTGAGTTATGCCGTTCGCGTTCATAATCCTGTTGCAGAGTGAGGGAGTGGCCGCCTTTCTGCTAATCTTTTTTCTCTTCTTCATCGGCATAGTGCTGCTGATTATCGCCGCCAAGACGATTAAAATTGTGCCGCAGGCAACCGTGATGTTAGTTGAGCGGTTGGGCCGATTCAGTCGCGTCGCCTCAAGCGGCCTGAACATCTTCGTGCCGTTCATCGACAAGGCGCGCGCCGTCTATTGGACCAACACCCGCGGGGGCGTCACCTCGATCGATTTGCGCGAACAGTACCTGGACCTGCCACCTCAGCCGGTGATCACTCGCGACAACGTAACGATTCACGTCGACTCGGTCGTGTACTGGCAAGTTACCGATCCCATCAAGGCGGTTTACGAGATGAACGATCTGGTCGGCGGTATCGTCCAATTGACCATCACCGGCATGCGCGCCGTGATGGGCGACATGGACCTGGATCACACTCTTTCACAGCGCGACCAGATAAACGGGAAGCTGCGTTTGATACTCGATGAAGCCACTGACAAGTGGGGCGTGAAGGTTACGCGCGTCGACGTCAAGAACATAGATCCTCCGGAAGACGTGCGCGTCACGATGGAAAAGCAGATGACTGCCGAGCGCAATCGCCGTGCGCTGGTTCTGCAGGCGGAAGGCGAACGTCAGGCTGCAATCACGAGGGCTGAAGGTGAGAAACAAGCCGCTGTGACTCGTTCAGAAGGCGAGAAGCAATCGAACATTTTGCAGGCCGAAGGACTGGCGCAGGCGCGGTTGCGACAGGCAGAAGCTGAGGCTCAGGCGATTACCCAGGTCGCCCAGGCAATGCAAGAGCACGGCAATCCCGCGCAGTATCTGATCACGACGCGCTACATCGAAAGCCTGCGCGACATGACCAAGAGCAACAACGCCAAAGTGATCTTCATGCCGGTTGAAACGTCGAGCATGCTTTCGGCCGTCGGCAGCATCAAGGAAATGTTTTCCGAGTCGGGAGCCAAGGACCACTCCGATGATTCACAGAAGCCGCCGCCGCCGAGACAGTTGCGATAGGGAAGATCTACTTAACCTAACGAGCGTTAAGAGTACCGACTTCAGTCGGGGTTTTTGATATCAAGAAGGACCCAACTAAAGTTGGTACTCTAAACGCGTGCCCGTCCAACTCGACATGCGCCAGCCTCCCGTGTAAAATCCTCCGCTTAATTCATGAGTCAGATAGCCCACAGTGTAAGCGGTGAAGCGTTCACCGGGCGAGCCGATGGCGCGCTCGAAATGCGTATCTTTCGCACGATGATCGCGAGCGTGGCGCTCGCTGTCGTAGCCAGTACGATGCTGGCGCCGTGGCGGATCACAGCCGGATTGATGCTTGGCGGCGCACTTTCGCTTTTGAACTATCACTGGCTGCGAACATCGATCGCGGCCGTCTTCAACGTGGGACAAACAGAGCGACCTCGCGTCAAGATATCGCGTTACATCATTCGTTATTTTGTGGTTGGGGTGACAGCGTTCGCGGCTTACGAGTTACGACTGGTTTCGCTGCCGGCTATGTTTGCCGGGTTATGTTCGTTCGTGCCCGCCTTGTTTGTCGAAGCTTTTAGACAGTTCTATTTTGCGATTATTCGTCGAGAGGAATCTCTTTGATGTTTCTTCTGCTGAGTTCAGAACCAGCCGGGAAGGCTGCGGAACAGGCTGAGCATGTGCCGATCATAGTAAGACTCGTCAACGAATATTTTGGTCAGGCGGCGTACAACTTCGAGATGAAGTACACGTATCCGTTCTGGCAGAAGTTTTTGGCAAAGTTCGGCTCGACGCCCGAAGCCACGTTCGGCGCGTACACACCTGAGAACGCGATCCCGTGGTACACGGTGATGTTTGTCATCGCCTGCATTTTGAGCCTGGCTCTGATTTGGATCTTGAAAGGAAAACTTTCCGAAGATGAACCTGGACACGGACAGCAGACACTCGAGGTTGGTGTGCTTGCAGTCCGCAGCATGCTTGAAGACATCGTCGGCCCGCACGGATTGCAGTACTTTCCGGTGGTAATGACTTTCGCAGTGCTGATCCTGGTTTCGAATCTGATGGGACTAATCCCGCTGTTCATGGCGCCGACCTCGGCTACCAGCGTCACCTTCGCGTTGGGAATATCATCGTTCGTCTATTACAACTATATCGGCATCAGTGAGAACGGAATACTGAGTCACCTGAAGCATCTGGCCGGTCCAATCTGGTGGAT
>JBGPWS010000123.1:0-11858 GCA_041492345.1 Pyrinomonadaceae bacterium | reverse complement strand
CCGTGCTTTCGGCGCGTCGGCCCGATGGTTTTCCTTCGCGTCAGTTTGCCTGCTGCTCTTTCATCTCCAGTTTCTGTTGCTGGCTTTCGGCTTAATCATCAAAGATTTGAGGACCGTGTTTGCGATTCTCACCTTCTTTAACATCTTTGTGCTGCTGGGCGCCATTTGCGCCATCATGGGCTTTGTGCGGCTGACAAACCCGCGCTAGTTTTGCGAAGCCAGATGCTTCGCCTTTCGGTTTTCATGTCCAGAAAACAACTGCTTTTCGCCGCGTTCGCGTTGATTGCGGGCGCGGCAGTTTTGTTTGCGATTTCGAACTGGCGCGGCGCCGGGCGCCGTGGTCGGCCCACGTTCGTTCAGACTGACGGCCCGCGTTTGGTGATCGACGGAAAGCCTTTTCGTTTTGTGGGAGCAAACGTGGCGTTGATGTATCGCGACGATGATCGCGCCCGCATGCCTGAGACTTTGCGCCAAGCGGCCCGGATAGGAATAAGAGTCGTGCGCGTGTGGGCCTCGGGTGAAGGCGGACCCAACGACGTCAAGCCGATCGCCGACCTCAATGATTGGCCTCGCACCCATTCGTTTCGATCGAAACCCGACAAATGGAACGAAGAAGAGTTGGTCTTTCTCGATCGCGTGCTGGTCGAAGCAGGCCGCCATGGTTTGCGCGTGCAATTGTGCCTGGCAAACTGGTGGCGGGACACCGGGGGCGTGACGCAGTACTTGCGTTGGGCCGGCGTTGACGGAGCCGACGACGACAAATATCCATTCGGCATCAACAGTGAAAAGGCTATGCTGTTCTATTCGAACGAGACCGCCCGCCGTCTTTATCGCGAGCACGTCGAGAAAATTGCCACCCGGCGCAACAGCATCAGCGGCATCCTGTATCGCGACGATCCGACGATCTTTGGGTACGAGCTGATGAATGAAGCGCAATGTCTGACCGGACGTTGGGCCGAACGCCGGGCGTGGATGGCTGAGATGAGCACCTATTTGAAGTCACTCGATCCCGATCATCTGATCGCACCTGGCGAATGGGGCTATCGCTCAGCCGCCGAGCGGCGCGAATGGCTGATCGATCACGCCCTGCCAAATATCGACTTTTGCGACGTGCACAATTATCCGCGCGACGACACCGACAGTTTTGTCGACTCGCCCAAGGCGCTCGGCGAATTTATCGACAATCGCGTCGCCGCGGCGTACTCAATCAAGAAGCCCCTGGTGCTTGGCGAGTTCGGTATGTCCGGCGATGGGTACAAGGGCTCTACACAGGTCGAGTGGTATCGCGCGTATTTTGAGACCGCGGCCCGCGCCGGCACCAGCGGCGCAATGTTCTGGATACTCACCCCGGATCCCCAGCGAGGTTACGGTGTGACCTATTCTTCGCCGCGTGATGCGGGCGTGCTGGCGGAGATTACCGGCGCTTCCCATTTGTTTGCTTCGCTAGCCAATGCTTCACCGCCGCCGGCTTTGCTAGACCCGGGAAAACATTTGGCGCCGCGACAATTTGCTTTCGCCAGAGCCGAAAACGATAAGGCTGTGCAGCCGCAGGTTTTCTTCCCGCCGGACGGAACACTGCTGTACCGCTTCGGGCCGAACATGGCCGTGCGCGGCAGATTCGAAAAACTCGGCGGCGGTGACGGTTATATCTGGGGATCGGGAGTAGGTTATTTTGAGTACATCGTGCCCGAGCGCAAAGACCATCGCCGGGTTGGGGGAATCGTGGTGCGGGCCCACCTCCAACCGGTGCTGCCGGTGGACGCGAAGCCGTCCTGGATTCAAACGCGCGTCACGCTGTTCGTGAATGGAACCGATTGCGGATCGCGTTTAATTCCAGTGGAAGATCCGAAAGCACCTTTGATTCAGGAATGGAAGATCGCTTCCTTGTCACTACGGCTGCGCGCCGCGCGTGGATTGCCACTCGCGATTCGCTTCGCGGTGACACCGGAATCGGATTGGCTCTATGGCGTGAACATCTCCAACTGGCCGGAAGGCTATGTCTCGCACGATGCGACGCCGGTTGAGGTTGGGATCAACTGATTTGATTGCTGAAGAGAGTACACTACTGCGCACTGCTTTCGTTCTTTAGTTTCGTGCATTGGTTGTTTTTACAACTGTCGCACACCTCGTAGAAACAGATTTCACCCTTTCCGTCCCACTGGCCAAAGTCCATCGCATAGCTGTTCTTGCCAAATGAAATGTCCTTGTGAGCAAACATATCTCTAGTGCCGCCGGGATTTGTCCGCCTCATCTTCACAGTGAAGCTGTCTTTCTTCACATCGTCGGTCTTGAAGTAGAGCCGGCCTTTGTCTGTATCCAGATCGACCGTGATCGTCTTCCCCGCCTCAAGCAAGGATGAGGCGACTTCAAATCTGTAGCTCGGTTTGGCTCGGCCGGATTGTTCGGTGAGGAAGAGTTGCGGTGTTGGTCCGTCGTGATTAGCGGTAAACGAAAGATGCAAACCGTTTGAGGCAAAGGTCATCGTCTGAACCTCACCCGGCGTCAAAGGGAGCCCTCGAAACCCGACAACAAAACCCGGCCCAGTCATGTTGAAATCAGCATCTACTCTCGACACCGATTTACTGGAAACCGAAATTCTGTAGGGTCTGCCGGTGTTGTCGAACGGTAGCACATACGTCGCAGAACTCTCTTGGGTAATCGCTCTGGCGCTGGGGATTTCGTTGACAAACTTCTTGCTCTTGAAATCGAAACCTATGCGCTTTCCATCAAAGCCTTCAATGAGAACGTCGGCATCTACATTTAGAGAAATCTGAACGGTCTTCGCTACAGTTCCTTTAACAGCACTCCCTACTGGTGTTCGGACAAGTTCTTCAGGAGTAGGTGACGGTTGAGACACGCCTTGCCCGGAAGAAACGCCAATGCCCGATTTCTCTGAGCAAGGCGTCGTCGCATTCGAGAACTTCGCCAAGAGGAAACCGGTAGCCAGGATCGCGAGCAGAACTGATGTGAAGCGGAATCTTAACATCTCGAGGGGTCGTGGCGGCCCAGTTACGACGCCGGGCCGGCGCTAATGGTGATTGCGCTAAATTCCCAGCATTGCCGCGATTGGCCCATCAGATCGGAAATAATTCCTGACGACAGGCGGCTTCTTCGGTTTGTCATTTGGTAACTCAGTGCACGGATCGTCATCGAAGCCGTTGCCCTCATCGTCCTCCTCGAAACACATTTCGCCCTTGCCGTCCCATTTGCTGAAGTCCATCTCGTAATTGTCGGTCTTCTTAGCTATTTCGAGGTCATGATGCTCGTAAAAGTTTTTGGTGCCGTCGGGATTGACGCGGGTCACCAGCACATCATAAGCGTCCCTCTTCGCATCGTTATCTTTGAAGAACAGCTTTTGCTTTTCCAGATCGAGCTTCATGGTCACGGTTTTCCCCGGGCTGAGTTTAATGCCGCCAATTTCGAAGAAGTAACTCGGGTCCTTGTGACCGGTGGCAATCGTGATGAAGATCTTCGGGGTTTGGCCGTCCTGACTGGCCGTGAAGGAGAGTTCGCGGCCATTCGGGCTGATGGTCATGGTTAGGTTCTCGCCCGGATCGACGAGAATGTCCTGGAAGCCCACAACGAATCCGGGACCCTCCATGTCCAGATCGGCGTCGACTTCGTGGTCGATGGATTTGCCGGCCACGCTGATGGTGTAAGGCTTGCTCGACTGAATGTGTGGAAGGTGATATTCAGGAGGTATGTTCTTGCCCATCCCGCCTTCGATCGGTACGACATCGGCATCGGGAATCTCATTCACAAAACGGTTCTTAGCGACATCGTAGCCGATGCGCTTACCGTTTGGATCCGTAATCAGATATTCGCCTTCGCCATCGAGCGCAAAACCAACCTGATCTTTTTTCGTTTTCTTGACTACTGATACATGATGCAACGCGGCGCGTTCGCTACTGTCCGGGCAAAACGGACAGCCGTACACGGGCAGTTCCCGGGCTGCCTGGCTCTTTAGGCCGAGCGTTTGGCTGGTGGCATCTCCGACATAATCATTGGCAGTCTTGGTTGGATCCGCGGCAGTGTGATAGCGCCACGTCTCTTCTTTCGTGTCGAATATGACGACCTTGCTCGCGTCGCCGGGATAATTACTGTCATAAACATACAGGTGATAGATTCCTTCGCCCATGTCTTCGACCGCATACGGAGCGATGGCATGTCCGCGCGTATAGCGACCGTCTTCGCGCATGCCGATACTGAGTACGTAGTGGTCTTTGCTGTCATCCTTCATGGAATCGATCAGCATGTGAAGTATTACGGATGGCTTCATCTTCCAGGTTTCGGCTCTGAAAGCCGAGATCTCTGAAAGTTTTTGCAACACATGATAGTGGGCGACGTAGTTTGAGATGGCGTTCGTGTGTTCGAGATCGGAAACCTTATGCGCGCCTGATTGCCAGTCAGCTGGAGCCGTCTTGCCGTCGAACGGCAACCCTTCCCACAACCGTAAGCTGGTGACCGCCAAACCCTCACAGTGCCCGCCTTCCAGGAGCTTAATCGCTTCCGCCAGCCATTCTTCGGCAGGTTCATTCAAGACGCAGTCGCTAGCTGTCGTGCCGGCCTGGCAGACATTCTCTGCCCCAAAGATCGTAATAAGGTTACCGGCATTCAGATCATTTTCATTGTCATGGTCCCGGCCATAGTTGCGAAAACCGTAGCCGTGGACGGCAGGATCATATTTGAGTTGGGCGATGATCGTACCCTTCTGTTCCTGAATGAAAGGATTACCGGAAGTATTCGCGGTAGATCGCGGCGTCAAGAGGAGGCCGAAGGTGATCGTCGCCAGGACGAGTGTATAGAAAAGCGACCTGAGAATAATTCGCCGTGATTTCATTTTTGCTCCCTACGAGGTTTAGTTAATTAGCGGTATGAACGCGCGACTTGGTGGCGCAAACACTATATTTGTTCAATTGAAAAGTCAAACGGAAAATGGGTAGTGTTCCATCCGTGCCAGACGCCGTTAGTGACAGGCATTCGTTCACCGATGCTTGACTGCTCACCTCCATGAATGACCAACTACCATTTCCAACTACCATTTCGTTGACTTTCTTTCTCATAGAGCGTATTTTGGCCAGCATCAAAACGAGTTCCGGTCCGGAACGCAGGCCCTAGCAACGCTTAAAATCTCAAATTGAGTAGGGAGAAACCGTATGCGGAAAACAATGCTTATGTCGATGTCGGTGGGGTTGCTCGTTGGTGTCGGCTTTTTCAGTTCTCTTAATTCGGCGCGCGCTCAGGCCAGACGCTCGGATGATGTAACCGTCACTGGGAAATGGGAGCTGGTCGGAAAAGAAGGGGAATGGAAAAACAGAATTGAAATAGTTGCCATGGACGGCTTCCTGTGGAGTGTGGAGAAGGATGGTTCGCTTTACAAGACCGATCCTGCCACCGGAAAATCCATCCAGGTTGGAGAAAAGGGATCGTTTGAGAACCTGACCAACCTCGAAGGAATGGACCACCTGCTGTGGTCAATCGAGGCGGGAACTCTCTACAAAAACGATCCAAAGACGGGTAAGTGGGAGCAAGTTGGAAAAGAAGGCGAATGGTCCAAGACCATTGATTTCGTTGGGTTGGGAGGGTTTCTCTATTCGATTGAACCCGATGGTTCGCTCTGGAAAACCGACAAAAGCGGGAATAACACCCTGCTTGATAAAGGTGATTTCAAGGGCGCGTCTCACTTGACCGAGATGGGCGGAAAATTGTGGACGATTGAAAAGGGCACTCTCTACCAAACAGATCCGAATACGCTCAAGTGGCAGCAAATTGGTAAGGATGGTGGATTTTCGAAGATTTCCGCGATGGAAGGAACGACCTCGTTCATATGGATGATCGACAAGTCCGGAAACCTTTACAAGGTTGACAAGGACGGGACCAAGACCCTGCTCGGTGACGATTACGGCGAGACTACAATTCTGACTTCGTTGAATGGAAAACTCTGGACCGTTGAGGGAGGAAGCCTCTACCGAACAAATTAGTTGGCCATTCGCCATAAGCTCTCCGGACTTTTGTCAGACGCCTCGATCGCCGGCGTCACCGTCGTTCCGATGGTGATGCCATTTCAGTTGGCGTGGTCGGCCAGAGCATGCACTGACAGGAATCCTCCGTCGAGATATCGATGAAGGAGAAGGAAAATGACGCGCAATCCGAGGCCACTTATCTGGGCTATCGCAATGTTGCTTGGAGGCAGATTAATGGTTCTGCCTGGCAGCGTAGACTCATCCGCGGGTCTTGCGACGGCGAACAGACCCGCTGCGGCACAAGATAGTGGCTTAGAGCGTCCGCTTGAAAATATCAAATGACTTCGTAAGAGTGTTGAAGAGTTATGTTGCTTACCAGTGAAGTCTCTAAAGAAAAACAGATTGACGTTCGGCAGACATCAAAAGACTGGCCCAAGTAACTGAAGCGAGCGACGACTTCATATCGAGACCGCTCAACGGAATTTAACGCCGGCGTATGATCCGGCGGTGTCACGGGCTTTGAGTTTTATTTGTGCTTATGCTATGCGTGCAAAAGCGTTTCTGCGCAGCGCGTCGTTTCGGAATATGGCTCATGGGGAAACCAGAAACAACTAAAATCCAAGGAGAAAAACAAATGATCAGGAAGGTTATGTTTGCGACTGTCTTAATTGGACTGATGATCGCTGTCAGTTCTTGTGGTAGTAAGACTACGGCCCCGGCTGGACCGTCACCAGCAACCAGTCCAGCCAGCACTACTTCAAGCTCAGCCAGCAGCCCACGCGCCGATGTCACGGTAACCGGGAAGTGGGAACTGGTCGGGAAAGAGGGCGACTGGAAAAGTACCGTCGATATGGTCGGGATGGATGGTTTCATTTGGAGCGTCGAAGCGGATGGCTCTCTTTACAAGACCGATCCCGCCACCGGAAACTTCACGCAGGTTGGCGAAAAAGGATCGTTTCAGCGCCTGAAGCTAATTGAAGGAATGGACCATATGCTCTGGACTGTTGAAGGAGATACTCTCTACAAGACGGATCCCGCTACCGGAAAATGGGAACGATCCGGCGAGGGTGGAGGATGGGCTCGCACGATTGACGTGGTAGGCCTGAACGGGATTCTCTATTCGGTTGAACCTGACGGCTCGCTTTGGAAAACCGACAAGAGCGGAAACGATACTCTGATTGACAAAGGCGGCTTTAAAGGCGTTACCCATTTGACGGAGATGGGCGGAAAACTATGGACGATTGAAGAAGGCACTCTCTATCAAACCGACCCAAACACTCTCAAGTGGTCGCAGATTGGCAAAGAGGGCGACTTCGCCAACATTTCCGCGATGGAAGGAACGGGCACCTTCATCTGGATGATCGACAAATCTGGAAACCTCTACAAGACTGACAAGGATGGGACCAAGACCAAACTGGGCGACAGCTACGGTGAGACCACCATTCTGACCACGTTGAATGGCAAACTGTGGACTGTCGAGGGCGGCAACCTCTACAAGACCAACTAAGTGAAGTTCTTCTTGGATCGGATGTGGAACGTCGAGCGAGGCGGCCTGTGAAAATGGCTTGAGCGCAACTTAGAAACCAACCAGCGCAGTTCCCGGCAATTGCGCTGATGGTTTTGTCACAGGCCTGCCAACCTCAATGTAATCCATACAGATGCACAGCATTATCGTGCAGCACCATCCGCGCCAACTCGCTCGCCCGCTCGCGCGAGATCTCGCCATCGTTCATCATTCCCGTCAAAGCTAGGGCGAGCGCCTGGCGAGCGGTAGTATTTGAAAGCCAGGCGACCTCTCCCCAATCCACTTCGGGTCCGAAAGAAAACGCGTCAGTGCCGAACAGAATTTTGTCCGGATAGAACTCGAGCCAGTTACGCAGGATATCGCTCAGCTCGCGCGGATAGGTAAAGAAAGTCTGCGCGGAAAAGTCGGCGTAGACATTCGGCTTGCTCATCAGCGAGCCCATTTCTTTTGTAAACGGATAGCCGCCATGCACGACCACGAAGTTGGTCTTTCGCAAGGTGGGATCGTTGAAGACTGATTCCAATAACAAAGGATTGCTGCCGCTCTGTCGATAGAAACCGCCGGCGCCTTCGATGCAGTGAATGTGCACGGCCATCCCCAGGCGACCTGACTCGCGCGCGATGTAATAGAAAAGAAAATCCTGCAGCGCTTTGTAGCCATTCGCCGGCGGCTCGCCGCCTCTAACAAAGCGCGCGTAAGTCGCGCGGGCGCGAGCTTCATCCGCGTCGTCAAAGTCGAGCTTGCGTAAATATGCCGCCTCAAACTTTACCGCCACGGCGCCGGTTCGCTTTTGCCGTGCGAGTGTCGGCGTAACGATCTTCTTCAGATACTCATCAAGCGACGGTGGCAATGCGCGTATCCCTAAGTCGCCGAGATAACGTTTAAGCAGGCGCTCTTCGCCCGGAAAGAAGCCGCGATAATCCGGATTGGATCGCCTGGCGGCTTCGTTGTTGAGCGGAAAAATCAGCGCGTCGTCGAACGCTACCCAGCGAAAGCGCGGCGCGGTCAAACCCCGGCCCATCGCCACTCGATTCGCGAACATGGTTTCGATGTTGAGCTGATCCAGGATCCACGCGGGGAACGCATCGCCGCGCTCTCTCAGCACGCGTTGTTTGGCCGCCATCAGTTCACGCACGTGCGCTTCGCTCATGTCGTCGTGTGAATAGCGATATAGATCGTGCCAGGCGCGGACGAATTCCAAATTGGTTGGACTTAAGCGAACGGGCAAGGGAAACGGTACGATTGCATCCAGCGGCAACGCATCGAATTCGTCATCAGGCTTCTCGCCCGGAGCTACGTACTTCAGGGGATGCGCGTGATTGTCGATGGCTTTGATTTTGAAAATCTCGTTGACGAGGTCTGCATCAGCCCGTGTTTGCGCGCTAACAGGAAATGCAAGCAGGCAAAAACCGGCGAGAAGCAGTGCACGAATAATCGCTGTCATTTTTTCAACTCTGCCTAATGTCTCTCAACTGACTTTACAGTCAGTTCGATTCGTGCCGTTTCGTGTGATTTCGTGGATCATCCTTGTGCGCGGAATACGATCTACGATCCACCAAATCACACGAAAAGTCACGAACTAGTCAGATGCTTACGTAAACTTCGCGCACATTAGCGTTCTTTACAAGATCGTCTGTCGCCGCCAAATACTCTCTAATGGCGTCCTGAATGTTCTCTACTGCTTCGTCTTCAGTTTCACCTTGCGACCAACATCCGGGCAGACCCGGACACGAGACGCTGTAGCGTTCCTCGGTCTTCTCCAAAAGGATCTTGTCCTTCATTCTTTATCCTCCAGCTCGTGATTCTAACGCGTCTTGACCGGAATTTCATTTCCCGGACCTAATTACACGAATTCTGATCCTTTGCCGCATCAACCCTCTTGATCCTGCCATCGGCCTTCGGCCCAATCGCCGGGGCAGACGCGATGGCCTTCAGCAAAATGTCCGTCTCAGACGGGGCTTGTTCGGGTCGAATGACAAGCAGCGCGTTACGGAACATGTCATAGCCGTCGCCCGCGTCAATGGCGACATAGCTGGTAGTCGCCAGTGTATACGTGCGCTGATCGTCGAGCGATTTTCCATTGATGGTGATACTCGTGATTCGGGCCCCGGGTTTCCGCCTGGTGTCGTACTCATAACGAAGGCCTGAGACCTGGGGAAAGCGACCGGGTTGCGCTTCGACTCCGATGCTGGCCACTCCGTGCTCGAACGCCGCGCGAATCACGGCGCCCGTGAGTTGCAACTTCACCACGCGATTGTTGTAGGGCAGGATCGAGAGTACGTCGCGCTTTGTCAGAACGCCCGGCTCGATGATTGTATCGGCGCGAATCGAACCGCCATTGACCAATGCGACATCGGCTCCCGTGGCTTGTCTAAAAGCATCGGCGATGAAATCGCCCATGTTTGTTTCCTGAGTGCGCACATCAGCGCTTTTGATATCCAACTCAACCTCGGTGCGTCCGACTGGTTGTTCCAGAGTCTTCAATAGCGGGCCATACTTTTCATTAAGGGGCGCGAAAGCGGCATCGTCCTTAATCTTGTCGGTCACGGGAATGACTTGCCAGTCGATGCTCTCGAGTTTGCCGGTTGATTTTGAGAGGTTGAGATCGATGCGGCCGAGTTCGCGCGCGTCTGAAGTCATTTTGAAGATCGGCGCGTGGCCGGACATCGATTCCAGCAACGTGTGTTCGTGGCCGCCAATGATCAGGTCGACGCCCGAGCAACGCGCGAGTCGTTTATCTTCGCCCATCGACAGGTGAGTGAGCGCAATGATTACCTGCGCACCGGCCGCGTGGATTTTCGGAATCACGCGCGCAGCGGTAGCGCAAGGATCGAGGATGTCGACATCCGGCCCAGGCCGCGACGTTTGTAATGTCTCCTGCAGCAGGATGCCGAAGATTCCAATCTTCACGCCTTCGAATTCGCGCACGACGAACTCCGGCGTATCGCCGAATATTTTCCCCGTCTTTTTGTCGATCACGTTTGCGGCCAGCCACTTGAAATGCGATTCACCCATTCGTTCGCGCAGTACGTCAGGCCCGAAGTCAAACTCGTGATTGCCGAACGTCGCATAGTCGAGTCCGCCCGCGTTCCACGCTTCGATCATTTGCTTGCCTTTATAAGTATTCGACTCGATCGAAGGCGAGAGAGTATCGCCAGCCAGAAAAAAGAGCGTGTGCGGCGACTCGCTGATGATTTGTTTTCGCAGGGTCAGGATCCGCGCTAATCCGCCGCGTGTGCCGCCATCAACCGGAGCGAACTGATAGACGTCGTTTACCTGCAAGAGCGTCACGCGCACTGGACACTCGCGTTGTTCCTGAGCGGCCGCCGATCTGAATCCTGACGTGGCGAGGCCGGCGGCCAGCATCACTGTCAGCAGCGCGACAGAGGCGAGCGCAATTCGCCGCGATGAAACTCGCTGGGAAACTCGATTAGGAATCATGTTCGACGCCTTTCAGCTTTTGAGTGGACCGGAACGTGTTGGATCAAAACGATTGGATTATACTTGAGGGGAAGTTAGTCGCGACAATCATCTGGTTCATGGGCGGGCGAGGTCGGCAGTTTTCAAGCGTCAGCTTGGCTTCAGTGATTGGCACCCTAAAGAAATTCCCTCTCCCAAAGGGAGAGGGAGTTTTTCAGCAGACTGTTAAAGGTCGAACTCTAAATTCCAAGATGGCTTTCAACGAAACAGTCTTTGTCACCGGGTTTCCGGGATTCATCGCCACTCGTCTGGTGAAGCGCCTGGCTTCTGAAGGCGCGCGGTTCATTCTGTTGACCCAGCCCGCCTTTCTGGCGGCGGCGCGAGCAGAAGCAGCAGACATCGCCGCCGAAACGGGTGTCGACCCAGGGAGGCTTGCAATTGTCGAAGGCGATATCACTAAACCCAGCCTGGGACTTGCGGCGGCGGAACTCGAAAGGGCGCGCCGGGAAACCACCGTCGTGTTTCATCTCGCCGCGATCTACGACCTGGCGGTAGCTGAAGACATCGCCCGGCGCGTCAATGTCGAAGGCACGCGTAACATCAACAACTTTGCCAGGTCAATTGAACACCTGAAGCGATACCACTATGTCTCGACCTGTTACGTGGCGGGCAAGCGCAAAGGCCTGATCATGGAAGCCGAGCTGAGCCACGATGCAGGTTTTCGCAATCATTATGAAGAAACAAAGTACCTCGCGGAAACCGATGTCGAGGCGCTGAAGTCGGAACTGCCGAACACCATTCATCGACCGGCGGTAGTTTGCGGCGATTCGCATACGGGTGAAACGGCAAAGTACGACGGCATCTATTATTTGATTCACTATCTGCGCAGGTGGCCAGGCGGATTGACGCGGCTGAATATTGGTAACCGCGAGGTGTGTTTGAATCTGGTG
>JBGPWS010000057.1:0-16557 GCA_041492345.1 Pyrinomonadaceae bacterium | reverse complement strand
GGCGACGCGCTGGAGGATTTCGTCAGAACAACGCAAGTCGTCGAAATAGTTCGAAGCCACACACCAAAGTCTGAGCACCTCAGCGCCCAATTTCGGAACGACTTCATCCGGCGAGACTGCATTGCCGGCAGACTTGTGCATGGCTCTTCCTTCCGCGTCGACGGCCCAGCCATAAGTCATTACCGTTTCGTACGGCGCGCGATCGTGAACCGCAAGGCCGACGAGTAGCGACGAATTGAACCAGCCGCGAAATTGATCGCCGCCTTCCATATAAATGTCTGCCGGCCAACGCAAGTTCTCGCGATTTTCCAATACAGCGATCGATGACGCGCCGCTGTCGAACCAAACGTCAAGGATGTCAGTCTCTTTCGTAAAGTCGGTGGCTGCGCATTTCGGGCACTTGAAACCTTCCGGCAGCAGCTCGCTCGCTTCGCGCTTGTACCAGGCGTCGGCTGATTCCTTCTCAAAGATGTCGGCCACATGCCGGATCACCGCAGGGTCAGCAACAACATGGCTGCATTGCTGACAATAAAACGCCGGAATCGGCACGCCCCAGACTCGCTGGCGAGAAACACACCAGTCGGGCCGGCCCTTGAGCATATTGCGCATGCGCTCCCGGCCCCAGGCGGGAATCCATTTCACGCGCTCATCAACTTCGCGCAGCGCCATCACGCGCAAAGATGCGTTGTCCAGAATCTCTCCATCGGTGAAGTTGCTGGTGAAGTTAGAGAGGTCGCGGCCATCGTCGTCTTTCTCGACAACTTCGCCTGAACCCACGCGGTCCATCGCGATGAACCACTGTGGCGTGGCCCGAAAGATGACCGGGTTCTTGCAGCGCCAGCAGTGCGGATAACGATGGTCGTAGCTTTCAGTAAACAAGAGCACGCCGCGCTCGCGCATGAACTCAACGATCTTCTGGTTGGCGTCAAACACGTTCAGGCCGGCAAAATGCTCTACTTCTGGGGTGAACCGTCCAGAGTGATCCACCGGGCAATAGATTTCTAGTCCGTATCTTTTCCCGAGGACAAAATCGTCGTGGCCGTGACCGGGTGCAGTGTGCACACAGCCGGTACCCGCTTTGCCCGTCGCTTTCTTTTCGCGAGCCTCGCTGACATCGAGTTCAGTTTCCGCGTCGGCTTCACCGCCGAGCGTGACATGCTCGCCCAACATCAAGAGCGAGGGACGATCGATCCAGGGATGCCGGCATTCCAGGCGATCGAGTTTGGCCCCGCGAAAGCGCGCCAGCACTTTCGGCGTGGTGAGATTGCACCTCGCGGCGACAACATCCATCAATTCAGCCGCGACAATGTAGACTTCATCGCCGCTTGCGTTACTCTCTATCGCGACATAGTCGAAATCCGGATGCACCGCAATGCCGAGGTTCGCAGGCAGCGTCCAGGGCGTAGTCGTCCAGATCAGCGCAAACACTTTTCGGCCGGCCAAGGCCGGATCGATCTGTGCAGGATCGCTGGAGAACGGAAACTTTACATAAACCGATGGGCTGGTGTGTTGGTTGTACTCGACTTCGGCTTCCGCCAGGGCGGTCTGATCGTGTATGCACCAGTAGACGGGACGCGCGCCTTTGTAAACAAAACCGCGTTCGACAAAGCGCGCGAACATTCGGGCCGTCTCGGCCTCGTAATGATCCGACATCGTGCTGTACGGATTGTCCCACTCGCCCAGGATTCCGAGGCGCTGAAAATCCCGAGTTTGGCGCTTCAAAGCATCGGCGGCAAATTCGCGGCAGACACGACGAATACTCAGCGGCGGCATGGTGGCTTTCTTTGCGCCAAGTTTGCGCTCGACGTGCAACTCGATCGGCAAACCATGGCAGTCATAGCCGGGCACGTAGGGCGCATCAAAGCCCATCATCGTGCGTGATTTGACGATGAAGTCTTTCAGAATTTTGTTGAGCGCGGTGCCCAGGTGAATATCCGCATTCGCGTACGGCGGGCCGTCGTGCAGGATGAACTTAGTGGCCCCTGCGCGCGCGCGGCGAATCTGTTCGTAAAGACCCATCTCGGCCCACTTTTTCAGGCGGGCCGGTTCGGTTTGCGGCAGGTTTGCTTTCTGCCCAAACTTAGTCTTCGGCAGGTTGATGGTCTTTTTCAGTTCGAGTGTCGGTGCTTCAGTAGACATAAGCGTTAAGTGTCAAAAACGAAATAGTAACAGCAAGAATGCTCGCTCACCAAAAGCGAATCTCAATAAATGGGGCCGCGATCAGCCGCTCCGCGGCTGTGGTTGATGCCTTTAAAGACTCCCAACTTGATCAGACCTTCCTGAAATTGTCGGACAAGAAAAGCCCGAACCACCCTCTCGCTTGAGACGATGGTTCGGGCCTGGTAAGCCTTTGATGTTTGCGGGTTCAGCCGATAAACATCTCCTCGTCTCCGTAACTGCGGTCAATAGGGCTCGGCGCCGGCGCCACCAGGACTTCCAACCCGCGCCGCAGGCCGGCCAGAATCGCCGCCAATTCGCGGGCGGGCTCTATCACTTTTCTCTGAATGAACTCAGTCGTGTCCATCACGCGTTCATGCGTCGTGTCGATCGCGCGGCTGACCATATGAACTTTCGCATGCGCCATCTCAGTGGTTTCATCTGCCAGCGCCATGATGCCGCGCACCTCTTCTTTGATAAGCGCCGTGGACTCAGCCAGGTGCATCGTGGCCGTCGACAGGTGGCCCGACATCACGTTGAACTGCTCGGCTATCTGCCGGCCCTGAACTGCGATGGCAGTGCCCTGTTCGCTGAGCGTGGTGGCCCGGGCCATCAAAGGTTCAAGCCGCTCTTCGAGTCGGTTAACCGACTTGACGGCGCGATTAACGAACACGGCCATTGCGATCATCGCCGCAGCGATCATAAGGAAAGACAAGGCTATGATCGCCGTGATGATGACCAGCCAGAATAGTGGATCGTGTACGTTCATCTCAAGAATGAACTTTGATCTTTGTGCTTAGTACTTTGCTTGTCTTCACCTCAGAAGTCCGTTGACTGGAGCGAACCAGCGTCGACGGAAAGCAAAGGCCAAAGATCAAAGCACTAAGTACAGCTTTGGTTACATCGCCTTTTCAGGCTTGTAAGTCGGCGCGGCTTCGGTGCGGCCGGAAAGCTCAGTCTTGCGTTTTTCTTCCACGTAAGCTTTCTTTCCTGCTTCAACCGCGGCCGAAATCGAACCAGCCTGACGCGTCGCTACATCGCGGGCCTCCTTAACCACTTCGCCCGCTTTGGTCGTGGCCGTATCGTAGAGCTCAGTGGCCTTCTCGCGGGTTGCTTCTACATACTCTCCCGCGGTTTCACGCGCGGTTTCGTAATACTCGCCTGCCTTGGCTCGCGTAGTATCGTAGTATTCCGTCGCCTTCACTCCCAACTGCTGCGCGGCTTCTTTCGATTTGTCGATGCCCTTGCGGGTTGCGTCAGCAATGTCGTTGCGCAGTTCTTCGCCCGATTTCGGGGCGAACAACAAAGCCAGCACTGCGCCAATGCCGGCGCCGACCAGAAAATACGTTAGTCGCGTCGAAATATTGTCGCCATAGTCACGATCGTTTCCCATAAAAAATCCTTTCTTGTAGAGGCAAATCCCCCATTGGGATCGCCAGTGTCTTTCAATTTTTCCGGATGATAACGCTCGCGACTATAACAAAAGGTAGTTGGGTTCCGCAAGCAAACGACCAGCGAAGAAGTGCCGAAAGTGCCAATATACTGTGCAAAAAAGCACTTCAATCAACGGCACGCCCTGCAAACTTTCGCAGGCCCAACCAGGTGAACAGCAACGAAAAGCCCAGCAGCCCGCCGTAAACCAGCCACGGTGACATGTGTGGCATTTGTGGAGTCAGCGCCAGACGGAAGCCTTCGTTGGCATACACCAGTGGATTGAGGAGCACGGCCCTCTGAAACCACGGAATGACATGCAGCGTCGCCCACGGATAGTAAGCGCACCCGAAAAAGATCATCGGCGCCAGCAGCACATTGAACACCAGACCGATCTGTTGTGGTTCGACAATTGTCGCTACCACCATCCCGAAGGCCGCAAAGAGCCAGCTACTCAAGATGGCTACCAGCAGAAGCTGGATCATGTCGATGAGCCCCAAACTCAAATGGACCCCCATCAGCAGCCACGCGAGCGGCAAAACCACGAGGCCCGCAATCATTGCTTGCAGGATGCCGACCAGAATCTTTTCGATCGCCACTCCGGAGATACTAATCGGGGCCAGCAGGCGATCTTCGATCTCTTTCGTCCAACCGAAATCGATCACCAGAGGCAAGGCCACGGCCTGCATGCTCGACAGCGTCATGCTCAAGCCAAGAATTCCAGGCAGCAGCATCTCAGTATAGCCGCGCTGAATAATACCGAGACGTGGCATAACGAAACCGAAAATGAAAGTGAACAGCAGCGGTTGTAAGCCCACGCGCAACAGAAAGTATTGCAGCTCGCGTCGCGCGACGCGCAGGTCACGATGAAGCAGGGCCAACATGGTCGCAGTCATGATTCGTCTCCCTCGCGCGTTGCCGGTCTTACTTCTCGGGCACTGCGCCGCCGTCCTTTCCCCGCACCAGAACGTTCGTGGCCCAACTTTGCAAGAGTGCCAGAACGTCGGGGCTGACCTCTCCCGCCTGAGCATCCGTCACAGTCTTGTCCCGCTGTGATGGGGTGAACACATGCGTCAGGTTCGGAAAAATGCGCAGCAACACTTGTTTGTTTCCGCTGTCGGCCATTGCCTGCGCCAATTCAAGAGCATGATACGGCAGCACGAGCATGTCCCGCTCACCATTCAGAATCAAGGCCGGCACGTGCACGCGGCGCGCGAGCGCCAGCGGATCGCTCTCGGCGTGCTCGCGAAACCAGGCAAGTTGATCATTGGCAGAGTCAGCGGGCTTTGGTTTTGACCTAGCCTCTTTAAATATCTGTTCCAGCCGCGTTACCAGTGCCGGGTATAGCGTCTTGTCCGAAGAATTAATGGGCGATTGGAGAGCGAGGGCGTAAAGCGTCTGTTCGGTAAGTACGCGGTCAACAGGACGAGAGGTTCCGGCCAGCAGTATGATAGCCGCGACGCGCGGATCTTCTGTCGCAATCGTCAGGGCAGTTTCGGCGCCTTCGCTGTGGCCGGCCAACGCTATTTTTTTGTGATCTATTTCCGGGCGGTTGAACAAGAACTCAAACGCGGCTTTTGTGTCGTTGATTAAATCGCGATAAGAACCTCCCTTGACCGGCAGCGACTTGCCGGCGCCGCGATCGTCGACCCGCAGCACGGCGACACCGTTGGCGGAAAGACGTTCTCCAATTAAGCGATAGAGATTCGCGACAGTACTCCCGTCGCGGTCCTGTGGTCCTGAGCCGCTGATAATAACCAGGCCGGGAAAGGGCGCATTGCCTTTCCTGGGAATGGTCAACGTGCCCACTAGTTTCTGCTCGCCATTTTGAAACGATACTTCCTCGGTTGTATAGGGATCGTTGACCGAAGTAACTGGCTTTGGTGGCGGCGGAGATATGACGTCGGCGAGGCCCTCTGATCCCTTACGGACGACCTTTAGACTTTGAGCAGCGACATGAATGAATAGTGGTACGTGTGCTGGGTCCGTCCAGATCTCGAATCCCAGCCCGAGACTCGTTCCCGCGCGAAAATGCTCAGTGGCAACCTGCTGCGAGCCGACTTTGAAGCTCGGAGAGTCAATGTGCTCGAGACTCAAGGTGAATGGAACAGCTTGTGAAGGCACGAAGGCACTGAAGCTTTGTTGTCCGCCCCGTGCGGCATCGTACTGTGGAAACAGGAACAGGAACTGATGCCAGGCGCCGTTTTCGAACAGCACACTGATGTGGGCCTTTACCTCTGACGCCGGCTGACCCTGGGGCTTTATTCTTACAAGGCCTTCGCTAAACTCCTCTACCAGGACCGTCGCGCCATTAACTTCCATCGTGAAGTCCACCGGCGTGTTTCGCGCTGTCCTGGTAATGGTTTTGAATTTACTCTGGCCCCAGGTGACGTCGGCCTGCGCCAGAGCAGTGCCATCGGCGTTCGTGATCAAGGTGTAATTTTCAGTACCGAATGGTTCGTCTCCGATGAAAGTCGTATAGGCCCCGGACGAAGTCTTAGCCTGCTGCGCTTGAATTGCTGAGGCAGACAGAAAAGAGATGATGACAATCGCGTAGACGAATAGTTTCACTTAAGTCCCCTTTCGGTTTGAGGTCCAGAGAGATGACTAGTCATTACTCGGCCGGTGCAATCCAGAAGACAATTACTCGCGGAGACTTCGTCCTGTCAGGTGCAGAAACAAATTCTCCAGACTCGGTTCGGCGACGTGCGCGTCAGTGACCATCACGCCTTGCTCGCTTGCCAGCCGCATCGCGTTAGCCAGCAATCCTTCAGCCCGGTCGGCATAGATGCGCACGCGATCCTGATCCTCCTTGACGTCCACTACTCCGGGCAGTGCGCGCAACGCATTGGCGAAAGAGTCGGTTACCCCACTGCGCGCCACCAACTCAATCAGATAGCCGCCGGGCACGCTGCGCTTCAATTGCGCCGGCGAGTCCAGGGCCAGCAACTTGCCGTGGTCAATGATCGCAGCTCGCTCGCAAAGCTGATCCGCCTCTTCCATGTAATGCGTAGTCAGCAGGATCGTCTGCCCTTTGGCATTCAACTCGCTGAGCAGATCCCACATGGCGTGGCGGGACTGCGGATCCAGCCCGGTCGTCGGTTCGTCCAGAAAGAGAATCGCCGGATCGTGCATCAACGCGCGAGCTATTTTCAAACGCTGGACCATGCCGCCTGAAAAACCGATGACCTTTTCGTCGGCGCGATCGGCCAGCTCAAATCGTTCGAGGAAGTGCTGCGCCTGGGACTCGCGCGTATGCTTCGCGACGCCGAAGTATTCAGCGTGAAATAACAGGATTTCGCGCGCGGTCAGACTACGATCCAGATTGTTGACCTGAGGCACAACGCCGATGCGGCGCTTCACCGCGACGGGATTGCGCGCCACATCAATGCCTTCAATGCGCGCGGTCCCGCCGGTCGGCACCACTCGCGTCGTGAGAACTCCGATAGTGGTTGTCTTACCGGCGCCATTGGGTCCGAGCAAGCCAAAGAATTCGCCGCGAGGAACTTCAAACGAAATGTCGTCGACCGCTTTGACCTCGACACCTTTCCGCGTCTTTGGCTTGTAGGTCTTCTTTAAATTCTCGACGGCGATTGCTGTTTCCATGGGAGTAATTCCATGTAACACAGACTTCAGTCTGTGATTATTGGTTTCGCAGAGTCACAACACAGACTGAAGTCTGTGCCACATCACTTCACATCGCAAAACGCATGTGAGTTGCGACATACCAGAAAAAGAAGAGCGTTAATGCGATTGAACCGAAAAGCAATGCCAGCAGCCCGCCCACGATGAAAGCGACGAACAGCCAGTCGCTGGTTCGTCCGCGTTTGGCTTCTGCGGCAGATACTGTGGCGCGACGCCGCAGGAGACTCAGGTTGCGGATGTTAGGTTTCCACCACGCGGCAAACAGATCTCCCGCCAGCGGGATCAGGCCCACGACGAAATAAATCGCAATGTTAACGCCCATGCGCAGCAGAGTGACCTTCGGCACGCGATAACGCACAGCGGAAACCAGTACGTAGAGCGCAATGATGGTCGTGGAGACGTCGCCAATCTCCGGGATGAGATCGATGATTGCATTCAGCCCGAAACGCCAGCCCAGAACAGGTATGCGAAACTGGTTGTCCATCAACTGGCTGAGAACTTCCAGCTCGCGCTCGATTTGAACAGACGTCGGCCGCAGCACCGAGCTATTTCCGATTACCAACTTCCGATTGCCGATTTGGTCTCGGTAATCGATAGCCTTATTAGATCTTGGATCGGTTCTTACCATACGCATCTTCCGTTTGTTGAATCGGCAATTGGCAATCGGGAATCGGCAATGCTATCGAATCCGAGTCATCTGCTGCCAGAAGAACTTACCGACCTTGGCAAACGCAGCGAAAATGTTGTGGTCGCCCTTGGTGTTCAGCTTTGCCGGCAAGCCCAACTCTGCGGCCAGCTTGGGATCCGGCGGACCAATGTCTTCATCGCCGCGCTTGCTCGAAAGCCAGCGATCGAAAGTACGACTAACGGCGCGTCTTTGTTCGACGGGCGCGCCGGCGATGAACGCTCCGCGCAGGTCATCCATGTCGGCAACTTCAAGCGAGTTCGCCGAGTAGTAATCCCGCAGCGCCGCAAAGAATCGCTCGTCGCCGAGCAGTTTGCGCAGAGCTTCGAACATCAGGGCGCCTTTGCTGCCCACGATCGCCGAATATTGAAAAGAATTGCGATACTCTCGCGCGGATCGACTGGCTTCCATGTCGTCACCGCCGAACGTGCGATACAGCGTATAGACCCCGCGGACTTGTTCATCCAGTGCGGCTTTGAACTGTGTCTCCCCGTGAGTCTCGCGGTAATAGAGCAACGCGGACCAGTTGGCTAACGCTTCGTCGAGCACCGGCTCTCGCCCGGCATCGTTGCCCACCGTGGCCCCCCACCATTGATGGGCCACGGCGTGCGCTACGGTCCATTCCAGACTGTCTTCGACGGCGGTGCGTTGCTCGCGAATCAGGTCGGGCATGTTGCGCATCGTGGGCGATTCAAAATCCAAATAGAAGGAGCTGGCAATCGCGTTCAAGCCGGCAAACTCGGCGCTGCCAAGCGTGGCGACCAGCGGCGCATCGACAATGCTGACGGTTTTCATTGGCAAGGGCCCGAAGCGCGCCACAAAGACGCCCAGTGAATCGGCGGCAATGTTCAGTACGCGGCGTGCGGCGACCTCGTGGTCAGGCCGGAAGATCGAGCGAATGGTCACGCCGTCCACCACTCTCTCTTCAGCCCGCAGGTTGCTGCCGGCGACGATAGCAAAGTCGCGCAGGTTCTCGCCGGCGAAACTACTCGAACTGGTTGGTTCCTTCTCAGAGACGACGCGGGCCTTGACGGGCGTGAAAATCGCGACCTCTCGGGGCGCGTCGATCGTTACTTCATAGTCCGCCGCGTCAGTCGTCAAGGGATCGCCGATGCTCGACTCGACTTTGCGAAACCAATCGTCACCATCACGCGCGGCGAGCACCGGATACGACGCGCCCAGCATCATCACACCGCGGCAGCGAAAGTTCGTGTCGCGGGCGCGACGCACCTCGCGCGTACTGCGAATGGCCGCGCTTACCTGCTGCACGACGTGCGCCACCAGACCCGTTTCCTCGGGATCGATTTCGGGAACGCTGCCACGGAATTTGAGTTCGATCTCGACGGCCGCATTGGGCGCTATCGCATCGCGCAGATTGATTCGCAGCGTCGTTTCCTGATCGTCAAGCGCAAATTGCAAAGGCGCGTTGCTGCCCACCGTCCGAACTTCAGAAATATCCAGCCGAGGTTCATCTGAGATTGGCTGTCCCGTTCCGGTCTTTTCATTTGGCGGCACATAACCGGGCATGCGGACGTTCGGGTACAGGTGAAAGAACAGGGTCGACGTCGGGTGGTCGCCGCGATTCACCCAGCGCACGCGCTCAGTTCCGGTGTAGGTGCGATTTTCATAATCGAGCGCGAGCTGAATCTGATAGCGAGTGCGCTTTTCCGGCGGGAGCGGCTGACGTGTTTGCGGACGCGCGGGAGTAGCTAAAGAAAATATCGCCGCGCCGATAAGCAGGCACAAAAGATGGGAGGAAGGCCGCTGTGTTAGCTTCCCGATTTCTCCGTGTCCTCTGTGCTGAACCTTAACGCTCATTCACTATCATCCTGAGTATGGTGTCGCCGCGCGCGATATTATCAACCACATCCATGCCGCGAATCACGCGACCAAAGACCGTGTATCCCCCGTCGAGATGCGGCTGTGGTGAATGCGTCACGAACCATTGCGAGCCGCCCGTGTCTTTGCCGGAAAGCGCCATGCCTACCGCGCCACGTTCGTACGGAACTTCGTTAATCTCGCAGCGAATCTGATAACCCGGTCCGCCATTTTGATCGCCGCGCGGATCTCCGGTCTGAATCACAAAGTTAGGTACGACCCGCGGGACCGTCTGGCCATTGAAATAACCCTTGCGGGCAAGCTGAACAAAATTGTCGACCGTGAAAGGGGCTTCTTCAGGCAGAAACTCAATCGTAAACGCGCCCTTGCTGGTCACCACCGTTGCGGTCACTTTCCTGCCGACGCGCGCGATGGCGCGACGATAATCGGCTTCCGTGTTGCGCGTCTTAACCGTGCCGATGCGATCTGAAAAATCATCAACGCCGTTCGCTTTCAAAAACGCCACGGCCCTACGGCGAATCAGATGGTCTGACGAATCCAGTGCGGTTTTGATTGCGTCGTTTGCGGCTGCGCTCTTTTGCTTTGCCAGCGCGTCGAGGATCGAGAGTGCGGCATCGTTTAAGTCTTTGTCACGCAGCGCCAGTGACAAAGCTTCGCTGAGCGCCAGCGTGTTTGTTTCGTCAGGTTTCAACTCGCCCAATAAATCTGCTGCAGTTGATCGAACGATTACATCGGTATCCTTAAGGAACTCATCCAGCACCTGCGTGTTATCGTCCGGCTTGTAGGCTGAGAAAGCACGAAGGACATCCGGTATCGCCAGGTTCGGGGCATTCTCGTGAGACAGTCTCTTTCTCCTTATGTAATACAGGAATATCTTGTTTCGGCCTTGGCCCATTACTCGTGCCATGCCAATCGAGTCTGGAAGTGTAGCCCCTGATTCCCACTGCTTAGACAATTGCGCCGCTGCCTCATTCAATCCCTGGGCGAGCGCCGACATCGTTCGCCAGTCAATCGTTTTTTGGCCAGTCTTCTTCTGAAGAGATGCATTCATGAATTGAGGTTCAATAAACGTAAGAAAGATTCCGTCCGCCCAATACTCAGAAGGCGCAAGACGCGCCAGCGCGATTTCCACTTCCGGGGCGCCCCTGTTAAAGACTGAACCCAATCGGCGAAGGAAGTCACGCACCGCGCCGTTTGAATTCGAGGGGGTAACTCGCCCAAGCGTGGTTGCGATCTCCAATAGTTCGTTTTGCTCAACTGGTCGAGCGCCAACATCCCTCGCACCTCTCGAAAAGGAAACTAGTAGCGCTTCCCCCCGACGCAGCAGTTCATCCGCTGCCCGCGCATCTTTAAAACTCCCCAGCGCCCTAATCGCGCTGACGCGCACGCGCAAGTCGTAATCATTCAGGGCGCGGCCGAGCAAAGCGTCGAAGGCCTGCTTGTCTTCCGCCGCGCCAATCACTCGCGCAGCATTGGCGCGCACAATCGCGTCGCCATTTCCGAGCAACTGCCGCACTTGATCGCCGCCGTCTTTCAAGCGCAGACGCGCCATGGTATTCAGGGCGTCGGCGACGATGCGGGGGTCAGAGTAGCCGAGGAATTGGACAATAACCGGACCCGCGACCTCAGGCCGGACACGCAAAGCAGCAGTCAACCCCAGCAGAATCGATGTACGAGACGGCATCGCACGCCGCCCCGCTTCAAACTTCAGGGCGTCGAGAATCGCCACCTTGATCTTCGTCAGCCGCTTGTCTTCGGCCTTAGGTAACGACGTTTGATCGCCCGGTACGGCCGCCGTACTTAACAAGACCGCGCCAATCTTTCCCAGTGCTTCGACAGCCCGGGCCCGAACCTCTCCCGATTCGCGCGTGTTCTTGAGGACAGAGATGAGCGCATCCGCGCCCAACGGTGATTCGATCTCGCCGAGAGCAAACGCGATCATCTGGCGCACGTCGCTGTCGCTATCTGACTGCAGTACCTCAACCAGTGTTGGAACAGCGCGCTCGTCACCGATGCGCCCCAACGCGAGCGCGGCGCGCTTGCGTGTGATTGGGTATTTGGCGCCTAACAGGACGCTCACGTTCAGATCCCAACGCCGCTCGTCTTCGGCCCGCAGAATGCGCAGCAGGGTGTTGGTAGGAATCGCCGTGGCGTCTGCGCGAGATATTTTCTGACCGGCCGCGGTCGTTATCGACGCGATAATAAGAAGCCCAGTGCAGAGCGTCTTTCGGAAGTTTCCGGTTTGCATGATCTGAGTCGTTGAGTTTGTGAATTGTACCGCGTGGCAAGGGAATTGTCGCGGGCAGTGGGCGGGTGTGATTTCATGTAACGCAAACTGTCAGTTTGCGCCGCAAGCGGGGTGCCCTTACAGCTTGCGTTACACAAACAAGAAGGGCGGACAGCGAAGTCCGCCCTCTGGAAAAGTGGAGTAATCAACGCGATTCATTGTTCGCGATGACGAGTTTAGCTTGCCGCTGCAATTACGCTGGCAGGTTTGCTATTCGATCCGTCCTCGGCCTTCTTTGGCGCGTCAACTTTGACTGGCTCGAGCTTGGACGCGTCAAACACATTTTCTTTGCGCTCTACTTTGGGCGCGGAAGCAGTTTTCATTTGCACCATCTTGCAGCTTCCTTCAAAGACCGCGCCTTGTTCGATCACCAGCGAAGGCGTCTGAATGTTGCCATTCAGTTTCGCGCCCCGGCCCAACTCGATGCGCTGGCCGGCGATGATGTCGCCGTTCACAACTCCATGAATTGTGGCGACGGAAACTTCGACGTTCGCGTCGACCTGGCCGCCCGCGCCCACGATTAAGGTGCCGGTGCCCGAGGTGATCCGGCCCGAGAAGCGGCCGTCAACGCGGAGCATCGATTTAAAAGAAGCTTCTCCGGTAATGACCGTACCGCTGCCAACGAAACCACTAAGCGAGCCGTCCTTGATCTCTCTCGCGATCGTTTCGCTTTCCGTCAAAGCCTTGGGGGTCGCCGCGTTCTCGGTTGCCGGTCGCGTCTCGCTGCTTTGGTAGGGTGAATAACTCCGGGTTGAGTAACTGTCAGCGTCGGTTTGGGTCTGGCTCTTATCTTCGCTTGGATTCTTTCCCATTCTGAGCATAACTAACCTCCGTAAATTGAATCGTCGAGAGGTCGTCACGGGCGCCGGGCGGGTGGCGACGAACAGCACGCGATCCGTTGGCTAACTGGAAAACTGACCGCGGTGGCCAGTCCAAAGTAGAGTACCGCTCGTGAGCGGGGCGACAATAATAAACAAAGGCGGGCTACCTGTCCAGCGCTAGTTTCCGGGGGGGGGCCGCCTTGACTAGCCTCCGGACCATCTGTAAGAGACCCTCAGATACGAGGAAGGGGCTTATTTCCAGCTGGTCCCTATCGAGTCAAGTAGAGTTTCCAGCACCAATGTTTCGCGGAAGTTTTCCAGCAGTGGAAAATAAGCAGCCGTTCTGTCGAGCGCCGCGCGGGGCACCAGGCCAACAATCTCGGCCCCGGAGATTTCTACTCCCAGGCGAGTAGCTTCATGGCGCACGGCTGCAAAGGCGCGGGCGATGGTCGTTTGTTCGTAATCGACCAGATTCATAGAGACCTGAACCAGCCCGCGAGAATGCAATTCAAACCCGAGCGCTTTCACGAAAGGGAGACCTCCATCGCGCTCGCGCACGGCGCGCGCAATTCGTCGCGCGATCGAGACATCCCTGGTACGAAGGTTGACATTGAAAGCAATCAGGAATGGACGCGCGCCGACTGCGATTGCCCCGGCGCTTTCGTGCAGCTTCGGTTCTCCCACGTCAGGCGCGCGATCGGGATTGGTTTTGATCTCTTCACGTAAGTGTCTAAAACCTTTGCCGCGCACGTTCTCCAGTCTGACGCGATCAGGCCGCAGCGCCGCGCGCTCATAAAAATAGACCGGAATGGAGAGTTCCTGCCAGATGCGTTGACCAGCGTGGTGGGCGAGCGTGACGCATTGATCCATCGTGACGCCGCTCACCGGGACAAATGGCAAGACGTCCGTTGCGCCGATGCGCGGATGCTCTCCGGTGTGATCACGCAAATCGATTAGCTCGGCAGCAGTGGCGACTGCGCGCAGTGCGGCATCAACTACGTGCTCAGGTTCAGCGACAAAGGTGATCACGGATCGGTTGTGATCGGTGTCCAGGTGCCGATTCAATACCGTGGCGCCTTTGACCGATTCGATCGCCCGCGCGATCCGTTCGACAGTTTCACCCTTGCGGCCTTCACTGAAGTTTGGTACACACTCAACCAGCATTGCCGATTTTCGATTTTCGATTGCCGATTGATCAGTTAGGTCCATTGGCCGAGATATTCTACCGGATCAAACGGCGAGAGCACTCTAAATCGGCAATCGGAAATCGGCAATCGGAAATCTGTGATGCCTATCGATCGTTTCATCAAGGAGCGCAAGACCGTCTGGCAAAGGCTCGAGGAACTGCTGGAACTCCTCGATCGCATGACGCTGCGGCGCCTGCATCGGGAAGAAGTGCGCGAGCTGGGCCGCATTTACCGGCGGACTGCTTCGGACCTGGCAATTGCTCGCGCCGAATCGCGCGACCCGCGTCTGGTTAACTACCTCAACAGCCTGGTAATTCGCGCTCATGGCCGTATTTACAGGGCCGACGCGCAAGGCGGGCGGCGCATTCGGGGTTTCTTTGCCCGGGACTTTCCACAGTCGTTTCGACGCACCTGGCGCTACACAGCCACAGCATTCGGGGTCTTTCTCTTGTTCAGCTCGATAGCGTTTTTTGGCACGCGCCACGATCCTGACTTTTCTGAGTTCGCGGGAATCAGTCCGTTCTTTCGCGAGACGGTAATCAATAATCGCACGCACTGGTGGAAGCGTTTGAACGATGCCAACCAGATCGGCTCTTCGCAAATTTTCACCAATAACATTCGCGTCACCTTTTACGCGTTTGCCCTGGGGGCGATGCTCGGCGTCGGCACTTTGTACGTCCTCGCATACAACGGCGCGTCGTTCGGCGCGATCATAGCGCTCACCTATCGGGCCGGTTTCGGAAACGATCTGCTGAGCTTCGTAGTCGGCCATGGAGTGATCGAACTGTCGTGTATCTTTATCGCGGGGGGCGCGGGACTTTTGATCGGCACGGCGCTTTTGATGCCCGGCGATCTTTCGCGCGGCGATGCCCTCAAATCGCGAGGCATGGAAGCCGTGAGGTTGATTGTCGGCTGTGTGCCGCTGCTGGTGGTGGCGGGAATCATCGAGGGTTTTATTTCGCCCCAGCCTATTAGTCCAATTATCAAAATAGGGATCGGCGCGATTACGGGAATAGCTTTGTATTCGTATCTGCTGCTCGCGGGCCGCGAGCCCGAATCAGTTTCGGGTTCGGAGTTTTGAGTTTCGAGTTAAGAACATTTGTCTCAGTCGCCGCAAACTCGAAACCCAAAACTCGAAACTTTCTAAAGCATTCCGCGCTCCTTAACTCTCAAATACGTCTCCAGCAACTTTGGCGCTAACACTGCGGCCGTGACGTCCAGAGCTAACCCGCCCTGGGCCTCGACCAGGCGCAGCGCCGCTTCGCGCAAATGGATAATCTCTTCGGCGACGGATTGCTTGAACAGTTCGCGCTCGTCCTGCGGTGTCTCCCGGACCACTGCCTTCAGATCTCGATCGGCAATCGTGACCACCAGGGGAAGATGGCGTGGGCGCAGCAGCTTCAAAGAGGCCAGCAACTCGCGCGAGCCTTCTTCATCAACCAGGTCGGTGAGGACGACGACCAAAGAACGCCGCCGGCTGTTCGCGGCGACAAATTCGAAAGCCCGCGAGTAGCTGGGTTCGATCATTTCCGGCTCTATCGCGTGCAAAGCTTCCAGCGCGGCGTCGAGATGCTCGGCGCCGCGTTTCGGTGGCAGGTAAGCCTGGACGCGGCGGCCAAAAACCAGCAGCCCCGCATTGTCACCGGCGCGCGCGGCGGCGGACATCAGCGCCAGGGCGGCGTGCACGGCCGAGTCCAGCTTCGTTTCGTTCTCGATGCGGGCGGTCATCAGGCGCCCGGCGTCGAGGGCGATCAGAATTGTCTGGTCGCGCTCCATCTGATATTGGCGCGTCACCAGCTTCCCGCGCCGCGCGGTGGCAGTCCAGGAGATGTGGCGCATCTCGTCGCCGCGAACATAATCACGCAGTGATTCAAAATCGCGTCCTTCACCACGCCACTGCGACTTGCGCCTCGCCGCGACAAACGAACGCGCGCCCAACGCTCTCAACTCGGCTTCGCGCGCGCGTCGCATGTTGGGGTAAACCTTGACGGCGACCGGCGTGCCCATGCGCGTTTGAGTCCACACCAGCCGCCAACGCGAAAGATAACGGACGGCCACCAGCCCGAATTCGAAGCGGCCTCGTTTGGGCGGAGTCAAACCGTAAACCAGGGCCGCGCTGGTTTGGGCATCAACGTCCAGCCGAGCTTCGCGTACGCCGGAGGGCTGCATCTGCGGCGGATATTCGTCTTTGATAACCAGTGAAATGTCGCGCGGCAGGTGGTTGGCGATCTCAACCCGCACTTCTGTTTCGGCGCCGACGGCGAAGCGGCCGCCAAAATGCCGCTCGATGCGCACTCTCGCCGGCAACTTGCTATTCGTGGCGTCGAAGATCGCGAACGCGATTAGCGCGAGGTCATAGGTGAACGCGACCCAGCGCAGCATTGGCCGGCCCCAGGAGAGCGAGAGCGGGACGAAGCCCACGGCGAGGAGTGCGTAGAAAAGTTTGCTGAAAACGAAGCGCATTATCAAATGTTCTTGCGGCTTTGCCGCCGGATGTGCGGAAAG
>JBGPWS010000330.1:0-5050 GCA_041492345.1 Pyrinomonadaceae bacterium | reverse complement strand
TGACCGATGACAACAACTCTAGCACGAACCTTAATCCTGAGTGCGGCAATTGTCTGCGTGTTGGCGTCCGCTTTTGGGCGGGCCGAAGCGCAGTCGCCGAACGTCCAAATCATTCCAGCGCCAAAACAAATCCACGTCAGCGAAGCGACGTTTGTGATTGGTCGGGAAGCTCGCATCGTCCTCGCCGATGGCAAATCAGTCGAAGATCGTTTCGCCGCCCAGGACTTTGTCGACGATGTGAAACAGTCGGCGGGCGTGAGTTTAAGACTGGGCGGAAACAGCGCGCGGCGTGAAATCCTAATCGGCCAGATCGATTTGCCGAGAGTTCAACAAGCTCTCAAACGAGTTGGTGTGGACCTGGGACAGAAGTTAACTGACGAAGGATATATTGTCGCCGTCAGCCTGAACGAAGTGGTCGTGGCCGGAAAAACATCCACTGGAACTTTCTATGGACTACAGACGCTCAAGCAACTGGTGCGCGGTGAAGGCGCCGGCGCGTTCATTCCCGGCGTCAAGATCGTCGACTGGCCCACCATGCGCTGGCGCGCCGTTTCCGACGACATCAGCCGCGGCCCGGTCCCGACCGTCGATTACATCAAACGCCAAATTCGCACCGAAGCTTTCTTTAAGCTCAACATGCACTCCTTTTATATGGAGCACACGTTCGCGAGCGAGTCGCATCCGCTGATCGGCCCGGCTGGAGGATCCTTAACGCCGGCTGAGATTCGCGAACTGGTCGCGTACGCGCGGCGCTATCATGTGGAGCTGGTTCCCGAACAACAAACTTTCGGCCACCTGCACAAGGCACTGCGCCTGGAAAAGTATGCTGAGTTGGCTGAGACGCCTTACGGCGACGTGCTTTCGCCCCAGCAGGAAGGAAGTTACAAGCTCATCGCCGATTGGTACCGCGAGCTGAACGAATTATTCCCGGGTCAGTTCTTTCATGTCGGCGAGGACGAAACGTTTGAGCTGGGTGAAGGGCAGAGCCGGGACGCAGCCAAAACACGCGGAGTAGGCGCCATCTATTTCGAGCATCTCAATCGCGTACGTGATGTGTTAAAACCCTACAATCGTCGACTGATGTTCTGGGGAGACATCGCGCTGCACCATCCCGATCTGATCGGCAACATTCCCAAGGACATGATTGTGATGAACTGGCAGTATGGCGCGCGCGATGATTTCGAAGCTTCCATCCGACCGTTCAAGGATGCAGGTCTGGAGCAGTTCGCCTGCCCGGGTGCTCAGAACTGGAACCAGATTTTTCCGAACCTTGAGGCCGCGCGGAAAAACATCGTGAACTTTGTGCGCGATGGCCAGAAGGCGGGCGCGATCGGAATGATGAATACCACGTGGGATGATGACGGCGAGTCGTTGTTCGAAGTCACCTGGTACTCGATTGTGCTGGGCGCGGCAGCTTCGTGGCAGGAAGGCGCAGTAGATCTCG
Source organism: Pyrinomonadaceae bacterium (assembly GCA_041492345.1). Classification (GTDB taxonomy): domain Bacteria; phylum Acidobacteriota; class Blastocatellia; order Pyrinomonadales; family Pyrinomonadaceae; genus UBA11740. The sequence goes on along the minus strand of JBGPWS010000330.1, from coordinate 3,606 downwards.
ATAAGTTCGATCGTGATTTCGATTGGGCGTTCTTTCGCAACGATGGCGATCAGTTTGTAAAGGTTGAACGTTCGCTGGGCAGCGCAGGAACTCTGCTCAGCGCGGGCACCACCGACGAGCTTTTCTGGCGCGATCCGTTCACGACCCAGTTTCAGAATCAGGCTCGCAACTTTGCTGACCGAACTCGGAAGATGCGTCTGATGGTGGAAGAAACGGCAGAATCGCTCTCGAAAAACGAAGGCCGCGCGCGACGCAACAACTCCGCCATCGCGGCGATGAAGTTTGCGGCGCAGCGATTCGATCATCTCGGGCGACGCATGGAAGTAATGCAAAAGTTCAGCGATCAGTATTGGGATGCTTATCTGAATCTCGGTGATCGCGCCAAAACCAGAAAGCTGCGTTATTACACCGGCGCGATCTACAACAACCTGCGCGAGATGGCGGAAGAACTTTCAATCCTCAAGGAAGGTTACCGCGCGCAGTGGCTGGCAGAGAACCGGCCGTACTGGCTGGACAGTGTTTCAGCTCGGTACGATCAGATGATTTCGACCTGGCTCATGAAGAGTCGCGCAATGGATGAAGCGCTGCGAAAGTACGAAACGACTTCGACGCTGCCGAGCCCCGAGGAGTTTGGGTTGGGAACGCGACGGCCGGCGCCGGCACCGAACCGTTAGCAAGTGCGGTCCGCAGATTACACAGATTACACAGATTACGCGGATTTGCATTCTCATCTGTGTAATCTGCGTAATCTGTGGATGAACTGATTCATGGAACGCCTGGTTTCCGATCAACAAATCGCTGTGGACCAGTTCGTATGTTTTCTTTACTGGCGGACTGGCGTTGCAGTTTCTCGCTTTGTGTTACTGGTTGATTGATATCAAAGGCTATCAGCGTTGGACGAAGCCGTTCGTGATCTTTGGCGTGAACGCGATTGCTTTGTTCGTGGGAACAGGAGTCATGGCGCGGCTGATGGGCCTGATCAAAATTTCGCGCTCGGATGACAGCCGCCCATCGCTGCAAGGCTTGATCTACAACAACGCCTACGCATCATGGCTGGCACCGAATAGAGCTTCGCTGGCCTTTGCAATTTCCTTCATTCTGCTCTGGCTATTTTTCATGTGGTTGCTTTACCGGAAGAACATCATCATTAAGGTTTAGTCAGGACCTCCTGCCTTAGCGAGCAGGGGCGTGATTCCGATCATAGAAAAGCGGTGACAAGTCACCGCACTCCAAAGGAGAACACGTATGCCAAGTTTCATTACTCTGCTCAACTGGACTGAGCAGGGCATGGGAAAAATCAAGGCCAGTTCGAAGCGGCTCGACGCCGGCAGAAAAGCCTTCAAGAAGGCGGGCTGCGAACTGAAAGACGTTTATCTGACGATGGGCCCGTACGATCTTGTGTGCGTCATCGAAGCGCCTGACGGCGAGACCGCGGCCAAAGCGATCCTGTCACTCGGGGCAGCAGGCAACGTCCGGACACTGACGCTGCCGGCGTTTACGGAAGACGAGTACCGGAAGATCGTCGACTCTCTGTAAAGATCAAATAAGCCGCGGATTCTCGCGGATGAACGCGGATCATAAAGAGCCTGGGTTGGTTTTCTATCAGCGTAAATCCGCGTTTATCTGCGGCTGCTGTATCCGGGTCCGCGCAGTACTCGTCCCGTCAGCGCCGGCGTGCGTTGGCCGTTATCTACCTCGATCTCGCCGTTGACGATCACAAAGTTGATCCCGACCGGATATTGATTCGGCTCTTCAAAGGTCGCGCGATCAATCACCGTCTTTGGATCGAAGATCGTGATGTCCGCGAAATAGCCTTCGCGAAGCAGACCGCGATTCTTCAAACCAACATTCGACGCCGGTAATCCCGTCATCTTGTGAATCGCAAATTCCAGCGGCATTAGCTTTTCATCACGTACGTACTTTCCGAGAATTCGTGGATAGGTTCCCCAACCGCGCGGATGCGATTTCGATCCGGCCAGGGGTCCGTCAGTCGCCCGAGCGCCATTGTCCGTGCAGATGCTGACGAACGGCGATTTCAAAGCGGCCTGCATGTCGCTTTCCTTCATCATGAAAAAGATCGCGCCCGTCTGACCGTGGTCCGCGATGATGAAATCAAAAAGTGCATCCAAAGGGTCTTTGTTTTGTGCCGTGGCGACCTCTGACAATCTCTTGCCCTGCGAGCTCTCCAGATCGCGATTTACTACGGAAGCGATCATGATTCCGCTGGGGCCGCCGCTACCGAGATAGATGTTCTCCCAGGTTTTGGAATCAGTGTTTATTTCCTTTCTTAGCCGCGCGCGAGTTTTTGTGTCCTTCAAGCGCGTCACCATAGCATCGGTTCCGCCCTCGAGCGCCCACGGCGGCAGGCAAGCGCTCAGAGACGTGCTGCCGGCAACGTAAGGATAGACATCGGCGGTAATCTTCAAACCGCTGCGACGCGCGGCCGCGATGCGCCCCAGGATTTCCGGCATGCGGCCCCAGTTCTTTTGGTAAGCAGTTTTCAGGTGCCAGATCTCTACGGGGATGTGGGCGCGCCGGGCGATCTCGAAGACTTCTTTCATGGATGCATCGATGGCGTTTGCTTCGCTGCGCTGGTGTGTAATGTAGATCCCGCCATATTGATGCGCGACTTTCGCCAGCTCGACGATTTCATCCGTCTTGGCAAAACGCGCAGGCACATATTGAAGTGAAGTCGAAACTCCAAGCGCGCCGTCCTCCATGGCATCGGCGACGAGCTTTTTCATTTGCGCTAACGCGGCCGGCGTAGGCGGCCGATCGTCATAGCCGATGACATACTCGCGTACCTGCGTCGCGCCCACGAACGTGCCAAGATTGAAGCCGGCGCCTTGTTTTTCCAGGCGATTGAAATACTCACCCAGCGTGCGCCAATCGATCGTGAGGTTGAAGCGGCGATTGAAATCTTCCGCCTCTTTGATTTGGCGTTCGTTGATGGGCGCGATTGATTCGCCTTCTCCGGTGATCTCCGTCGTCACCCCCATCATGACTTTGCTCATACCGCGCGGATCTATCAATAGAAACGACTCTGACTGGCCAAGCATGTCGATGAAGCCGGGCGCAACTATCTGCCCGCGGGCGTCGATGACTCGCCGGGCCTGTGCGCCGCGCAGATTGCCAATGCCCGCAATGTGATCGCCTTTTATGGCGAGGTCCGCATTGAAAGCTGGTCTGCCTGAGCCATCAATCACGCGACCATTGCGAATAATTAGATCGTATTCCGGCGTCTTGCTCGAGACCGAAGTTAGCGGAGTCAGGCTTGTCAGCGTGAGCATCAAGACAAGTGAGATTCTACAGATTCTACCAGTCATACAGTTTTGCTCCTCTCATAGCATGCAAGAGATTTTGCATCGTAGACGTTAGCTTCTAATTCTTCTTTGGACGCAGTTTCGATAAGTCAGCAATAATCAGAATTGAAAAGCCTTTCGCTTTGGCGTAGTATGCGCCTCGACGACGAATCCTTTTCAGTATGGGAGCTTCCGCGCTCTCTGAGTCCCGCGGCAAACATCATCTCTTTAGCAAAATAGTTCTCTTAACACAATGCTGAATCGACGCTGATGATCGGGCAAGTTGTTTCGCATTATCGTATTC
>JBGPWS010000179.1:0-9306 GCA_041492345.1 Pyrinomonadaceae bacterium | reverse complement strand
GATCATGCGCCTGGTCGCACCGCCGGGAAAGATTGTGGCCGGCGAGATCCTATTCGAAGGAAAGAACCTGTTGCAGCTTTCAAACGCCGAGATGCGCGACGTCCGCGGCAATGACATCGCGATGATCTTTCAGGATCCGATGACGTCGCTGAACCCGGTCTTTACCGTGGGGGAGCAGATTGCCGAGGCCCTGCGCTTGCATCGCGGTCTTTCGCGTAAAGAGGCGCGCGCCGGAGCGATTGAAGCCATGCGCGAAGTTTCACTACCCGATCCCGCTCTGCGGGCTGACGATTATCCACATCAGCTTTCCGGCGGCATGCGACAGCGAGTAATGATCGCGATGGCCCTCGCCTGCGATCCGAAAGTGCTGATCGCCGACGAACCGACCACGGCCCTGGACGTCACGATTCAGGCACAGATTCTTGAGCTCCTCAACGAGCTGCGGGGAACGCGCGAGCTTGCAGTGCTGCTGATCACGCATGACCTCGGCGTGGTCGCGGAAGTTGCCGAACGCGTGGCGGTGATGTACACGGGAAAGATCGTCGAAGAATCGCCGGTCGATGAATTGTTCGCCCGTCCGAAACATCCCTACACCGAAGGCCTGTTGCGATCAGTGCCCCGGCTGACGGCGAAAGACGTCGCCAAAGCAGAACGTTTGCAGACGATCGAGGGCACGGTGCCAAAGCCAACCGCTCTGCCGCCGGGTTGTCACTTTGAACCCCGTTGCACCTACCGGATGCCCCGATGCCGGGAGGGCGAGATTCCGCTTTACGATGTTATGCCCGGCGTGCAGGTGAGATGCGTGTTGTGTGATCCGGCGACGGCGACTGCAACCTTAATATAGGTCCTATAGGACGTATCGGTCCTATATATCTATGTCGATATGACGCCACACACCGAAAACCACAAAGACGAACTCGTCCGCGTCAGCGGACTGGTGAAGCATTTTCCTGTCGAAGACAGCGATGATGTCTGGCGCGCCGTCGATGGTGTCTCGTTCGAGATCCTGCGCGGCGAAACGCTCGGGCTGGTCGGCGAATCGGGCTGCGGCAAATCCACTGCCGGTCGTTGCCTCCTGCGTCTGATCGAGCCCACCCGGGGCGACATCCAGTTCGAAGGTCGCGAGGTTACGGCGATGGGCAAGAGCGAACTGCGCCAGTTGCGTCGCGAGATGCAGATCATTTTTCAGGATCCGAACGCCTCGCTGAATCCGCGGATGAAAGTTGGCGACATCGTCGCCGAGCCTCTGGTCATTCACAAAATCGGCAATCGATCGCAGCAGCGCGAGCGCGTGGCTTGGTTGCTAACGAAAGTCGGTCTCGACGCGGACTTTATGAAACGCTATAGCCACGAATTCTCAGGCGGACAGTTGCAACGCATCGGCGTGGCGCGCGCGCTGGCGCTGAATCCGAAATTGATCGTCGCAGACGAGCCGGTCTCGGCCCTCGATGTTTCAGTCCAGGCCCAGGTAGTTAATCTGCTGCAGGACTTGCAACAGGAATTTGGTCTTACTTATCTCTTCATCTCGCACGGACTCGCCGTGGTCGAGCACATCTCGACGCGTGTCGCCGTGATGTATTTGGGTCGTATCGTCGAGATTGCCAGCGCTGCGGAGCTGTACCTGCGCCCACTGCATCCCTACACCCAGGCGTTGCTTTCGGCCATCCCGGTTCCCGATCCACAGGTCCGGCGCGACCGCGTTATTTTGAAAGGCGATGTCCCAACGTCGCGCAATCCGCCGTCAGGGTGTCGTTTTCGCACTCGGTGTCCAATCGCTATTGACGAATGCTCGCAGATCGATCCAGAGTTGCGTGAGATTTCGCTGGGGCACACAGTCGCCTGCATCCGTGTCGAAGGTTACGAAAGTGCGCCCAGTGCTACGGCCCCGGCCGGAAACAGCGGCGCACTAGCGTGATACGTGGACCGGGAAGCTGAAACATTGCTACCAAAACGACCGTATCAATATTTCTTAACAGCCTTAATACGCCCCTGCTTACGCGCGGGCTTCTGTGATCCCGGACGGAAAAGCATTCTCTCCCCGTCCTTCGGCATTCAACAGGAGGATAGAGTCACATGAGCGATCCGAATCAGGAATTTCAACCACCGCCACCACCAACTGCCGAAGGCGAGCCTGAGCGCAAACGACCTGCCAACCTCCTCTGGGCCGGCGTCGCTTTGGTCGTTCTCGGAATCATAGTCTTGATCGGGGGCATCGCCGGCTTTATTCCCGGCGGAACCGGAACCGGCGCGGCCGTCTGCGCGCTGGGAGTGCTGTTCTTCGGCTTGAGTTTTGCCCGGCTGCCATCCGTGCCCGACCCGCCCCCGCCTATGTCAACGGTGGGGAGACTGACGGGAATCTTCTTCGAACCGACGAACGTGTTTCGGAATTTGCGCGCGCACCCGCATTGGCTGGCGGCAATTCTGATTATGGGGTGTCTGAACGCGGCTTACGTAACGGCGTTCTATCATCGGTTGACTCCAGAGCGAATCATCAATTTCACAATGGATAAGCTCGAGGAGAGTCCTATTAAGCCACCCCCCGAGGCGATGGCCCAGGCGAGGCAGCAAGGCGTCGAACAGGAAAAGTCGACGGCCTACCAGGTGGGAAAGGTCGTCAAGACCATCGTAGGCGTCTTTTTCGGGGTCGCTTTTATCGCGGCGCTTTTCCTTCTTGGCGTCCTGGCCTTCGGCGGACGCATGCATTTCTGGCAAGCCTATGCGGTGACCGCGTTCGCAGCTTTCCCGGTATTGGTGGTACAGAGGGTGATCAGTTTCATAATCCTCTTCGTCAAATCACCTGACGATATCCACCCGCTGATCGGCCAGGAAACTCTGGTGACCGACAATCTGGGGATATTGTTCAAGGCTGCGGAGCATCCGGTGCTGTACGTCACGGCCAGCGCGATTGGGATCCTTTCGTTCTATAGACTTTGGTTGACGGCGAAAGGGTTGCACGAGGGAGGATATAAAGTTAGTTCTTCGGCGGGCTGGGGCGTAGCGATTACGCTGTGGGTGTTGGGACTATTGTTCGGCATGGGGATCGCCGCAATCTTCCCGAGTTTCCTGTCGTAAGTTGTGGCGCAAGCTGCAAAGTGGCACAGACTTCAGTCTGTGGTTTGAAGTTGAGCTAAACCACAGACTGAAGTCTGTGCCACTTTTTCCTACTCGTATCTCAGCGATTCAATGGGATCGAGTCGGGCGGCTTTCCACGCGGGCCACAATCCAAAGATCATGCCGATGCCCACGCTGGCGATAAAACCGGCCAGAGGGGCCCACAGCGGCACGTAAGACGGCATGATCAATTTCACTACCAGCGTCAGCAGCCAACCAATCGCCAATCCCATAAAACCGCCAAAGCCCGTCAGGGTCATCGCTTCGATCAGGAATTGCCAGAGGATGTCGCGACGCCGCGCGCCGATGGCTTTGCGCACGCCGATTTCGCGGGTGCGCTCAGTCACCGACACCAGCATGATGTTCATCACGCCGATGCCGCCCACCATCAAACCCACGGATGAGATCGCGACCATGGCGATCGCAATACCGCCGGTGATTGAGTGGAAAGTACTGATCAGTGATTCGGTGGTTTCAATGCCAAAGTTATCAGGGTTGCCGAATGGGACTTGTCGACGAACGCGCAATGCGTCGGTGACCTGGTCCATGGCTTCCTGCATCATGCCCGGCCTGGCCACGGCCAGCAGGTAAACGTCTTCGGAGTTGGGTTTCAGTTTGCGCGCGACGTTGTACGGCAGGTAGATGACATTATTCTGGTCATCGCCGCCGCCGCTGAACAAAAACTGCTCGCGCTTCTGGAGTACGCCCACCACTCGATACTCTTCCGAACCGATCTTGATCGTATTGTCCACGGGCGAGCCGAACGGGAAGAAATCGTCCGCCACCTTCGAGCCGACCACGCAGACATTTTGGTTCTGATCGTTTTCAAACTGTGAGAAAAAGCGGCCTTCAGCGACGAATTGCGTGCCTGCCTTTTCGAAATCCGGCAGCGTCCCCTGCAGAGCTACTGAGGCAGAAGTCTTGCCACCGCCGCTGACCAGGATCTTCTGCCCAAAAAAGTTGTTCGTGATTTCGATGAAAGGGACGGCGATTTCAACAGTAGGCAGTTTGGAGAGCGCAATTGCGTCGTCGTAAGTCAGAGGCTTGCGCATGCGTTCTTCGCGTGAACGCCGGCCGACGTGAATGCCCGGGTTTTCTTTGCTGATGTACATCGAGCGAGTGCCGAATGACTCGACTTCTTTGGTAACCGATGTGTCGATCCCGCTGATAATCGAGGCGATCAGCATTACGGTGACGACGCCGATGATCACGCCGATGACCGTCAGGAATGAACGCAGCTTATTGGCGCGCAGCGTGGCTAAAGCCAACCACAGGTTTTCGAGAATGTCGTTTCTTATTAATTTCATGATCTTTCGATCCTGTGCTTTGAACTTTGTACTTTGTACTTTGATCCGTCATGCACAGAGACTCAAGACTACCAAGAGAACAAAGTACAAAGCTCAAAGCACCAAAAACAAACTAGGTATCGGCGCGCAACGCCTCAATCGGATCCAACCGCGCCGCTTTCCACGCGGGCACGATTCCGGAAAGGACCCCAACCCCGCCCGACGCCGCCAGGGCGCCCAGTATCGCCAGCAGCGAAAGGTAAGTCGGAAAGAACGTCGCGGTAACGATCTTGCCCACCACCCACGCCAGGAAGATGCCAACCGCTCCACCGATCGTGGCCAACGTTATGGCTTCCACCAAGAACTGTTTCAGTATGTCGGCCTTGCGCGCTCCCAGGGATTTGCGCAGCCCGATCTCTTTGGTTCGCTCAGTTACAGACACGAGCATGATATTCATGATCACTATGGCGCCCACAATCAATGCAATTCCCGGAACAGCGATGGCCACCAGAAAGATGGTGCCGAAAAGCCGATCGCGCAAGCCGGTGATTAAGTCCGGCGTCACAATGCCGAAGTTATCTTTCTCGTTCGCGCCCAGGTGGCGGCGCGCGCGCATTAGGTATCTCGCTTCCTCGACCGCGTCGGCAAATCCGCCATCGGTCTTCGAAGTGGCGGTAAAGTAAAGCGAACGTTGCCGGATCAGCGGACCAAAGTTAACCTCATAAGTCTTCAGCGGAATGACTATGAAGCTGTCCAGCGGAATACCGAAGACAGTTCCCTTTACCTCCTCCACTCCGATAACCCTGTAGGGCAGTCCGCGAATTTCAATCTCTCCACCGATGACGTTGCCGGCCGGGAACAGTTTGGTGGCAATGTCCGCGCCGATATAGGCCACGCGCGCCGCGCCATCATTCTCGGTATCAGTGAAGAAGCGTCCATCGGCGATATTGCGATTGTCGATGTCTGCAGTATTTGCCGTGGCGCCGATCACGAAAACATCTTCCAGAATTTGATCGTTGCGCTTAACCAGAGACGGCGAACCGCGCGCTTTGGCGCCAATCTTGCCGATCAACTGAGCGTGATCCTTCAAGTACTCGTAATCATCGAGCGTCAGTTCTTTATTGCGGCGCTGGGCGGCTGCGATGGTGTCGGTATCTTTGAAATCTTCGAACGGGTTGAAGCGTTGCACCGAAAATGATTTGGCGCCGATGCCGGCAATCTTTTCGTCAATGTAGACGTTAAAGCCCTGAATCAGGGACACCACGGTGACAAAGGCCGTGACGCCGACGATCATGCCCAGCAGCGTCAGCGCCGAGCGCAACTTGTGCGCCCAGATTGCCGCCACCGCAACTTTGAGAATTTCGAGAAGTTTCACTGCGTTTTATTACGTCTGACGCGGGAGTTTAGTTACAAAGTTTCAGTACTTAATGCTTTGTACTTAGAGCTTTGTGCCTGGCTCTTAAATACCAGGGCATCGGTGTCTCTAAGACTAGCCCTGGGCTGAAGAACAAAACACTAAGTACAAAGCACCAAGTACGAAGTTCATTCATATCTCAGCGATTCAATTGGATCCAGCCGCGCCGCCTTCCAGGCGGGCCACAACCCGAAAACGATCCCCACGGCGGCTGAGACGCCTACACCTACGCCGATTGCCCAGGCAGGAACAAAGGCGGGCAGCGGCGAGTACTTGTTCATTAGAATACTGGCCAACTCTCCTACGGCCAGCCCGACCAGGCCGCCGATTCCCGTCAGCACCACGGCTTCAATCAAGAACTGCCAAAGAATATTGCTCCGCGTCGCCCCGACTGCTTTGCGCAAGCCGATCTCTTTGGTCCGCTCGGTAACTGAAACCAGCATGATGTTCATCACGCCGATGCCGCCAATCATCAGCGCCACAAACGAAATCGCGGTCAGCACCAGATACGTCGCGCCGGTAAGCTGGTTGTAAATATCAAGCAGCGCGTCCTGCGACGAGATGCCGAAAGTGCTGGGCGCGCCCGCCGCCACGCGACGGCGTCGACGCAGAATGTCGGTCATCTCATCAATCGCCGATTTCACATAAGCGCGCGACACCGGCCGCACAATGATGACGTAGATGCTCTCGGGGAAATGCAACTCGGGATAATATTTTTCGAACGTCTTGATGGGAATGAAGATCGAATTATCGCGTGATTGCCCGAGGAAGTTCCCCAACGGCTCCATTACGCCGATCACTCGAAAAGGACGGCCGGCGATCTTCACTTCTTTATCCAAAGGATCGGTGAACGGAAACAGCGCGCGCACCAGATCCTGTCCGACCACGCAAACATTTGAGCGCCCTTCGACATCGAGATCGCTGATGAAGCGGCCGCGGCCGACATAACTCGACTGGGTGAACTCGTAATACGGCGTGACGCCCAGCAAAATTGGCGTGTCGCTCTGCTTGTCTTCATAGCGGACCGTTTCGGCAATCTTGCGATAGAGCGGCGAAACGCTTAGCGCCGAAGGCGCTTCACGGCGAATCGCGTCGGCATCTTCCAGGGTCAGTTCCTTGCGATGCAATTCTTCCGAGTTGGGTTGATGGCCAAAGCTGGGCTCGAATTTCGTCGCCCAGATCGAGTTCGAACCGAGCGCTTCGATCTGTTCAGCAAAGGATTTATTCAATCCCTGAATGATCGACACCATAAAGACGACGGTCACCACGCCCACACTGACACCCAGAATCGTCAGCAGCGAGCGCAGCTTGTTTGCGCGCACGGTGTCGAGCGCCATGTAAGCGGATTCTTTAATGTCGACAAAGTTCATTGCTTACTCAGACCGCAGCGCCTCAATCGGATCCAACTTCGCGGCCCGCCACGCCGGCCACAGACCACTGATAATGCCAACCAGCGAAGACATACTAACCCCAAGCACGGCCGACCAGACACTGAACAGCAGAGGAAAACCGATCAACAGAGCAATCAGCCAGGCCAAAGCAAAGCCGCTCAAGACCCCGAGCACACCTCCGATCGCCGTAACCGTGACAGCTTCAATCAGAAACTGAGTCAGTATATCTTTCCGACGCGCGCCCACAGCTTTGCGAATGCCGATTTCTTTGGTGCGTTCGGTCACTGAGACCAGCATGATGTTCATTACCACGATGCCGCCCACGACCAGCGAGATCGCTGAAACTCCAATCGTCACGACATAGATATTCGAGGTCGCGCTGTTATAGAGGTTCAGAAATACATCCTGGGTCTCGAGCGCAAAGCCGTCGTCTTCGTCACGAAAAGTCTTGCCGCGCCGGTTGCGCATGATGGCCCGGGCCTGGTCCTCGGCCTGCTCGAGCTGCGGCGCTGTTTCCGTCTGCACGAACACTACCAGCGAATTGTGGGCGCCAAAGTTCTTTTCGAAATTCGCGTAAGGTATATAGATGATGTTGTCGCGCGAGGCGCCGAAGATCTTACCCAGCGGTTGCAGCACGCCGATGATTGTGTACCGGTGGCCGCCAGTCCAGATGTCCTGGCCGATAGCGCGATCCATGGGCACATCAGGGAACAGATTGGTCACAATGTCCGGACCCACGACGCAAACCTCGCGCGCGGCGGCACTCTCACTTTCAGTCCAGGTGCGACCTACATCGATCGTCACGCCGTCAATGTCGAACATCGCCACCGGCGTGACCGCGCGCAGGCGCACGCCTTCAAACTTCTGATCGCCGTGCTTGGCAATCTCGAAGCTATTGGCCGCAATCCCCGTGCGCCAGCACGCCGGGCAAGATCTGAAAATCGCTTCGGCATCTTCGCGCACGACGTCTTTCCGCTTGTTGAATCTGATGAAGTCTTCCCGCGAAGTAATAACCTGCGGTCGCTTCGAGATCGTGAACACCGTCGAACCCTGTGAAGAGAAGGTCGAAGCCACGGTCTGATCCAATCCCTTGATGATCGTGACCACGGCAATCACCGCCGTAACACCGACGATAATCCCAACCAGGGTCAGCGACGTACGCAGTTTGTTTTGACGCAGACTGGCCGCGGCCACCAGGAAGGCTTCCCAGAGCGCGGCGACTCTAAAAGCTGGGAACGAACGGATTCTGGCGGGAAGTGAAATGCGCTTGCCGAAGGCATAACCAGGGGTCTCCGGTTTTGCGTCGCTGCGGGGGGACATCGCAGCGCCTCCTATTTGATGCGCTCGTCTTTTTCGATCAGCCCATCGCGGATCGAGATGATGCGGTGCGCGCGAGCCGCGATGTCGTGCTCGTGCGTGACGAGGATAATGGTGTTGCCGTCTTCGTGCAGTCTCCCGAATAAGTTCATGATGTCATAGCTGGTTGCGGTATCGAGCGCGCCGGTAGGTTCATCAGCCAGCAGAATCGATGGATGGTTCACCAGGGCGCGCGCGATCGCCACCCGTTGGCGCTGGCCACCAGAAAGTTCGTTGGGGCGGTGCATCATGCGATCGGTGAGATCAACCGCCGCGAGGGCTTGTTTGGCCATCTCGTGCCGCTTGGCTCCGGGAATTCCGCCGTAGATCAGCGGCAGCTCAACGTTGTGCAGGGCCGTGGCCCGAGCCAGCAAATTGAAAGTCTGAAACACAAACCCGACTTCCTGGTTGCGAATTCGCGCCAGCTCGTCGTCGTCCATCTCAGAAACGTTTTTCCCGTTCAGCCAGTATTCGCCCTGCGACGGCGTGTCGAGACAGCCGATCAGGTTCATCAGCGTCGACTTGCCCGACCCGGACGGCCCGGTAATGGCCAGATAGTCGCCCCTGGTCACCTCGAATGAAACGCCATGCAGCGCGTGCACTTTCTCTGCGCCCATGTCGTAGGTCTTCCAGAGGTTGCGCATCAAGATCAGTGTGTCTGCTTTGCCGTCCTGCGATGACAACTCAGGCTTCACGATTACGCCGGAAGAAGTTTGCGATGTTGCGACCGTAGCTTCGGTCATTAGCT
>JBGPWS010000171.1:0-9584 GCA_041492345.1 Pyrinomonadaceae bacterium | reverse complement strand
TTGAGAGTTTCCTGGAGCGCGAGATCAGAGCCCAGTAGGTCGTTCCCTTTCGAGGATGTGCTTTTCACCGTCAACTTGGTGCGGATATTCGGCCTGCGACTTTAGACCGTTTGGCTTTCAGCGACGTTGGCTTCTTCCAACTTCTTCAGCCGGTAGCGAAGCTGGTCGCGCGAGATGCCCAGTAACTCGGCGGCCCTGGTTTGATTTCCGCCACTGCGGTCAATGGCCTGACGCACGAGTGACATCTCGACTTCTTCAAGCGATGCGCCCGCCGGTGGCAAGCGAAACATATGATGGGTGGACCCGTCGCCTTCGGAAATCGATTGGTTCGGGCCGGCGACTACGCCCTGCGGCACATACTTCGTCGTGATGACGTCGTCATCCTCCAGAATCAACGCTCGTTCAATCACATTGCGTAACTCGCGCACGTTTCCCGGCCAGTGATAGCGCCGGAATGCTTCAGCCACGTCGTCCTCAATGCCCCGAACGGTCTTGCGAAGACGTTTGCCAAACGACTCGATGTAGTGTTCGGCCAGTTGAATCACATCGTCACCACGCTCGCGCAGGGACGGAATGTCGATCTGAATTACCGATAGCCGGTAGTAAAGATCCAGCCGGAAGCGGCCCGCTTCGCTCTCTTTCCTTAAGTCACGATTTGAGGCCGCAATGATCCGCGCGTCGAAAGGAATATCCTTCAGGCCGCCGACGCGGCGGAATGCGCCTTCTTCAAGCACGCGTAAAAGTTTTGCCTGCAGGCTCAGTTCCAGCTCGCCGATCTCATCAAGCAGGAGCGTGCCGCCTTCGGCCTGTTCGAACATTCCTTCTTTGCGGGCCTTTGCGTCAGTGAACGCGCCCTTCTCATAACCGAAGAGTTCGCTTTCGATGAGCGTGCCCGGAATTGCCGCGCAGTTGATGGCGATGAAGGGTCCGTCGTTGCGATTCGATTGGTAGTGAATGGCCTTGGCCACCAGATCCTTGCCGGTGCCGGATTCGCCCTGCAGCAGGACTGACGAGACTTCGCTTTCCGCGACCTTGCGGGCCATGGCCAACATTTCGCGCATCGCCGGCGACTGACCGATGATCTGATCAAAGCTGAACTGCTGAGCGCGCTCGCGGCGAAACTGCGTCACTTCTTTACGCAGGTGGCTGGCTTCGATGCTGTTGCGAATGGCGACGTGGAGTTCTTCCAGGTTGATCGGCTTGCCGATGAAATCGTACGCGCCGCCGCGCAGCGCGGCGATTGTTTCGTCAACCAGCACGTTGGCGGTAATCATTATTACGACCGCGTCCGGCTGTCGATGACGAATCTTACGCAGCACGTCAAGCCCCGAACCGTCGGGCAAGTTAATGTCGAGCAACACCGCAGAGGGTGGCTCGGCATCAAAGGCGGCCAGGGCGGCGTTGGCAGTTTCGGCCTCGGCCGGTTCATAGCCCCAACCTCGCAGGGCCTCTCCCAGCGACCAACGAATCATCTTCTCGTCGTCGACCACGAGGATTCTATGCTTTTGATTTTTCAGGGCGTTCTTCTCGCTTTTCATTTCCACCCAGCCCTTCGATCTCGAAGTGGCCGGATGATTATAGAGGACGACGGAGTATCCCGAAAAGCTACATCACCGGACGTTCGACCACCAGGTCGGGGTGCTCGTGGTAAAATGTCTGGGCGATATGGCAATTCCAGCACACGGGTTGATAAGTGGCCATCGCTTCGTTCACGGCCGACATCGGAACTTCCGCCCATTCGACGGTGATGCCTTCCGGAGTAAACAAAGCCGGTTTGTGATCGATCAAGTCTATTTCCCCAAACGACCGTTCGCAAAAAGCGCACTTCTTGCCGCGGTACCACCTGGTAAGCACGCTGCGCACCAGGCAGTCGTCCGGAGCAACATCAAGCTGCAGCAGGCACTCCTGGCCGCAATTTTCCTTCAAGGGCCAGCGCCAGCAACTCTCTAAACGAATATCGGTCTGCCCAACCAGAGAGGTTAGCGCGGCCCGGCGGGTATCCACCTCGACCATCGCCTGCTTTCCTGTCTCGGGGCAAACAATGACCTGCGAACCCCCAAACTTTCTGGCGGCTCTGACGAAGTATCGAACTCCAAAGTAGACAGCCACGGCAACCAACGCCGCGACGATGATATAGGCGACGGTCATGTTGGTGACCTCCTTCAGTCGATCTAATGCTTCTCCGCAAGGCGCGCGGTCTCGAGCTCTTTAATCTTTGCGCGCATCCATTGTTTGAGAGCTTGCTCCAGCTTCGTCTGATTCTCCTCAAGCTCAAGACTTTCGACCGTGTCGCCGGCGGCGTTAAGCGGAATGGCGTGGCAAGGAAGTTCTTCGCTGCGCTTGTCGGCCGGAACGAAATCGATCAGATGGCAATCCGAACAAGGATGGGCCTTCTCAGGTAACGCGTAGTTGACGCAAGACAGCGAATCGCGGAATGGTGAGGTAGCTTTCCAGGGCGTCCTGACTGAGCGCCCATAGCCACCTTTCTCGATAAAGTCGAGCTCACTCTTAAGCAACTCGAGTATGTCGCGCTCATCTTTCGCCATAGCTGCCTCCGGAGATATTAACCATCTCGACTCGGTCTTAGTCCCACCGGAGCAAGGCTCATGCCGGGATGGCATGGCTGTTTTTCCCGCGAGACAGCGACGAAGCCGGAGCGCCCGTGCGTGAATTCACACAATGCCGCGAGGTTTTCCGCAACGGGTGTTCAGAGTACCGACTTCAGTCGGGTCTTTGTTCCGTTGAGAAAAGCCCAACTGAAGTTGGTACTCTAAACGCCGCCTATCAAGCACTTTGGGCCATCGTGCGGGCTTTAACAGATTCGGCAGATTCGGTTGTCCCCCCGAGATGTTCCTGGAACAGACGGGCCGAGGCCTCAAGGAAATCGTATGAGGTGACGATTCCCACAAGCTGGTCGCCCTCGACCACGGGCAGACAGCCAACGCTGTGTTCGCGCATCATCTCCATCGCTTCCAGCGTCGGAGTTGACGGTGAAACGGTCAAGGGATTAGGCACCATGATCTCTTTCACGGTAATTACGCCGAGCTCCCTCTCACCAATCCTATTGGTTAAGAGGTGAAGCAGGCCGCGATGAGTTACCAATCCGACGAGGCGCCCCGCTTCATTTTCGACCGGCACATGTCTGATGTGCCTCCAGTCCATCACGCTGGCCGCGAGATCGATTAGATCGTCGGGCTGGACCGTGAACAGGTCCGTCGACATGAATTGGCCGACCGTTCGAAAGCCCTGCTCCCAATCACCCGGCTCGGACGCTTTGATCAGCGGCCAGCGATGAACAGGTTCTCCCTGCTTCTGGCAGGCCAGCATCGCGGCCGTCAGCCTACGATGGCTGATGTCCTTCGCCCCAACGTCTTGCATCCCCTCGAGCGATTTCACGATCCAATGCGCGCCCGTCTGCCGGCTGCGCACTCGTTCTTCGATTATGCCGAGGTACTTATCCACGTCGACGACATCCACTCTTGAGTTACTGAGCCCCTGGCGAGCCAGCGGCAACAGGTGGTTGAGGACGAGCGACGAGGCCGTGTGAATTTGCCCGTCGATCCAGTTGAACTGGGCATCGAGCCCATGCCGCGCAGCCCGGAAGAAATTCAATTTCGCGTCGTCAAAGTTCATCCGCCTGGCGATGTCGCCGTACTCCTGTGGCAGCGACAACATCAGCCCGGCAAAGAATGCGGCATTGGCGACCTCATCAACAATAGTTGGCCCGGCCGGCAAGGCCCTGTTCTCGATCCGCAGATGGGCCACGCCATCCGTAACTCCATAACAGGCGCGGTTCCAACGCCAGACCGTGCCGTTGTGCATCCGCAGCGCCGAAAGTAGCGGGATCTCGCCACGCGCCAGGACCTGGAATGGATCTTCCTCTGGCTGCGTAATCATGATGGGCCGGAAGCGCGAAATCTGATCATGGAAGAGCGCAATGATTGAATGCTCAAGCCAACTGTCGCCAAAACTAACCCGGGTTGGTTGGCTGCGGGCAAGCTGAGGGCGAGATCGAGCATCGGTGGAATGCTGAAACAGCGCTACACGTGTTTCCTGCCACAGCCGATGGCCAAACAAGACCGGAGAGTTGACCGCAGCGGCCAGCACCGGAGCGGTGATCGCCTGGGCCGTGTTGTAGTGCGAAACGAACTCAGTTGCGTTCGATTGAAAATGCACCTGGAAACTTGTGTTGCACGATTCCATCATGATGTTGTCGTGCGTAAGTTCTAGTTCATCCAGTCCTTTGATGTGGATCGCGAATGGCCCGCCCCGCAAACGAATCACGCCCCGATCCAACTCGAGGTAGCGCGGGTCTGGGGTGAGATTTTCCAGCGTCAGATCGGATTTCAGCAGCGTGGGCAAAATTCCGGAAAGCAGCACGTCAGCGCCGAACGCTCCGGCTTCTTTTCGTACCAACGAAATAAGTTCGTTAAGCTCCTGCTCCATTTCACTGAGACACGAACCGGTCAGAAGCAATGGATCGAGATTGGCCTCGAGATTGAATCTGGCGATCTCAGTCGTAAGTCGGGGATCTTTGGTCTGCTCAAGAACCTCAAGTGAAAGCGGCGCGGGCCGCAGGTCGCTGTCAATCAAGAACATTTCCTGCTCAGCGCCAATTCGCGTTACGCCGCTTTCGACGCAACCATGCTCGAGCATGAAGGCGAGCGCGCGCAGATCGTCCAGCACAGCCTTCATAAAGGCTTGTGCCTTCTTCCGATCAAAGTCCTGTTCGACGTTGTGTTCGCCCATAAGAATCAGACGCCGGCCTCTGCTTCCTGGGCCGGGGCGGGCTTGGATGTTCGTTGCTTGACGACCACGACGGCAATTCGTATGCCGACTTGAGATTGGTTGTTCAGGGCTCTTAGAAAGCGGGTACGTCCACTTCAGCGGCGGGGTTGGCTTGAGGGTTTTTGCTCAGCGTTGGGGAATCCTAACGAGTTAGCAGCCAAGAGCTCTTCCTTACCGCCCCACCCCAGCCGGGCTGCCCGGCCGGGGACCCTGGAGTCGGGCTACTGCACCGATTTCGTTCACTTCTTCTGATGACACTCGACACACTGAAACATCGAGATATCACCAAGATTAACAGGATGTTGGAATGGCTTGTTGGCTTTGTGGCAATAGTCGCACTTGTGGTCGGCGAGCGAGCCCAGATCAACCGGGTGTTCGAATGGTCCGGTCTTCACTGAGGCGGCCGGATTCATCGAGTCGTAGATCACGGTGTGGCAGACATTGCAGTTGTTGGTAATGACTTTTCCAGTATTGCTGACGTGTTCGCCGTCGTGACAGCGGAAGCAGCCTGAGAAATACAGATGGCCGATGTTGTTTGGGTGGGTCTCCCAGTCGGTCTTCATCTCCGGAAAAAAGAAGGTCTGAAAGATACGCTGAATTTCCGTGACTGCACCTTTGATCGCAGCCTGCTTCTGCGAGTACACATCTTTGTAGTTCGTTTGATAGAACTCATTCAGGCCTTTGTCAATTGAGGTTAGCGCCTGCGGCGTTGTCTCGTATGAGCCACTCAGGACTTCAACAGCTTTTCGCTTGAGATACGGTATCGAAGGATCCAACCTGCCGGCGACGAAAGCCTGGTCCACGGCCACATCCGGAGGCTGATAGACGTGCGCGGGACGATTATGACAATCGACACAGTCCATCCGGCGCTTAACGGCAGCGGCAACCTGCTCCGGCGCCAGCGGTCGGGTGCGATCGTAGTACTGAGTGACATTGCCGTCTCGATCTTTGATTTGCACCCAGGGAATTACCTGCCGGTGATCGTCCGTGGCGATGTAGGTAACTTCATTTGCAATGTTCATGTGCCAGTGGATGCCAATGTTCAGCCCGGTGGTCGGACTGCCCCCACCGACGTTAATCAACATTCGCCTTTGGCGCAGAGTGTTGTGCTCGTCATAGCCGTAACGATTGAAGACTTTCATTTGCGCGCCAAAAAACTTTTCGGGCCAGTGACACTGTTCGCAGGTTTCCGGGGCCGGGCGGAGGTTGTGAACAGGCGTGGTTATGGGCCTTGAAAACTTGTTGAAGGTCACTGCATAAAGTTGATAAGCGCCGGAAAGTTTTGAACGTGCGTACCAACCGGCGCCGGATCCGACATGACAATCAACACAGCGCACGCGCGCATGCGCGCCGGCCTGGTAGGCCATGAATTCCGGCGTCATCGGCGTATGGCAAGTCTGGCCACAGAAGGTCACCGACTCGGTGTATTCGAACGCGCGATAGCTTCCGAAAGCGCTGGCTGAGATAAAGAAAAACGTGACCACGAGAAAAGCCAGAAAGGCCCGACGAGCATGAGGGTCGTTCAGATCCAGCTTTGGGTAAGCCGTGATGGCGTCGGGCGCAGTTCGCCGTCGTCGTCGCCGTTCCAATAGCATGCCCAACGCGACCACGAACAGGCCGAACATCAGGGCCGAGGGAATAATTAGATAAGTGAGGATTCCAACATAAGGATTCTCAACAGTTGACGTGACCTCTATGAAAAACAGGAGGACATCACTTGCCAGGCTGGCGATGACGATCGCCGCCCCGACAAAGCTGATGTAGTTGCGGAAGAGGCTCGGCCTTTTAGGAGCCAGTGATTCGATCTCACCCATCTTGTTCTGCTCTAAAATAGACAATCACACCGGCTACCGCAAGGATGAGATCCGATCCAATCGTGATAATCGCTTAGCCCTCAGTCACGGCCGCGTATGCTGGGGCTAATTAGGGGAATAATATACTTGACTGACCTCTGGATCACCTCGCGCTTATCGAAAAAATCTGGACGCTTGAATCGCGAAGTTTGTTGTCGAAGGAGTTCTGTTGGCCGCCGAGGACGCGTTGCGCAATCAACAGTCTCGCCAACAGTCTTGACTCGGGAAGTTGAAACTTGTCTGCGGTCATCCTTGCATGATCAAAGTCGAGTTTTGCCAGCGACCCTAACTCCCATCCATAACGTGCCACCATCTTGCCGAGTTCGCTACCGCCTTGAAGTGGCAGTTCGCCTTCGCGAAAAACCTCCGCTTCAAAGCCATTCACCACCGCCGCAGCCGCAAGAATCTCGTTAAGATGAGCGATGCCCAACTCAAGCATTTCAAAGCTCCGTTTGGGATCAAGAGCAGCGAGTGCCTCAGCAACCTTGAGCTGATCTTCAAACTCGTGGTAGTTGCTTGCTCTCCTGCCTACGATGTTGCTGGCGTCGTCAAGAAACGTCAAGGCAAGCTTCGGATTGTCCTTCTCCGTCGCAATGGCCAGATCAATTAACGTCGCCACCCGAGCTGAGTCTGATGGCAAGGCCGCGAGCCTTTGCCGAATCTTTGCCAGTTTATCAGGCGACGCATCCATCGCCGTCCTCTTGAGCTCGATCTGCTTAGTGATTGCGTTGCGCTCTGACTCGTCCAGATGATCGGTGGCAATCTGGAGCGCGCGCTCCGTGTTACCCTCACCGATCGCTTTTTGCGCTGCTTGCTTATAGATCTGTGATTGAATCCGTAATGGCGCCAACCTGGCCGCCGTCATTAAGCTTTCGCTCGTGCCCTGGTCCAGGTCTATTGAAGTTATCTGATTGTTGCTTATTCCGAGTTCAGTCAACTTCTGGCGCATTGCCCGCGCGCGATCGGGCAAATACTGATCGATCTGCGGCAAAAGCTGTTGCAGTTTTGTCAACAGCGTTCGGGTGTTGTCCTGTCGCTCATCGTTGGGTTGAGTTGCTGAGATAGGTTGAAGAAAAAAACCAGCGCGGGCGTCGTCACCGATGACCATAATGGCATCGCGAGTCATGAACGTAATGGCATCCTGAGCTCGCGGCGTGATGTTTGGCACCGCAGTGAGCGCCGCAGTAATCGCGGCGTCCATGAGATCGTGGTAGGCAGACTCGCCCAGAGCTTGATTCTGACCTGAAGCGTTTGAAGAATGTGTGTTCGTGGATCTCCCTGTTGGATCTTCAGGGATAGGCCCCGGCCGAAGCAGATCGACGGCGACGTTACCAGCTTCTTCGCTGGCGATAAGATTATCTGTCGTCAACTTGCTGAGCAGTTTTTTCGAGAGTTTTTCAAACGCCTCCTTGTCCTTCGAGTGAAGCTGCCGGAGCACACTTCCGACCCCTGCCGGGTATTCACCTCGGTCGAGCGACTCGAGGGCCTTTCTATAAGCCACCTTTGGATCCGTCGAGGCAATCATCGAGAGCAAGCTCTGATCGAGGCTTGTGTCGGAACTGGAATCTATCCTGGTGTCATTCGCAGCGCTGTTTGTCCGCGCTTGCGGTCGGGTTGAGCTCAACAGTTGAAACGCGAGGTCCGCATCGTGCAGCGCCGCTGTAAGCACCAGCTCGCGGCGTAGCTGAGCCGTTGTCTCCGCCCCATCGCTATCCCCACGATCTGCTTGCCATGTCATCTGCGCAATCGCTGCCCCGGCATCGCTGAACAACCCGCGGGCACGCGCCTGGTCCCGCGCCCAGAGCATGTCACCAGCTGCGATCTGGACTCGAATGCGGTTTTCGGGAAGTTTCAGGGCCGGAGTTTCCGAGACCACCTGTTCCAACAAAGTCACTGCCTTGCTCTCAAGTTTGAGCTTCTCTTGCTCTTGTTCCTTTGAGAGCGGTTGTTGTTGGGCAATTGCTGGTTCCGGAGGTGTTTGGCCTTGTCCGTAAGAGGTCAAAGGTGTCACAAAAGCAAATCCTAATATAACCAGGAAAAAAGAAATTCTTCTCATTAGCATCATGCTTACCTCCCTGGGCAGAACGCCTCTGTCTAAAGGGATAAGACGTCCAAGCAGACGATTCGTTCCACAGCCTTCCAGTCAAAGAATCGCTCTTGAATGGAGCACCGGGGTGCGTCAACTACGTTGTTGCCCTAAGAAAGAACACATTCAATCCCCCAGGCCTTCATCCAATGTTGGCGCCTCAGTTTCCACTTCCTCTTTCTGTTCCTTCATTTGTTCGTAAGCCAGCTCGTGCTCTTCTTTATACGACTCTTCAGACACTCGCCCGTCGATGAAAGCAAAGTTAATCGGATACACGTCCGGATCGAAAATCACCTGATAAAAATGCCAGACGATAATGGCCAGCGTCGCCAGCACTGCTTCGTAAAAGTGCACCGCGAGCGCGATATCAATCCACCAACGCGGCAGGAAACCGAAGACGGCAATCTTGTACCAGATCATCAGGCCAGTGAGACCCATGATGATTGTGCCCCACACAACCGCCCAGTACTCCGCCTTCTCAGCGTACCCAAACCGCGCGATCTTCGGCTTCTCGTTTTTGACTCCGAGATAGTACCCAAAATTCGCGATGAGGTCTCTTACGTCCTTGAATTTGGGCAACATGTCCTTTACCCATAGTCTTCCTTCTTTAGACAAGGCCAGGTAAAGAACGTGATAGGTTCCCACCAGAAGCATCACGACGGCAGCCACCCGATGGATTATCCGCCGCAGAAATTCGCTGCTACCCAATGACCAGGCCAGCCACGAATCCGGATATTGCAGCGCGAAACCGCTCAACACCAGGACGATAAAGCTGGTAAGCAACAACCAGTGTTGGGTCCTTTGATTAGCGCTCAAGCGAACAATGCTTCGTTCCTGACGCCGTTTGGCCACCACTT
>JBGPWS010000187.1:0-9085 GCA_041492345.1 Pyrinomonadaceae bacterium | reverse complement strand
TTGGGCCGCCTGTGGTTGTTGAGTCATTCCGCAAAATTCTTCGTAGTCGATTAACTCTTTGATCGTCGGATTGTCGCCGCAGACCGGGCAATCCGGATTCTTCCGCAGCTTCAATTCCCGAAAACGCATCCGCCACGCGTCGAACAGCAGCAGCCGGTTAACCATGATGTCCGGCGCACCCAGGATGATCTTAATCGTTTCCGTGGCCTGGATCGCGCCGATGATTCCCGGCAGCACGCCGAGCACGCCGCCTTCGGCACATGACGGCACCAAACCCGGCGGCGGCGGTTCAGGATAGAGGCAACGATAGCACGGGCCGCGCTCGGCCCAAAAGACGCTGGCCTGTCCTTCGAAACGAAAAATTGATCCGTAAACGTTGGGTTTGCCGGCGAGCACGCAGGCGTCGTTCACCAGGTATCGTGTCGGAAAATTGTCAGTGCCATCGACGATCACATCGTAATTGACGAAAAGACTCATCGCGTTAGCGCTGGTCAGTCTGGTCTCGTGAGTTTCGATCTCAACGTGTGGATTGATGTCTTCGATTCGATCTCGGGCAGAGGCAATCTTTGGGCGGCCGACGTCTTTCGTTCCATGAATGATTTGCCGCTGCAGGTTCGAAGCATCGACCACGTCGAAATCTACCAGGCCGAGTCGTCCCACGCCCGCGGCCGCCAGGTACATTCCCACCGGAGCGCCCAAACCGCCTGTGCCGATCATTAACACGCTCGCGGCTTTCAATTTCCGCTGACCGGTCATACCGACTTCCGGCATGATCAGGTGGCGGCTATAGCGCGCGACTTCTTCGTTCGAGAGCATCGGCAGGAGCCCGCTGGCGGGTTCATCCAAAACCGCCGAGCCGCCGGCGATCGAAGGCACAATCAAAATCGTGTCGCCTTCTTTGACGGGCGTGTTCGGGCCATCTGTGTGACGAATGTCCTCGTCGTTGACGTACACGTTCACGAAATTCCGCAGAGCGTTCTGATCGTTGAATAGGTGCCGGCGCAATTCCGCGTGAGTCGAGGTCAATTGGTCCAACGCCTCGCCCGCCGTGGTTGCCTCAACTTCAATCTCTGATTGTCCGGCTGCGAACTGTCGCAGCGGAGTAGGTATTGTGATGGTGACTGGCATTGCTTTCTTCCTTTTGTTGACCTTGTATCGATCGCTGAAGCCCTCCCTGACGGTCGGGCTACTGCCCCGCGCTCGGATCGGGCGACTGCCCGCTGCTTTCTGCCTACTGCCTACTGCCTACTGCCTACTGCATCAGTAATCTCTTCCTCGTTGAACTGCGATCGATCAGGTTCCATTTCCCACGATCTTAAATCGACCGCCTGGCCCTTCTCGACCGCGACGACGACATACGAATAGGTTGGCCAGGCATGATCCAGATCGTATTTCGACGGCACCGCGCGATCGTCCGGATGCGAATGATAGAAGCCGACGACATCCAGGCCTTTTTCGCGCGCGGATTTTTCACCGCGCATTAATTCGTCGGGCCGGATCAAAAACCGGTTGCGTTTGGCTTCTTCCTCACGGGCGTTTGAAATCGGATAAGTCTCGGCCACGATCTTGTAGCCATGGCTGTCGAATCGTCCCAACATCAGTCCGCAGCATTCAAACGGATAGTCGCGCTCGCCGTGTTGGCGAATGTCGATCGAATGCTGCTCTTCAAGACTTAGCAAGGTCGTCCTCTTATCATTCGCCACTGAGGTACAGAGACGCAGAGACAAAATCAATCACAGTTTTCAACGCATTCTTCTTTCTCAATTTCTCCGTGACTCTGTGGCTAAATTTCAGGCCGCCAAAGCCTGCTCGATATCCGCGATGATATCGTTGATGCTCTCAATGCCGACTGAGATACGAACCAGACCATCAGTGATTCCGAGCTGTTTACGACGCGCGGGCGAGAGATCTCGATGCGAAGCCGTCGGCGGATGCAGCACGCTGGTGAAAACATCGCCGAGACTGGTCGACCGCACACACAGCTTGAGCGCGTCCATGAAACGAAAAGCAGTCTCCCGACTCTGGTCTTTCAATTCGATCGAAACGAGGGCGCCCATATGCGCGGCGCGCAAAATTCGCTGCGCCACATCGCGCTGCTCAGCCGCGGCGAATCCGGGAAAATAAACCCGGCCGATGCGCGGATGGTTTCGCAAATGCTCCGCCAACGTCGCCGCATTTTCACAATGCCGGTCCATGCGTACGGCCAGTGTCTTGACCCCCCGCAGGATCTCGTGCGCTTCCCACGGACTCAGCACGCCACCCACAAGTTTCATCACCCCGATCAAAGCCATACTGTCGGCCTGGTCACGCGAGATTGCGACGCCCCCCATCGCATCTGCGTGTCCGCTCAGAAATTTTGTAGCACTGTGCACGACGATATCCGCGCCGTGTTTCAATGGCTGACACAAATAAGGCGACGCAAAAGTATTGTCGACGATCAGCCGGGCGCCAACCGCGTGCGCGATCTCAGCACAGGCGTCAATGTCACAAACTTTGAGCAGTGGATTCGAAATGGTCTCAGCGACGAGAACGCGGGGCTTGGCCTCGGTCGCTTTTGCGCGCAAGCCTTCAAGGTCACTGAAATCTGCCGTAATGGTTTTGATCCCGAAGGAACCGAAGATTGTTTGGAGCTGATTAGTCGTTGCGCCGTAGAGATCCTGCGAGGCGAGAACGGTTGCGCCGGGCGATAACTCACAGGCGAACAGGGCTGCATGCAGCGCCGCCATCCCGGACGAATAAGCACACGCGGTCGCACCGTCTTCCGCAGTGCGAATCGCGTCTTCAAAAGCATTGACGGTTGGATTGCCATAGCGCGTGTAGATGTAGCCGGGCTTGTCACCCGCAAAGACTTGATCGATCTCCTCCATCGATTCGTAGGTGAAAGTCGCGCTGGCGTAGATCGGCGTAGAGATCGGCTGACCGGTAGGTGGTTCAGTTCGTTCGCCGGCGTGAACCAACTGCGTCGTGATATCCAACTTGTCTTTAGCGGCCATGGTCGTTTATCTTCGCAGACTCTTTCACTCAGCCCAAAAGCGTTCGCTCAAGTATCTTTCGCCGCCGTCACAGAGAATAGTTACTACTACCGAGTCCGGCGGTAGCTCGCGCGCCAGCGCCAGCGCGGCGACGACGTTTGCGCCCGAACTTACGCCGACGAACAAGCCTTCTTCGCGCGCCAGGCGGCGCGTCATGGCCTGAGCTGCTTCGGTTTCCACTTCGACGGTTTCATCAGCCAGCTTCGGATCGAAAATGCCCGGCATCCTGGAGGTTGGCAAGTGCTTCAGCCCTTCAAGTCCGTGTATCGGAGAATCCGGCTCCATTGAAATCGCTCGCACCGCGAGATTGAGTTCTTTCAACCTGCGGCCTACGCCGGTGAACGTACCGCACGTTCCGAGGCCCGCCACAAAATGCGTTACGCGTCCTTCAGTCTGTTCCCAGATTTCGCGCCCCGTCCCGTCGTAGTGAGCGCGCCAGTTGGCGTCATTATTATACTGGTCCGGGTAGAAATACTTTGCCCTGTCGCCGGTGGCCATTTCACGGGCCACGAGTTGCGCGCCATCCGAACCCTCCATTGGATCTGTTTCGATGATCTCGGCTCCAAGGGCTTGCAGGATTCGTTTGCGCTCGACGCTGGCGTTAGCCGGCAGGCAAATAGTCACAGCGTATCCACGGGCCGCGCCGATCATGGCATAGGCAATTCCCGTATTGCCACTGGTGGCATCGAGAATTACTTTGCCCGGGTAAAGACGATCGCTGCCTTCGCCATCAAGAATCATTGCCAGAGCCGCGCGGTCTTTGACCGAGCCACCCGGATTCAGGTGCTCGGCTTTAACCAGGACTTCCACGCCCACCGGCAAGCCCCTTGCGACGCGATGCAAACTCAGCAGCGGCGTGTTTCCGATCTGTGATTCCAGATCGCGAGAGCGCGAGCGGCCCTGAGGTTGAAAGGGGATATGTAGTTTTTCTTCAGTAATCATTGGTACAAAAACAAAACCAGCCGCGGTCTTTCGGGAAGTCGCGGCCGGCTTTCTAAAACTGTTTGTGGTGTTGACTAGATCACCCGTTCACACGCACGCAAGTTTTGCCCGGACGCTCCTCCCACGGGAGAAGCAAACGTACAGGCGCACCAGTAATAGTAGTAATAAAGCTTGCGTGTCATGTCGAAATAACCTGCACGCAAACTATAGGCGCGGCCTGAAAAGACTGTCAAGCAACGGACTGTCTGCGGCTCTGCCGCTTGATGTGCGGAAAGCCTTCGGCTTTCCGGCAACGCATCTCCTGATTTTCTGGATGCTCCGCCTCAAGATTGTGAGGCGGAGCCTCACGAAGGGATCATGAGTCGAGTCCCGGAAAGGCACAGCCTTTCCGCACATCGGGCGGCAAAGCCGCGCTGCTACCAACTCATCAAAGCTTCCCGCAGCGCTTGATACATCGCTTCAAACGAATCCGCGCAAAAGAGGACCGGCTGAAAGTGTGTCGGGTCGTAATCCTCGCGTGTTGCTGCGTCCAAATCGAACGGCCGAAGTTCAGCGTCGTGCATTTCTTCCAGCTCTCCGGCCGAGGACAACAGGCCGGTGCCAAACGCTTTCACCACGCCGTCCTCACGTAGCACGCCAAACTCAATCGTGAACCAGTAAAGGCGCGAGAGTTTCTCGAGCGCGTCCGTGGATCTGGTTTGCCGCACGGCTTTTCCGAAGAGACGATTGAGTTCAGCCAGACGTGGACTTGCCAGGGTCACTCCGTGCCCGACTATTTCGTGGACCACGTCCGGCTCGGGCGTGTAAAGAGGGGTCGAGTGATGCCGAATGTATTGGGTGCAGAGAAAGACGCCGTCGGCGAGATTCTCGAGAAAGACCCGCGGCTGGACCAACCCGGCCACCGGTTCAAGCCGAAAGCCGCTGATTGCCATCACCTTCTCGTTAACTTCGCGCAACTGTGGGATGCGATCGGAAGCGAAGCTCAAGCGCGTTAGCGCACTGATGTATTCGGCGCAAGCGTGCTGTTGCTGCGCCGGCCGCAACGCTGTCCAGATCGTTTGCCATACTCCATGTTCGCCTGACGTATAGGGCGCATCCGGAATTATCTGTCCCGGTTGATACGCCAAAGCGAGCTGCGCAATCTGGTTCCGGCGCTTGCGATATTCCAGATCCCGAAAGCCGGGATGATCAGGATCGAGTTGCACGATACTGTTGCGATCCGCGGTGGGTTCGTCCGTGTCGACCGCGACCATGCGCATGTCGACGTGGTCGGAAAGCAGTTGCTTTGTTTTGTCCGTTGTCATTATGAGTTGCTCCTTTTTGGAGTGCGGCGACTTGTCGCCGCTTTCAAAGCGCTGACAAGTCAGCGCACTCCAAAAACTAAACCGGCCACCAATCCTTCGCCTGGAAGGACCGATGGCCGGTTTCTGGGAATCTTGTCTACGAGTGCTAGGTGATCATCTCGCGACAGCCCATCGTCCGACCGTCCCTCCAACCGGAGAGCGGACCGTAATAGTAATAATAGCGATAGCTGTTACGCTGGTTGATCATCCTTCAAAACCTGGGCCCTCGCCCAAAGCGGCCCTAGATTAAGCGCCCGGCGTGGGACAGTCAAGCAATCGGCGCCGCCCTTGTTTAGAGTACCATCAACTTTAGTTGGGTTCTTTTGAAAGGAAAGACCCGACTGAAGTCGGTACTCTAAACGCTCGTGATCTAAGAAATCGGACAGCACCCGCCGCTTACGATTTGAGACTTCTGCGGTGCTGTGGTTTGATTGCATTAATGGCCATACTCAAAAAACGTGATCACCAAACTGAGTTCCGCTTACTACTCGAATCCGGTGAGCCGGTGGATCTACCTCCGGCCGAGGTTGCGGAAAGCGCGGTGTTGGTCCAGTTCGACAAGCTCAAGCCATATGTCCCTGAGTTACTCGATGCGTTGCGGGCCGGAACGATGACTGAGCCGGTGGCCGTGATGAACGACGGTTCAACCTTCGCGATTCACGGCGAGACCCGCACGTTCTGGGTCAAGCTTTGGCACGCGGCCGGTTCAGAACTGACCAAAATCGAACGCGTGCAAGTGATAAGCTGCTTGCCGTCGACACGCGGAACGAACGTGATAATTGGTGACGAGGCGTAAGTGACCGGGTGACGAGCGACGCCAACTGAGATTTGTTTAGAGGCGGGCTACTGCCCGCCTTTATGCTGACAGCGATGGACATACCTGAGACAGTGTTGAAGCTGGCTGAAGCAGTTCGCGGCGAAGGCGGTCGCGCGCTGCTGGTCGGCGGTTGCGTGCGTGACGAGTTGATGGGCCAGCAGCCGAAGGATTGGGACGTTGAGATCTACGGTATCGAGCCGGCGCGACTGCGGGACCTGCTGGATGCCTTCGGCGCCGTAAACGTCGTTGGCGAGGCATTCACGGTTTACAAACTCGGTGCTCATCTCGATGTATCGCTGCCGCGCCGGGAACGCAAGACCGGGCGTGGGCATCGCGCATTCTTCATCGAAGGCGATCCGGGGATGACCTTCGCTGAAGCAGCTTCGCGAAGAGATTTCACCATCAATGCCATTCTGCAGGATCCAATCACGACCGAGATCATCGATCCGTTTCACGGCCAAGCGGACATTGAACGCGGGATTCTGCGTGCCGTCTCGTTCGATACTTTTGCTGAGGACAGCCTGCGAGTACTTCGCGCCGCGCAGTTTGCCGCGCGATTCCAGTTCAGGGTCGAGCCGGAAACCGCGGCCCTCTGTCAAACGATTGATCTTTCGGATTTGCCCGCGGAAAGAATCTGGAGCGAGATAGCAAAGTTGCTCTTGCGTTCGCGGCAGCCATCGATTGGGTTGGGTTGGCTGCACGCGCTGGGTGCGCTCGATCAACTCTTCCCGGAGATCAAAGCGCTGATCGACGTGCCCCAGGATCCCGAATGGCATCCTGAAGGCGACGTGTTCGTGCATACGCGTTTGGTCATCGATCGTGCTCGCGAGTTGATCGACGACCTGCCGTACCCTAAACAAGTCACGGTAATGCTGGCGGCGTTGGCGCATGACTTTGGCAAACCCGCGACGACGGAATTCGTTGATGGTCGCTTGCGCTCGCGCGGACACGAAGAGGCGGGCGTTGAGCCGACACTGAATTTTCTGGACAGGCTCAACATTTTCACGCTTGATGGTTACGACGTGCGCGCGCAGGTCGTGGCGCTGGTGCGTGATCATTTGAAGCCGGGTGAGTATTTCAAGAAACGCGCAGAAGTTGGCGATGGGGCTTTTCGCCGCCTGGCGCGCAAATGCGAGCTCGATCTTTTGTATCGCGTAGCGAAAGCTGATTCGCTTGGTCGCAACGCCGATTGGGTTCCGCGTGAGAAGTGGTACGACGCCGAGGCGCAGGAATGGTTCATCGCCCGCGCCCGTGAGCTGGAAGTTGAGTCGAAGGCGCCGGCGCCAATTCTGCTGGGGCGCCATCTTCTGGAAATGGGTCTACAACCCGGTCCGCGCATCGGCGAAATCACGCGCGCGGTTTACGAGATGCAGTTGGACGGACGCGTGGGAACGTTGGACGAAGCGAAAGAGGTTGCTAAGGAGGTGATGTCCACAGATTGCGCAGATTACACAGAGAGAAAAAACTAAGTGCAAGAGTTTGTAAGCTGTGCGATCATTTTCAAGTTTGAAAGGAAGAAATTCACGGCTGAGGCAAGAGCGATCACAACAAATGATAATGAAGGACCTCGCGGAACGCGATCCAAGGACTTATGCAATCATTGGCGCTGCGATGGAAGTGCACAAACAACTCGGGTGCGGCTTTCTCGAACCCGTATATCAGGAAGCGTTTGCTATCGAACTTACCGCGCGAAACATCCCTTTCCGCCGCGAAGTAGGTTTGCCAGTCCACTACACAAGGGCAACTGCTTGAAACCGGCTACCGCGCCGACTTCATTTGTTTTGACTCCGTCGTGGTCGAGTTAAAAGCTCTGGCGCGCATGAGCGGAACCGAGGAGGCGCAGATAATCAACTACCTCAAAGCCACTGAGTATGAAGTAGGACTATTGCTGAATTTCGGAGCACGCAGTCTCGAACATCGCCGCTTTGTTTTTTCCAAATCGGTGAAATCCGCGTAATCTGCGGATTATGCTAAAGTATCGCCGATGATTGACCTTCAACTTACCGATGACCACGAAGCCCTGGTGCAGACTGTGCGCGAGTTTGCGCAAAGAGAAGTCGCGCCTTACATCAAAGAATGGGACGAAAAGCAGGAGTTCCATCGCGAAGTGTTTGCCAAGATGGCCGAGCTGAATTTGCTCGGCGTCTGTATTCCTGAAGAGTACGGCGGCGCGGGCTTTGATTACATTTCGCTGGGGCTGGTTTGCGAAGAGCTCGAAGCCGTAGACACCTTCCTGCGCGTGGCGATGTCCGTGCACACCGGATTGAATTCGCTGACGCTCTACACCTGGGGCACCGAAGCACAGAAGCAAAAATATCTGGTACCGCAGGCGAAAGGCGAAAAGCTGGCGACCTACGGTTTGACCGAACCGGGCGCGGGATCAGACGTGGTGGCGGCGCGCTCAACGGCGCGGCGCGAAGGCGATGAATATGTTCTGAACGGCGAGAAGATGTGGATCAGTCTGGCTGAGACGGCCGACAACTTCCTGTTTTTCTGCTGGACGGATGAAGAGAAGCGGAGACAACGGGATCACTCAGGCATGTCCTGCTTTATCGTTGAGCGGAGCCTGAAAGGATTCACTTCGGGAACGATTCATGGAAAGCTCGGCATACGCGCCGGCAACACCGGATATTTTTCTTTGCAGGATGTGCGCGTCCCGAAAGAAAACCTGGTCGGAGAAGAAGGCGAGGGCTTCAAGATCGCGATGTTCGCCCTTGAGCAGGGAAGATTTACGGTGGCCGCCGGCGCTACGGGAGTGATTCGCGCTTCACGCGATGCCTCCGTCGCCTACGCGAACGAACGGGAAACCTTCGGCACCAAGATCGCGAATCATCAATTGGTCAAACAAAAGATCGCCAATATGGAAGCCGACTATCAGATGAGCCGCCTTTTGTGGCTGCGCGCCGGATGGTTGAAGAACGAAGGGAAGGTAAGTGGCCGGGCGACGAGTT
>JBGPWS010000251.1:0-6853 GCA_041492345.1 Pyrinomonadaceae bacterium | reverse complement strand
TCTCACGCAATTCCTCAGGCAGGCGCTCGATACGTTTTTCAACCGCCTGTTGAATTGTGGCCGGCAAATCACCGGTTGATAAATCCGTGGCCGCACCCAGACTCCAGGCTCCTGTTTGGTCCTTTGAGATGCCGCCGGAATCGAGAAGCGAACGGACCAGCTCTTTCGTGAAGAATGGGTTGCCCTCAGTTCCCTCATAGAGTTTCTCCACGAGACTGTCGGCTAGTTTAGGTCCGCCAATGAGTGTTTCGAGAAACAGGCGATGTTCCGCTGGTGAGAACGGTCCGAGCGCGATTGCCGAAAAACGGCGATCTCCGCGGAAGCTATCAAGCATGCGGAGCAGCGGATGCGTGCGACTGTCTACTTCGCTTGTGCGGTAGGTACCCACGATCAGTGTGGGTGTCGGTCCTAATCGTCGAACAATGTATTGCAAAGCCTCGATGGATATTTCGGCCGCATGTAGATCTTCGAGGAAGAGGATCAGCGGCTTTCCCGCCGCCAGGCGCGTGAGTGTTCGCGCCAGCAGCTCAAAAACCTGAGTCCTGGTTTCGGGTCCCTGCGATCCGCCAAGCGATCCGCCAGTCTGGACCAACTTTGAATCGCCAGTCGCGGCAGCGCGAATCTCACTGATCTCAGTAAGCATGGGAAACAGCGACACGAGATCAGGGGCAACGTCCGACAGTTCTATCATGTTGTCAGGAGAGCTGGCAGTATCCTTTTGTCGGAAGTATTCCTGAATGGCTTCACAAAACCCCTGGTACGGAAAGGCACCGTCCTGCTCAATTGATCGGCCGTGGAGGACCAGCAGTTTACGGGCCTTCGCCAGGTTCTCGATCTCGTCAAGGAGTCGTGTCTTGCCCACGCCAGGCTCGCCGGAAACCACTACAAATTGGCATTCCCCGCTGATGGCGGCATTGAGTCGCTTTTGCAACTCAGCTTGTTCCTTCTCTCGGCCAATGAACGGAGAGGGCGCCACACGCGTCAGCATCAGAGTCTTCGTCAATACCACTGATTTGCCGAGATCGCTCTGGTGCAGTCGGGTTTGGCAACGCCGCAGAGAATCAGCGACCTCACTCGCGCGCTGTGGTCTCTTATCAGGATCCTTGGCTATGCAGGTGAGTATGACGGCCTCGAGGTCCTCATTGATGTCGGCACCCAATGAGCGCGGTGGCTGGGGGATCTCATGAACTATGCGATAGAGAATTGACTGGAGCTCGCCTGAGAATGGCGGCTCGCCGGTAAGACACTCGTACAGCACAGTACCGAGGGAGTAGATGTCTGAACGGTGGTCCACACCACTCGCCGCCACTTGCTCCGGGCTCATGTAGGAGAGCGTGCCGGCGATAGTGCCGGTTTTGGTGATGCGACTCTCGGTAGCCCCTCGGGCGAGACCAAAGTCCATGATCCGAACTCTGACCCGGCCGCCATCCTCACGCACCACCATGATGTTCTCCGGTTTGATATCACGGTGAATGACGCCGCGTGAGTGGCTGTATTCAAGTGCTTCGGCAACTTGAATCCCGATGTCGATAACCTCGCCAAGCGTGAGTGCGCCTTCGCGTTGGAAACTGCGCAGATTTGTTCCCTGGACGACGGGCATGACAAAGAACATTGATCCTTCGTGCTTGCCAAAGTCGAAGATCGGCACCACCGCGGGATGATCCATCTGGGCCACCAACTGCGCTTCGCGCTGGAAGCGTTGCTCCGTTTCGGGGCTCAGCAGTGTTGGAGGAATAAGCTTGACGGCGACTTCGCGGTTCAATAGCGGATCATGCGCCCGATAGACGACGCCCATTCCGCCGCGACCCAACTCCGCCCTGATGTCATACCGATTAGAAAGCGTTTGACCGATCATCTGCCCCCCCGGGAAAACGGATCAAAAAAGCGTGAGAATAAATCGTGAGTGTTTTGCGGGCATGAGGGAGGGAAGCCCTTCTTAAGACACTCTGTACCACTGACCTAAGCGGGTACGAAAGTTGTGATGATAGGCCATGCCTTTATGGAATGTATAGTGGCGCGCACGATCGAACGGGGAGTAATGCCGGCTTTTAAGAATCTTTCAACGAGGCTGTGGCCTTCCAAAATGAATGAAATAATCCATCTGATGCCGGCGACTAACCGAACGCGGCCCTGGTGTTGGGATATTAGAATGTTGCCGCGAATACACGCCTCTTGCTATTTCTCCTTACTTCTTCGTGTTTCTATCCATGGCAAGATGATGCCGAAAAGGATGGCGAAACGGAACGATGTCTCCCAGTCTATAGTGCTTGCTCCATGAACGATCAGGTTCCAAAGCAAAGTCACGATGATGGAAACAATCAGGCTTACAGCAAACACGGTTACAAAATCAACTAGTAATTTCTTGATGTTCATCTCTCAGCCTCCGCGCGGCGATTATACGCGCCCTAGCTAGTTCCAAACCAACTTCCGTTAGGTGGAAAGTGGGGTCCCGATGAAATCCTAGCGCTGAATGCGTTAATGGAAGATCAGGACGGACGCTACCAGATCTGCGGGCCAAACGCATTCAATCGTTACGGCTTCGATGAGCAAGTGCCAACACGAGTCTATGCTTACAACAACCGTCTCTCACGTGAGCGCACGATTGGAAGTGTTGCGCTGACTTTGATCAAGGTTACCGATAACCGGCTCGGCAGCATTGAGAAGGTTAAGACGGCAGAAGGATTGAAGGCAATCTACTCATCGCGCGTGCGGACGTTAATTGATGCGGTAGACGATTGGTCCAGGTTCAACGGCCTTCCGAGAGCCTACGATTGGATTCGTCAAGAGCTCGCAGCCAAACGGGTTGACGCAGGCGAACTGATTAAGGTGGCTTTACGCTACGGCGACACGGGGACAATCCGCCGAATTGGTGGGTTGCTCGAACGCGAAGGGGTCAAAGAATCATTGCTGACCAAGCTTGAGAAGGCAGCCCCTGAGTCGACGAGCTTTATTCCGTGGATTCCAACCAAACCGAAGCGTGGAACATTTAATCGTCGCTGGGGAGTTGTGTTCAATGACAACGACTGAACCACCCGCTATTCGTATTCACGAAGACACCGATCTGTTTCGAGAGGCTGTGAATCTCACGGCGGCCGAGACGAAGTTTGCTGCTCGCCTGATCGAAAAGGATTACTTCTGCACAGTGCTGCTCGCGCACTTCGGCGCCGCTGTTGGTGAAGAACTGATTTTCAAAGGCGGAACCTGTCTCGCTAAGGTGCATGCAGACTTCTACAGGCTCAGCGAGGACTTGGACTTTGTGATTTCAGTCGCCACGGATGCTTCGCGTCCTGAACGACGCAAACGCGTCGATCCCGTAAAGGCAGTCTTTGCTACTCTAGATGGCCGGATTCCCGGTGTTAGTGTGATCGAGCCATTCATTGGAGCAAACAACCCGACACAGTATATTGGCGTGCTCGCTTACGAGTCCGTTCTCAGCAGCGATCCTGATACGATCAAGATCGAAGTCGGTTTGCGAGAACCATTGCTTACGCCCTCAGTGAATGAACCCGCGAGGACGATTCTAATCGATCCCATTTCACACAAACCGATGATCTCGCCTATAACTGTTCGTTGCATATCTAAGCTTGAAGCGTTCGCCGAGAAATTTCGCGCAGCCTTAACTCTACGAGAGGTGGCAATTCGTGACTTCTACGATATTGACTACGGTGTGCGGAAACTTGCGCTCGATCCGCGTGATGAGGTCATGGTCCACCTGGTCAGACAGAAGCTCGCGGTTCCGGGTAACGACGCGGTGGATGTCTCGAATGAGCGTCTTGCGGCACTTCGGCAACAGGTCGACCCTCAGTTAAAGCCCGTGCTACGTGAGAGTGACTTTCAAGAATTCGATCTGGAGAGAGCGTTTCAAATCGTAGCTGAGATGGCAAAGAGTTCCGTTGACTAGGATTAATTCTTTACGAGCTGCTGAAAAGCCTTCGAAACTTCTGGGGACGCCTGAACGCGAACCTCGCTATAGAGCAGCATCCTACTTCTTTGAGGCATCGTGAGACTCGGCGATTTCGCGAGTTAGACGATCGGACCTCATGGCGTCAGGATTACTCAACGTGCCATTTTTCCGCATGCCTTCCCAGATATCAGCGCTTTGGTGGTACAGAGCTTCGGCTGTAACCCGCAATCCTCGCCGTTCGGCCAACGCAGTTCTGCTGCTCGAAGCGATTATCGTCAATGCCTCGCCCACGTCAGAGGACGCATAAGCCCGGTAGCTGCGCAAAAACGCATTCGTCGGGTCATCGGCTGTGTCTGCCAGCAGAGCCTGGGTCTTGCGACACGCGTCCAGCGCCGCGACGGCGTCGCCTTCCTTCGCCAGCGCCTTGCTCGTCTTTGCATAGCTTTCTATCAAGTCCCAGCGCTTCCATAAATCCATTGGGTCAGCCGTCGCCAACTGCTCACGAATTAGTACTGCCTTGCGGTGGTTCTTTAGAGCATCAGTTGTGTCACCAATTCTCGCCAGCATGTCACCGA
Source organism: Pyrinomonadaceae bacterium (assembly GCA_041492345.1). Classification (GTDB taxonomy): domain Bacteria; phylum Acidobacteriota; class Blastocatellia; order Pyrinomonadales; family Pyrinomonadaceae; genus UBA11740. The sequence continues at coordinate 2,374 of JBGPWS010000251.1, read as the reverse complement.
CCATTGTGTATGAGGAGGAAAGATCGCTGCGGAATTGTGCGTTCGCCGGATCGGTAACCGACTGCTCTTCAAAGATCCGTAACTCCTTGCGGTAACTCTCCAGTGCGCCGTTTATATCGCCGAGATTCTCCAGCGTATTACCAACTTTTTCAAAATCAATTCCTACTTCTTGGCGATAGTGCGTATTCATTGGATAAGCACTCGATAATCTCGTGTCCAGCGCCAGCGCCTTACGACTCGTCTCTAAGGCATCAACTGCGTCACCCTGCCATAACATGACCTCGCTGCTTTTTTGATAAACGAAAGGAACGGCAGCCCGGTATTTCTCATTGAGAGGCTCAGTTGCCAACAGCGCTTCAAAAACAGCCAAAGCCCGCCGGAGGCTTTCCGCAGCGCCGGTCGTCACGCCTTGTTCCAAAAGTATGTCTCCGACATCAGCATGACTTACCCCCAGGTTATAGCGAGCTTGCATGTTCGTGGGATTCTCTGCCGCTAACGCTTCACGCAGCACGACCTCTTTGCTGGCATTCTCCAATCCGCCAGCCGTATCGCCAGCCGTCCATAGCAACCTGCCAAACTCCCGGTAGCTGTCAGCCAGATCGCTGCGGGATGATGCGTCTTTCGGATTGGCAGCTACCAGCATTTCCCGAATTTTCAAGGCCTTGCGATAGCTGTCTTTGGCGCCGGAAGTATCGCCCATATTGGCACGCAACGTTCGTCCCTGAACGTCGCCAACTTTCTCATACGCAGTTGCGAGTTCCCGCTGAAGCGATGGATCATCGTTTGCTTCCCCAGCCAGACTATCGAGGTACTCCAGGGCATCTTTGACCAGCCTCTCACGCACTGGCACTGATCCAGGAAGGTCCTGGATCGCTTCGTTATAGTCGAACAACACTGAGTGGGCCAGCTTACGCACCTGGTTGAACCGCCGCTCTGCTCTTGCTCCTGCCGCCTCTGCTCGAGCGCGCTCGCCGCGGGCCACGTGAGCCTCCCATCCGGTCGCAGCGATGCCAACAATTAAAATCAAGCTGATGACTGCGGCCGCGGCGACGGCCACTCTGTTTCTGCGGACGAACTTCGCGCCGCGGTAGGAGAGCGTCGCCTTGCGCGCCACAACCGGCAGTCCTTCCAGGTGTCGGCGAATGTCTTCGGAGAATTGTCCGACGGAGGAGTACCTGCGGGGCGGCTCTTTACGCATTGACATGAGCACAATGTTGTCCAGATCACCCGACAGCTTGCGGCGCAACTTTTCAGGACGTCCGTCGCGAGTCTTGCTGACAGACTCGGGAGTGAGCTTCCTACCTTTCCGACCGCCGGTCGTCACTTCTTCAACGCGGTTGATAACGGTGCTGGGTTTCTCCGGCTCACTATCGCTGATGACCTGCGCGATGTCCTGGGGTAACAGTGTCTTGAAGTGATAGGGAGAATGGCCACTGAGTAATTCATATAGCAGCACTCCCAGGCTATACACGTCGCTAACAGTTGTTACGTGCTCTCCCTGAACCTGCTCGGGGCTGGCATACTCCGGGGTCATCAATCGCTGCACGATTGCTGTGGTTGCGGTTCCCTGGGTCTTCTCAGAGTGAAGCAGTTTGGCAATCCCAAAGTCGAGCAGCTTCGGCACGCCCTCGGCGGTCACCAGGATATTGCTGGGCTTGATATCTCGATGAATCACGAGATTTTGGTGCGCGTACTGAACCGCCGAGCAAACCGTGCGGAATAGTTCGAGGCGAGCGGCGGTTGAGAGCCGGTGACTGTCGCAATACTCATCGATGGCCTGGCCTTCGACGTATTCCATGATGAAGTACGGCAGACCGGTTTCGGTCGAGCCGCCGTCGAACAGACGAGCAATGTTTGGATGATCGAAGCCGGCCAGTATCTGACGTTCGTTGCGAAAGCGGGCGAGAACGAGGTCCGTATCCATGCCACGCCTGACGACTTTAATAGCTACCTGCTGTTCGAACTGATCATCGTCGCGCGTCGCCAGGTAAACAGTACCCATCCCTCCGCGACCAATTTCTCGATCGATCTTGTAAAGTCCAATGTGCTGGCCGATCATGGCCTCGGCTTCTTCCTCGACGAGTAGTTGCGCGGCGTCGCCGAAAACTGACCCTTGAATGAATCCTTCCGCCTGTTCATGTGAAGCCAAAAGCGCTGCTACTTTTGCGCGCAAAGCGTCATCCCCAGCGGACTGAGCGACAAGAAAAGCGCCTCGTTGCCCGCCGTCAAGGACCAGAGCCGCATGAAACATCTCGTTAATTCGCTGCCAACGTTCTGGAGTCATGCTCAATTACCTATTGCTGATTTCAAGGTGCAACCACGCGCGCGCCATCTTCCAATCGCGTTCAATGGTGTCGGACGATACTTGCAAGAC
>JBGPWS010000207.1:0-8320 GCA_041492345.1 Pyrinomonadaceae bacterium | reverse complement strand
TGCACAATTGAGCTGGCGGCAAAATCTCGCGCTGCTTGAGAAGGTCCGCAGTTCCAGCGACCGCCTTTGGTATGCCGCGAAAACATTGGAGCACGGTTGGTCCCCCAATATCCTCGCGCTCCAAATCCAAGCTCAAGCCCACCGCCGGCAAGGCAAGGCGCAGACCAGTGAGCAGATTGAGGCGGAGCTGAGCCGCGATGAGGATGGCCGATGAAGCGCCTCGCCACCAATATACTTTTTCATACCATGTCATGATCACGTTGCCATTAACCCTGGCAGAGTTACTTTGCGACAACACGCGTTTATTATTCTCTTGGCAGAACGCTAGTGGTTCCAGTAGAGTAACGCCAATTGCGGTCGAGTTGTTGCCTTGCAGTTAAACGTATTGAACGAAGCGCAGCGATTGAACGGCTGGAACGATTGGAACGGGCATCAGTATTGAATACTGCGCCGGTCCGGGATGTGGCGACTCCGACCCAGCTGGTTTTCCGAGCGCAAATCGGAACACGCAAAATTGTGGGAACGCGGAAAGGCGTCCGTAAAGCCCACCGTAAATTTCCGGAAGTATCACTATTAAATCGGCGAATATTAATCACAAGGTGAGGCCAAAGAACCGTTATTAGCGAGAGCGAACTACGTCGACGTAAATCACATGGCAAAAAACAAAACTACTGACACCAACGACAACCAAGGATTCGAAGCAAAGCTCTGGGCCGCTGCGGACGCGTTGCGCAACAACATGGACGCGGCGGAGTACAAGCACGTTGTTCTCGGGCTGATTTTCCTTAAGTACATTTCCGATGCGTTCGAGGCCAAGCACGCTGAGCTTGAAGCGCAGACGGCGCAGGGCGCTGACCCGGAAGATCCGGACGAGTATCGCGCCGCCAGCATTTTCTGGGTTCCGAAGGAAGCGCGCTGGAAGCATCTCAAGGCGAGTGCGCCACAGCCGACCATCGGCACGTTAGTTGACGATGCAATGACGGCGATCGAACGCGACAACCCGTCGCTCAAGACCGTGCTTCCAAAAGACTTCGGGCGAGTAGGCCTCGACAAAGTACGACTTGGGCAGATCATTAATTTGGTAAGTGATATCGCTCTCGGCGGCGCGGCCGATCGTGCTAAGGACACGCTGGGCCGCGTGTATGAATATTTTCTTTCTCGCTTTGCCAGCGCCGAGGGGAAGAGCGGCGGGCAGTTTTACACGCCATCCAGTGTTGTGCGCGTGCTAGTCGAAATGCTCGCGCCCTACAAGGGCCGTGTCTACGATCCCTGCTGTGGATCGGGCGGCATGTTCGTGAGCAGCGAGAAATTCATCGAGTCTCACAGTGGCAAACTCGGTGACATTTCGATCTACGGACAGGAGAGCAACTACACGACATGGCGCCTTGCTAAGATGAACCTCGCCATCCGCGGTATCGACGCGCAGATCGGCCACGGCGACACCTTCCACAATGACGCGCATCCTGATTTGAAGGCGGACTACGTGTTGGCCAACCCGCCATTCAACGACAGTGATTGGCGCGGCGAGTTGCTGAAAGACGACAAGCGCTGGGTCTATGGCGTGCCGCCCGCGGGCAACGCGAACTACGCATGGGTGCAACATTTCATCCACCACCTCGCGCCCACCGGGCTCGCCGGCTTCGTTCTCGCCAACGGTTCGATGTCGTCCAACCAGTCGGGCGAGGGCGATATTCGTAAATCTATCATCGAAGCGGACCTCGTGGACTGCATGGTCGCGCTGCCGGGCCAGCTTTTCTACTCGACACAGATCCCGGTGTGCCTCTGGTTCATCGGGCGCAACAAAAGGAATGGAACCCGTTCGGCAGGCTCAGGGCAGGGATTCCGCGACCGGCGCGGCGAGACGCTCTTCATTGATGCACGCAAGATGGGAACCTTGGTGGACCGCACGCACCGCGAGGTGACAGACGACGATCTCGCCAAAATCGCCGGCACGTACCACGCATGGCGCGGTGACAAAAATGCGGGCGAGTATGCCGATACTCCTGGCTTCTGCAAAGCCGCGAAGCTCGACGATATTCGCAAGCACGGCCACGTGCTCACGCCCGGGCGTTACGTCGGCGCGGAGGCCGCTGAAGACGACGGTGAGCCGTTCGGCGAAAAGATGCAACGCCTCGTTGCACAATTGCGCGAGCAGCAGGTAGAAGCCACGAAGCTGGATGCCGCTATCGCCGCCAACTTGAGGGATCTTGGGTATGGCGGGTAGGAAGAAGGGCACAAAGGAGTTCGCCAAGTCCGTCAGCGAGTCCATCATCCCTCGGGACTACGCGGATTGGCTGGCGAACCTGAAGTCCCACATCTCCCGTGCTCGGCAGCGTGCCACCACTGCTGTTAATCAGGAACTGGTGCGGCTTTATCACCATATTGGCGCCGAGATTCTGGAGCGGCAGACTCGTCAGGGCTGGGGTGCCAAAGTGATTGACCGCCTGGCGACCGATCTCCGGGCAGCCTTTCCGGAGATGAAGGGCTTCTCCAGCCGCAACCTAAAGTACATGAAGTTCTTCGCCCAGATGTGTCCCGCTGGTCTAATTGGGCAGCAGCCTGCTGCCCAATTGCCATGGTTCCACCTCGTCACACTGCTCACCAAGATTTCCGCAGACACCGAGCGTGCATGGTATGCGTCCCAAGTCGTCCAGCATGGCTGGTCTCGGCCCACACTCGATGTTCACATCAAGAATCGGCTCCACCTGCGCCAGGGCGTCGCGATCACCAACTTCGACCGCAACCTGCCCACGCCGCACGCCCAGCTCGCCATCGAAGCCTTGAAGGATCCCTACTTGTTCGACTTTCTCGGTCTCGGCGACGAAGCCCTTGAACGCGACATCGAGAACGCCCTCATTCGGCACATCACCCGTTTTCTCCTGGAGCTTGGGGCAGGTTTCGCGTTTGTCGGGCGGCAATTTCGGCTGGAAGTGGACGGCGACGAGTTTTTCATCGATCTGCTTTTCTATCACACCCGTCTGAAATGTTACGTGGTGGTGGAGCTCAAGGGCGCGGCCTTCAAGCCCGAACACGCCGGCCAACTGAACTTTTATCTCGCCGCCGTGGACGCCCAACTCAAGACCCCGGACGATAAGCCCACCATCGGTCTCCTGCTCTGCAAAACCAAGAAACGTCTTGTCGCCGAATACGCCCTCTCCGGAATCAACAAGCCCATCGGCGTGGCGGAATATCAACTCGTGCGCGCACTGCCCGAACCTCTGGATACCAATCTACCCAGCATTGAAGAAATCGAGGCGGAGCTGAGCCGCGACGAGGATGGCCGATGAAGCACCTCGCCACGACGTTGCGCGAGCAGCAGGCCGAAACCGCGAAGCTGGACATCGCTATCGCCGCCAACCTGAAGGAGCTTGGGTATGGCGGGTGATCGTTTGGAGCGCACCACGTTTGCTAAGCTCATTTCCGACGGCGTGCTTGAGATTGGGGATGGGTATCGAGCTAAAAACGAAGAACTCGGAGGTGCTGGGCTGATTTTTCTTCGCGCCGGGCACGTGACCGATACGCACATTGATTTCGAAGGAGTCGAGCGTTTTCATGCAGAGCTGGAGCCTCGTGTCCGATCTAAGCTCGCGAAGCTTGGCGATGCAGTGGTTACCACAAAAGGAAACAGCACCGGCCGCACGACGTTCGTTACTTCCGCAATGCCCCCATTCGTCTATTCCCCGCACCTCAGCTACTGGCGAAGCAAAGACCCGACTCGTATTGAAGGTGGATTTCTACGCTACTGGAGCAAGAGCCAAGAGTTCGTTGATCAACTTGCCGGTATGAAGGCGTCTACGGATATGGCGCCATATCTAAGCCTTGTCGATCAGAAGCGCCTTCTTATCTCACTGCCGCCGATCACCGAACAACGCGCCATCGCCCACATCCTCGGCACGCTGGACGACAAGATCGATCTGAACCGGCGGATGAACGAGACGCTGGATGCGATGGTTCGGGCGCTCTTCAAGTCGTGGTTCGTTGACTTCGACCCCGTCCGCGCAAAGGCCGACGGATGTGACCCCGGTCTGCCGAAGCCTCTCGCCGACCTGTTCCCGGATTCTTTCGAGGATTCGGAGCTGGGGGAGATTCCGAAAGGGTGGGAAGTTGGACCAGTACTCAAACAAGCAAAGCTTTTAAGCGGCGGTACGCCCAAGACAGACCGAAAGGATTATTGGGATGGACACATACTCTGGGCGAGTGCCAAGGACGTTTCGCAGTGCCGCCAAACGTTTCTGATTCGAACCGAGCGAAGCATAACTGCGAAAGGACTCGAAGAAAGCGCCACACAGTTCATCCCTGCCTTTTGTATCGTTGTTGTTGCGCGCGGGGCGACGACGGGTCGCATGGCAATGTTCGGGCGCGAAATGGCTATGAACCAGACCTGTTATGCATTAGCGAGCATCACCGAAACACCATTTGCTCTCTATTGTCACCTTCAGCACGAGATGGAAAAATTAGTCCACGCTGCCCACGGTTCCGTTTTCGACACAATCACTACGAGTACGTTCACTAATTCAAAGGTAGTTGTTCCGCCGGTGTCGGCACTGAAAACGTTCGACCAAAAAGTCGCTCCCATGTTTCGGCGAATTCTAAGAAACACCGAGGAAAGTCAAACGCTCGCAGCCGTTCGCGACGCGCTCTTACCGAAGCTTATTTCAGGTGAGCTGCGGGTAAGAGATTCAGACGACCATTTGTCGGAGGTTCATCATGGCTTTCAGGGTTGATGCTCTCTTTTGGCAGCATGATCTGAGCGCAATGCTGAGAAAGCGCGAAGAGACATTGCATCAACAAATTAATGATACCGACCATAACCAGCTACTAAACGCGAGCGTCGATGATTGGTGCGACTATTTTGAGCAGCTATTCAAAATTGCGCTACTTCAGTTAAAGAAGGACGAAATACAGGTGGATCAAGTCGAGATCGATGTGGACGTTAGTCAATATCGTGACCGCGACATCCGTGATAGGACCCAACCATTCTACGCTAAGGGAACACGAATTGGATATTTGGTCCCCTTTGACGGGGATCAAGACCATTTCAATTACAGACCGTCCACACACACATTGAATCCTCCTTTCGGCATGGTCAACGACCGTGTTCTAGTTTTAGCGTATACTCGAACCGACCACGATGCAGACGCCGTCAAGGCAGCCTTTAACAAAGATCTGGGAGAAATCGAAAAATATCTCGCGTGGATGGCGCAAGATATAAAATTGTTTAATGATTCCCTTCGAGCCAAGATTCGAGAACGAGTTGAAGCCCGTCGAAATAAACTTCTCAAGGATCGTGGAATGGTGTCTGCCCTAGGATTTCCGCTCAAGCGACGGCAGGAAGCCGCCAAAACAGATGTCGTTCCGTCTGTCCGAAGAAAAACTACGCTACTCTCTCCACCTACACGAACAAATCAATTTGAACCTGAACCGACCCTGGAAACACAAGAGTATGAGCACATCCTGTCCGTTATCTCCAATATGGTTGCCGTCATGGAACGAAGTCCCAGGGCATTTCGCGGAATGGAGGAAGAAGACTTAAGGCAGCACTTTCTGGTTCAACTTAACGGTCATTACGAGGGCCAGGCAACAGGTGAAACCTTTAATTTTGACGGGAAGACCGACATCCTCATCCGTGTCGAAGGTAAGAACATTTTTATTGCAGAGTGCGCGTTCTGGCGTGGGCCGGAATCTTTGAAAAAGAAGATAGACCAGCTGCTCGGTTATACGTCGTGGCGCGATACCAAAGCGGCTTTGCTGGTATTTAACCGAGAGAGAAATTTTTCAGCTGTCCTAGAAAAGATTCCGGAGATCGTCGAAGCTCATCTAAACTTCAAGCGTCGGCTCCCTTACACGTCGGAAACAGGTTTTCGCTTTATTCTCCATAACAGGGACGATAAAAGCCGCGACCTGACGCTAACCGTTCTTGCGTTTGAGGTTCCCGCGTGAGCGACAGATGCACCGAATCTTTTGTCGAAGATCCTGTGTTTCGCGACTGGAGACTCTCCGCTACGCGATCCAGCACGGATCGGAGATCGCGATATAAATCGCAACGCGATGTCGCGATTCTTCACAACAGAGCCATTCAGCAGCAGTTCGGGATAGATCGTGCGGCCTGTGCCTGGGGCTAACGAAATAGAACAAAGCAATATGACGAATTTCACTGAATCCGTCGTCGAAGAAGCTGCCCTCGCTTGGCTGGAGTCACTCAGCTACGGAGTCCTCCACGGCCCCGACATCGCTGCGGGGATGCTTGGCGCCGAACGTAGCGATCCGAACTACCGCGACGTTCTACTCGAAGGCCACTTACGCCAGGCGCTTGTCCGTCTCAATCCCGACCTGCCCGCCGAGGCGCTGGAAGACGCTTTCCGCAAGCTGATACGCACCGATGCGCCGTCGCTGCTTGAGCGCAACCGCGCGGTGCATCGCATGCTCGTGGATGGTGTGACGGTGGAGTATCGCAGAACTGATGGCTCCATCGCCGGCGCGCAGGCGAAGTTGATTGACTTCGACACGCCGGACAACAACGACTGGCTCGCCGTCAATCAGTTCACCGTTACAGAGGGGCAGCAGACGCGCCGCCCGGATGTGGTGCTGTTCGTCAACGGGCTGCCGCTCGCGGTGATCGAACTCAAGAACCCGGCCGATGAGAGCGCCACGATTTGGAGCGCGTATCAGCAACTTCAAACCTATCAAGCGCAGATTCCCGCGCTCTTCGCGACTAACGCGGCGCTGATTATCTCCGACGGCGTGCAGGCGCGCATCGGCACGCTCGGTGCTGGCAAAGAATGGTTCAAACCTTGGCGCACGATTGCTGGACGCGAGGACGCAGCGGCAGATCTAGCTGAGCTGCAAGTCGTGCTCGAAGGCGTATTCGACAAACGCAGATTCCTCGACCTTGTGCGCTACTTCATCGTGTTCGAGGACGAAGGCGGCGGCAAACTCATCAAGAAGATGGCGGGCTACCACCAGTTCCACGCGGTAAACGTGGCTGTGGAAGAGACGCTGCGCGCGGCTCGTCTTGCGGCGGATCGATCGGCTGAGACGCCGGGACACTACGAGTCCGGGCGCCAACCTGGCGGCGATCCAGGTGACCGGCGCGTTGGTGTCGTGTGGCACACGCAAGGTTCCGGCAAGAGTCTGACGATGGCTTTTTATGCAGGCCGCGTGATCCTGCACCCAGCCATGGCTAACCCGACCATCGTCGTGCTCACCGACCGCAACGACCTTGACGACCAACTCTTTGGTACATTCGCGCGCTGCCGCGATCTGTTGCGCCAGCCGCCGGTGCAGGCGGCGGCTCGCGCCGACCTGCGCGAGAAACTGAAGGTCGCATCCGGAGGCGTGGTCTTCACGACGATTCAAAAGTTTTTTCCGGAGGAGAAAGGCGACCGTCACCCGGCACTCTCAGAGCGGCGCAATATTGTCGTGATCGCCGACGAAGCGCATCGCAGCCAGTACGACTTTATCGACGGCTTCGCGCGGCACATGCGCGATGCGCTGCCGAATGCGTCGTTCATTGGTTTCACCGGCACGCCGATTGAAAAGACCGACGCCAATACGCGCGCCGTCTTCGGCGAATATATCAGCGTCTACGACATCCAGCGGGCCGTCGTCGACGGCGCCACCGTGCCGATCTACTACGAGAGTCGTCTCGCCAAACTGAAACTGAAGGAATCCGAACGTCCGAAGATCGATCCCGAGTTCGAGGAAGCCACCGAAGGCGAAGAGGTTGAGCGCAAAGAGAAGATCAAGACGAAGTGGGCACAACTGGAAGCTGTCGTCGGCTCGGAGAATCGCCTCAAACTTATCGCGCGCGACCTTGTGGAACACTTCGAGAACCGTCTTGCGACGATGGACGGCAAGGCAATGATCGTCTGCATGAGCCGGCGCATTTGCGTCGAGCTGTACCGCGAGATCGCGGCGCTGCGGCCCGCGTGGCATGGCGAGTCGGATGAAATCGGCTCCATGAAAGTGATCATGACCGGTTCTGCTTCCGATCCACTGGAGTATCAGGGACATATCCGGAATAAGAAGCGGCGCGAGGACATGGCGCTGCGTTTTCGCGACCCAAACGATTCGTTCCAGATCGTGATCGTGCGCGACATGTGGCTGACCGGCTTTGACGCGCCTTGCCTGCACACGATGTATGTGGACAAACCCATGCACGGCCACGGGCTGATGCAAGCCATCGCCCGGGTCAACCGCGTGTTCCGCGACAAACCAGGCGGCCTGGTAGTGGACTATCTCGGCCTCGCAGATGAATTGAAGAAGGCCCTCGCCGTTTACACGGAGAGCGGCGGCAAAGGCAAGACCGCTATTGACCAGG
>JBGPWS010000263.1:0-6504 GCA_041492345.1 Pyrinomonadaceae bacterium | reverse complement strand
GTGCTCGATCAACCAGAGCACGGCGTTCGCAAAATCCTGATCGTGAATCCAGGACATGTATTGCCGGCCGTCGCCCGCGGCCCCGCCGAGTCCGAACTTTACGAGTTGCAGCAAAGTAGAGAAGGGGCTGCCCGAATCCGGATTCATCACGATCGCCGAGCGCATCGCCACCCGGCGCGTATGCGGCGTCGGCGATTGCTTCAGCGCGCGTTCCCATTCCGTCGCGACATCGATGCTGAATCGCCAGGTGTCCGGCGCGTTTGGTTCCGAACCGCCGATGATGCCGGTGGCTTCGTCATTCGGCGCGTCGAATCGATGGGCATAAATCGTGGCCGTGCTCGCCTGTAACCAGACGCGCGGCGGCTTCCATGCCTGAGCGATCGCGTCGCCGACAACCCTGGTTGATTTCACCCGCGAGTCTTTAATCACCCGGCGGTTGTGATCGTTGTAGCGGCAGTTAACGCTTTGGCCCGCCAGATTGACGATCGCGTCGGCCCCTTCAAATTCGGCTACCCAGTCACCGAGCGTCTCGCCGTCCCACTCAACTGTGCGCCACACGGCTTTGCCCGGCTGGCGACTAAGCACAACGACCTCGTGTCCATTCGCGTGAAACTCGCGCGCGAGCACTGTTCCGACCTGACCTGACCCTCCGGGAATAACGATCTTCATATGTTCCGCCTTTGAGCTATCTGAGAGCTGGGGCGGGCCCCCTTCCTTACCTCGAGTTTCCAATGGTTGAGCGGCCGTTGTTCTACATGAATGACTTTCAAGCTGGTAATCACGAATCAAGTTGGAACACCTCTCAGGTCAGGAAGGGGGCTTGCCCCGCTGCCATTAATTCCTTCAAGCCTCTGCTAATCCCATATCCCTAAGTTCCGAAACCAGCTTCAAAGCTCGTTTCCGCACCGGCCGCATCAACGGATTACTCGCCAGAGAAATCAGTTTGTCCAGCAGATCGACTGTCTGATCGATCAGGCGATAAGTGCGCGCGCGTTTGGGCGACGAATCATGAATCCAGAACAGAATGATCCCCATGTGATAGAGCCACAGCAGGTAAGGCAATTCGGCGCGCAGGTCGCCCGGGATTCGCGCCTTTGTGTCGGCCACCAGATCTTCGAAAAGCTTTATGCTGTCGTGTCGTGTGGGCGCGGAATCATGAGCAAAAGGATTGAGCGGACTGTGCGGGTCGGCGGCAGTTTTGAAAAGCACTCCGGCAAACTCATGATAAGGCTCGAGCGTGGAGATCTTCAGCCGCAGTACTGAGAGCAGGCGCGCTTTCAGACTCGTCTCTTTCTGCAGCACCGGAAGCGCCGCGGCCAGGTGTTCTCCATGCGTGCGGTGATAGAACGCCTGGATGAGGTGCTCCTTCGAACCGAAATAATGATAAGCATTGCCCAGCGACACGCCGGCCTTGCGGGCTATCGCGCGCATGGTCGTCTCTTCATATCCGCGTTCGCGCAACAGATCGAGAGCGCTGTTTAGGATGAGCGCCTTTGTTTGCTCGCCCTTGGCGGTCCTGGTTGATTTTGTTTTTCCCGCAGAGTTCATTTGTTTACCTCGCCAGTCCGGCAGCCCGGCTGATTTGATAACGATGCTGCGAAATCAATGACACCACTCGCCGGGTGGTCGGCAGCAACTCGGGCGCAGCCAGACGGTAAGCCCAGTCGCGATACCGGCACAGCGCCCACAAAACCATCAACCAGGCTTTGGGGCCGAAGTAAACCGCGCCTTCGTCGCTTACCACCGTGAGATCTTCCGCCGTCAGTTCGTGGTTCAGCTTTGGGTAACGTCGCCGGGCCGCGTCCGTCTTAATTGGGATCATCTTCATTTCAACCAGCTTTGGTTGCTCGGCGAGCCAGCCCTGGACCCTGCGGCACAAGCCGCACGACGGGTCATACAGCAGTGTCAGTGTTGACATGGCTCTACACCTCCTGCACGGGCGTGAAGGCGTCGGGGTAAACCGGCGGCGGAGCGTTACGCATCGTGGCGCGGCGGCGCATGCGGCTGAAGATGAACAGATTGAAGAAGTGCATCCCGCCGAGGACGAGCAGTACCATGCCGACCTTTACCGAGAGCGCCTCGATGCTTTCCTTGGGCGAGGCGATCGCGTAGCCAAGCTTGAGCGCCAGGCTGACATAGCCGAGATTGATGAGATAAAAACCCACCACCAACAGGTGATTGACCGAGTCTGCCAGCGGTTCGTTGCCATGAAAGACATCGACCAGGAAGATGCGACCGTTCTTGTGGAGCGTGTGCGCGACCCAGATGGTCAGGGCAATGCTGATGGCGAGATAGATCAGGTAAGTGGCAATTTCAAGAGTCATGAGCGACCTCCTGTGAAAACTGAACACGTTCAACTTTGACAGGATACTGCCGGCTTTCGGACTTGTCAAGAACTTTTTTTGAACGTGTTCAGTAAAAATTTTGCAGGGGGAATTGGGTTAGCGTTGCGGTCAGCCAGTTTGGGGTACGGATGCACTTTGAGTTGCGAAGCTTGTTCTTGCTGGGAGCGCGGACGTCCCGTCCGCCGGTGCGTCGCAGGCACTCAAGAATCTTTTCGACTGACTAATATTCGCGCTTCGCGCTCAGTACAAACGGGACGTCCGCTTCGCGGACGAAAACGCCCGACCTTGAATCATGCGCAAGATGCGCGTGCCACAATTGGTACTTTAGCGTCCTCTAGTTGTGATAGATTCGGCAAACTCAAAATGGACCTTCACGATCTGTCTAGTAACATCGATCTCTTTGATCGGCTGTACCAGCCCGAACGCGCGGCGCGCGTGGCCGTGCTCTACGACCAGACGGAGATCACTTACGAGGATCTGCGCGTGGAAACCCTGCGCGCGGCTGAAGCGCTGAACGCGCTCAGCATCGACGCGGGAGATCGGGTCGGTATCCTGCTTACTGACTCGCCTGAATTCATCGCTTCGTTTGTAGCGATCATCTCGCTTGGCGCCATCGCAGTGCCGATCAATCTGGCTCTGGGCCGCGCAGACCAACTGTTCATCTTGAAAGACTGCGGCGCTTGCGCGGCGATCATCGAAGCAAAGGCGGCCGAGACTCTGTTTCAGGCTTCCGAGACTCAAACTGATTTGAAAAACCTGCTTGTCGTTCGGGGAGAAAATGACTCGAGTTTGCCATCGATGGCCGGAATGAATGTGCAGACCTTTGAAGCCGCCCAACGTCGTCAACTCGACCGAGAATTCCCGGTGCGGGGAAATGAAGACGCGGACGCTTTCATTCTCTACACGTCCGGCAGCACCGGCGAACCGAAGGGCGCGGTGCACCGGCAGGCGGACATCTTCTACACCAACGAAACTTTCTGCCGGGAGGTGCTGGGACTGCGCGAAGGCGATCGGTTGTTTTCATCATCGCGCTTGCCGTTCGCGTACGGCCTCGGCAACAGTTTTACTTTTCCGCTGCTCAACGGCTTCACTGCGATTCTTTGTCGCGATAAACCCGCGCCGACAATTGTTGGTCGCATTTTCCGGGAATACCAGCCGACGATCTTTTTCGGCGTGCCGGTCGTTTACAGCATGCTGTTGGAGCATCATCGCAACGGCAACGAGCTGGACACTTCGAGTTTGCGCCTGTGTGTATCGGCGGGCGAAGCCCTGCCGGCACAACTGGGAGAAGACTGGCAACTCACTTTTGGTGTCGAAGTTCTGGACGGGATCGGCTCGACTGAGATGCTGCACATGTTCATGTCAAACCACGCGGGCGATGTGCGTTATGGAAGCAGCGGAAGGCTGTTGCGCGGTTATGAAGCGCGGTTAGTTGATCACGAAGGCACGCCGACGCAGCCAGGCGAAGCAGGGAACGTCTGGATTCGGGGGCGAAGTGCGGCCACGCGTTACTGGCAGCGGCCTGAGACAACTGCAGAAACATTCGTCGATGGCTGGGTGCGCACCGGCGATCTTTACACTCTGGACTCGGATGAATTCTGGTGGCACATGGGCCGCAGCGACGACTGTTTCAAACCCACGGGGCAATGGGTGTCTCCGGTCGAAGTCGAGAATGTGCTGTTGCGGCATGAAGCTGTGCGCGCCGCCGCGGTGGTGGAAGGGTTCGACGAGCATGAATTGTCGTGCGTGTGCGCGTTCATCGTCATGACAGACGGTGAGACGAACGATGGCGAACAGGAACTGCGCACGCTTTGCGAAGACGCTCTGCCGCGGTTCAAGCAGCCGCGTCGTTATCTGTTTGTTTCCGAATTGCCTTACACTGCGACCGGAAAAGTGCAGCGGTTTAAGTTGAGGGAACAACTCAGAAACGTCGAACGGCCGGAGTCCAATGTTTAAAGTAGGTCGACCGGCACGGAAGTGAGAAATGCCGGTTGATGCTCCCTTCTCCCATTGGGAGAAGGGCTGGGGAAGAGGGGATAGGGGCTGGCTCGATATCCAAGCCCTCTGCCCCACCCCCTCCCAAAGGGAGAGGGAGTAAAGCGAAAAGAACGTTGGACAATGAACGCTTATGACTGAAAGAAGTATCCAGGAAACTTACGCGCCCAACATGGCGTGCTTTGGTTGCGGCCCGGCGAATGAAAAGGGTTTGCACATTCGCAGCTTCCCGCAGGGCGACGAAGTCGTCGCGACTTTCCAGCCTGAGACTTATCAGGAAGCCTTCCCGGGAATGTTGAGCGGTGGGATCATCGGCACGCTGCTCGATTGCCATTGCAACTGGGCGGGAGCATATCACTTGATGAAGACGGCCGGATTGGATCATCCGCCCTGCACGGTCACGGCGGACTATGCGATCAAATTGCTGCGGCCGACGCCGACAGATCAGCCGATCGAATTGAGAGCGCGAGTGGTGGAGTCAACCGACGATCGCGCAATAGTTGAAGGTGAGTTGATCGCCCACGGCAAAGTCTGCGCTACTTGTCGCGGGACTTTCGTTGCCGTAAAGCCCGGCCATCCGGCTTATCATCGTTGGTAGCATGAAAGCAGTTGCCGTCAAGCCGGAATGAAAGTAGATCACGTTGCCTGATTGGATCGAAGAGAAGCTGCGAGATGATCACACCTGGAGCGCCAGCCCTGGTTGCAAGATTTTTGTCGCGGACCGCGGCGCGCTACGCTTCGACTATCCCCAGACGTGGGTTGTGATCCCTGGAGAGAATTCGATCAACTTCCACGATCGCCAGCCGCCTGACGACGACATTCACCTGGAAGTCTCGATCATGAGGCTGCCTCCGGCTGATTGGAGTGGATTGCCACTTCGAGATTTGATTCCAGCGGCGATCTCGGGCGACCACCGCGACATCCGTTCGAGAGGCGAGATTCAAGAAGCAAGGCACGCGGATGTCGAGATCGCCTGGATCGAATCGGTCTTTATCGACCAGCAGGAATTGGAGAGAGAGGCGCGCACTCGTCTCTGTCTCGCTCGCAGCGGAAACATTCAGACAATTATCACCATGGAATTCTGGCCGGAAGATGGTGAGCGAGCGTCGGCAGCGTGGGATACTGTGCTTGAAACTCTGGAGTTGGGAATGCAGATCGACGATCCAACGCGCGGGCACGTACTGCACTGAGAGAGCCGGCGCATTGCGGCCCCAAATCTTAACTAAATCGTTATCTTTATCTTCTTGCCGTTTACATCCACCGCCACGTAAATCACTTCGGCTTCCGTCACGCGCACGCGCTCACTGGGCCCGCCGTAGCGCTCTGCTTCGACCACCACGCGCACGGTGATTGAAGTCGTGCCAATCTTCAGCGTTTCGGAATAAAAGCTCACCAAGTCGCCGACAAACACCGGCGCATGAAAAATCACTTCGCGCATGGCCACGGTCACAAAGCGATCCATGCCGGTGTGCCGGTGCGCTTCGATCGCGCCGGCCATGTCGATGTAGCTGAGAATGACGCCGCCAAAAATCGTGCCCTGCGAATTGGTGTCACGCGGCAGCATCGCGATGCGGATTGCCGGATCAGAGTTCATGTGGGAATAGTAAATGGTTAAGGGTAAATCGTAAACGGAAGAAAAGACATTGGTGGTTACAGAACCGGGAGCGACCGATCATTTTCCATTTGAAATTTTTCATCTGCCATTTACTGGATTTATTTCGCGTTGCTTCGTGTCACTTCGTGGGTCGTTCGCTTGGCTGAGTAATGAAGAACGATCCACGAAATCACACGAACGGACACAAAGAAGAATGATCGAATGAAAAATGGAAAATGAGAAATGGAAAATGATCGGCCGCTCTCGGTTCCGTACCAACTCGCCCACTGTAATCGCATCTGGAACAAAGACCAGGGCGCGGTGTCTAAGCCGTCGGTTACGAATTACCATCCAGGAGAGGGCCTTATCATGTTCCAACTTGTCGAGTTGATTCTCGCTTCTCCGATCGGCGCGTTTATCTTCGCCGGTTTGCAGGACGCGCTTTACGCCGTAATTGTCGTCTCGGATTGCGACGAGTGTGGGTTCAACGACCTGGGAAAGCTGCTTTTCGGTGGAGTGATCGCGGCGATACTTGTGGGCATAGCAATTTCAGTCTTGCTGCGTCGCATG
>JBGPWS010000200.1:0-8668 GCA_041492345.1 Pyrinomonadaceae bacterium | reverse complement strand
GCGGAATGATTAGAAAGCGGCTCCATTCCGGAGACAGCGTACCCTGGAACCGCTTGTAAGAACGCTCAAGAACCGCCATTTTCGTTCTCCATGCGAACTCCGCTTAAAGGCCGGCCTTCTCCGGCATCTGAACCGTTCTCCATCGCTTTCAGGAAGATGTCTTCCAGTGAGTCGCGTTTGTAAGTGAGTCGACGAATCTGTACTTTGGCATCTGCGGCCAGTCGATATACGTCGCGAATCTCAGTCCCCTCCTGCAGAATGATTTTCAAGCGATGATCGCTCGTGATCGCGCATTCGCAGCCCATTCCGTCGACCGCCGCAACAAATCCTTTTAGCTCGCCGCGGGTTTCCAGCAGCAGAAACTTTTTGTTTGCTTTGCGCTCTTCTTCCAGATTGCAGTAGGTGACCAGCCGCCCGTTTTTCAGAATCAGGATCTCTTCACAGCATTCCTCAACGTCGCGCAGCAGGTGCGAAGACAGCACGATGTTCGCCTGGCCGCTGTCGCGAATCTCGCGAATCATTTTGATCATCCGCAGCCGCGCCGGCGGATCCAGTCCGTTGGTCGGCTCGTCAAGAAAGATCAGCCTGGGGCCATGAACGATCGCCTGGGCCAGCTTCGCCAGCTGTTTCATCCCCAGCGAGTACGTGTCGAGATTTCGATAACGCGCCTCGCCCAGGCCCACGAAGAAGAGCGCTTCATGCGCGCGTTCCAGCGCCGCCGCCGGCGGCAGGCCGGAAAGTTCAGCCATGAAACGAACAAAATGGATACACGACATCTTGGCGATGAAAGAATCGCGCTCAGGCATGTAGCCGATCATCGATTTGATTTGATTTGCTTCTCCGCGGATATCGCGGCCAAAGATGCGTGCGGTTCCGGAGGAAGGAGGATGAAAACCGAGCAGAGTGTGAATCAGCGTGGTTTTGCCGGCGCCGTTCGGCCCCAGCAAGCCGATGGCTCGTCCACGCAGTTCACCGCGCAGGTCCTTGAGAATCGGTCTGCGACCAAAGTTTACTGATAAATTATCGAGGGTAATGACGCCGGAAGTATCGCCGTTAGGTTGGGGATCTGTAACTGCTGCGGCGCTGTATGTCATTGTTTTGCCTGAGCCCTCGGAGTATCTGAACGAGACCGGACCAGTTCGAGATCAAGAAGAACGTTCCCCAGAATAAGCCAATCGCTGTTCTTACGAAAAGAGTGTTCCACGAGTTCAGAAATAAAACCGAGAGCCCCAGGGCCACCAGCGTCAAGCCATCGACCAGTATTCTGCGATCGGCCGGCGAGCCAGGATGGAGCGAACCATTTGTCTGGATGAGTTTCATTAAGACCCTTCTCCTTTCGATCTTGTCAGGAGTATTGACGTGCTGAGTCCCCGGAGTGTTAACCACTCCGGGGGTCCTCATTGTTCGCACTAAGTGCCCGCCGCCAACCCTACCGTCCTTAGCTTCTTACTTCGTTCCACGCATTCCCTGCCCGAGGATGTGCTGCAACTCAAATGCGTTCGGCATCCCCAGCAAGGTTGCCGGACTTAGTCCGAACGGTCCGCCTTCAGTGTTCGAGGCGAACTCGATCCGATCGCCAAACGCGTACGCGTAGGCGAGCGTGGGTTGCATGTTCGACGCCATCGCGGCGATGGCCTTCTGTTGCTCTCCCGACTTGCCAGTGTCCGGGATTCGATTCGCGAACGGTTGCACCAGCGGCGCGAGATTGTGATAGACCAACGCCGAGAAATTCGTATTGCCGTCTGCCGGCAAACCCGACATGAATCTGGGCGAGTGCGTCAGAGTGATGCCTGAGTCGTGATACTTCAACGCGTTTTCGACCAGCGCGCGAGTCGGGCCGGCGATCATGTAACCGTTAGCGAAAACGTAGTTGACTTCCACGCCAAAGTCTTTCGAACGCAGCGTGTAATACATATGCCCACCAGCGTCAGTCTTGTCCCAGCCCAGCCCGTTTTTTCCTTCCTTGGCCATCTGCTTGTTGACTTCGTCGACCACGCGCTCGAAAGCCTGCTGCAGATGGGCCGGATCGTTTACCTCAAACACGAGCTTCCACGAAGGTGTAGGCAGAATCGGTCCATCAATCGCGAACGCGTACTCGCCGCCCAGCGGCGCCGCAAAATCCTTACGCAGATCCAATCCGTGATCGCTCTGCAACTCAGCCAGCTTCTTATTCAGATCGGGGCTTACCATGTTCAGCACGCCCAGTAAATCATCGACCAGGGCCGTCGGGTTTTTCACCACAAAGCCGGCGACCAGATTGGCGTCCGGAGAAATGTATTCGAGCGAACCCATCGGTGCCGGCTGTGCCAGCCATGACGTGACGCCATGATTCGCCTCGGCATATGAAAGGACAGCGCGCGTGTGCGTTTTGCCGTCGCTGTCCTTCTGATCCAGGACAAACGATTTCATGTTAAAGACGCCCAGTTCATTCAACGCCTCTTCGTGCTTATCACCGACCGCTATCCGGCGCAGACCTCTGGTGTGAGCGATCACCTTTTCCAGATCCGCTGCGATCACCAGGCCAGCACCTTCGCGATAGACGCCGGCAATCCGATTGTGGAACGGCGTCGAAGTGAAACTGCTCGCTTGCGCAGCTTTCGCGACTGCCTGCAACTGCTCGAGTTTCGGAGAAGCAACCAGGATGTCGCCCGCGATCCAGACATAGACTGGTTTGTCGCCGGCTTTGGTCGCCGTATTAGCTGCCGCCGTCTGGGCCGTCTTCGGATCTTCAACCCACTGAACCTGCGGTGCCTTACCCTGGCCAGCCAACTTCAGCACTTCGGCGTCGAAGAACGCGCGGAAACCGGCCGGGTTCTTGAGTTCGGCCAGCACGATTGGCTCGACCGGGTCGCTGCTATCGCTCATGCCCGCACCCACGGCGATCTCGTCGCCAAGTTGGTCGCCAAATTCTTTGATCGTTGAGATCGCTTGATTCACGCCCGGGCCTCTCGGTTCGTGACGATTCCCAAACCAGTCCTTAAGCGCGGGATTCTGTTGAATCCGCTCTTCGATAATGCGGTTCGATTCGGCGATCGTAGCGCCCAGATTCGGCAGCGCCGCATACAACACAGTGTTCTCCGGCATCATGTCGAGCAGGCGCGTCGAGTAGCGCACGCCCGGCTTGGCCACCGTATTCAGTTCCTTCTGCAAGGCAGTCAAACTCGCAAGAGTCTGCGCATAACGTGCGGCGTTGCGGCTCCAGGCAATTTCGTCTTTGACTGGAATAGCTTCGATTGAAGTGCTGGTCGTGGCCTGTTCGCCCGCGCGCAACACCCGATCGTCGCCAGAGTGATCGAGATGAACTTCGCCTTCAATCACGCTGACGCGCGAGCCTTTCGTACCCGCATTCACGGCGAAGGTAGTGCCCGTAACTGACACCAATGAATCGCCGGTCTCGACAAAGAAATTGCCCTTCTGCTTCGCCGCTTCGACAATCACGCTGCCACGAGCGAGATGAAGTGTGGTGCCCCGCAGCGTCTGATTGATCGAGAACTCGGAACGATCCTTCATCTCGATCAGCGAACCGTCGCCCAGACGCACGACTGCATGCGCATCTTTCGCCGTGCGGATCGTGTCGCCCCGCTTAATCTTCTCACCGGCATTCAGCGAGCGCGTTTGCGCATCGGTGACGGCGTAAACCGGACCATCAGCCGCCTGGACCGTGGCGTCAAACGAGCCGAACGGCACATAACGCTGTATCAATGGCAGCGCGATCAATCCCAGACCGATCACCAGAGCGGCCGCGATGCCCCAACGCAAAACCACCGGCCGCAGGCTGTAAGTAGCCGCCTTGCGATTCGGTCTGCGCACCGCGGGGATGATTGCTCCTCCGCGGGATTCGCGCGCTTGTTTCAGGGCTTTCCGGCAGGGAATGCATTCGTGTGTGTGATCCACGAGCAAGAGAGCGCGGGCTTCGGAAAGCCTGCCGCCCAGATAGGACGGAATGAGCGTCTGAAAATCCGCGCAGCCTTCGATGCGATCCGCGGGCGCAGCATCCAATTTCGCCGAGGTGGAATTTTCAGTTAATAGCTCCGCCCAGACGCGCTCCGTCGCTTCACCGACTACTGTCTCATCGACCTGCTCGGCGCGAATTCCGGCCGTAACTTGATCCAGGATGTTGTTGAGTTCTTTGTTCTTCATGATTTCTCCCTAAGATAATTCCAAATGATTGTGTTTGTCCTTGGCGCCTTTGCGTGAACCGTTTCGGTGTAATCTGCGTGATCTGTGGACGACGATGTCATGTCGGAAGCCTCTGCAGATACCGTCCAATCTCTTTGCGCAAACGTGCGCGCGCTCGATGCAGCGTGACCCCCACCACCAGCGGCGAGGTCTTCATGATGTTTGCGATTTCGCCATTGCCAAAGCCTTCGAAGTAACGCAACGCAAACATCTGCGCCGCGGTCGGCCCGAGCCTTGATAAAGCTTCGCTAAGCAGCTCTCTCAGCTCGCGATCCTCCTGGTGCTTTGCCGGATCATGCTTTGAGACAAACGCCGACACGCTGGCGCGATTTTCAACATCGTCGATAGCGATTGATTTCGAACGCTTCCGGCTGCGCAGCAGATCCAGCGAAGCGTTGATAGCGGCGCGCGCGAAATACGCCTGCGGGTTCTCAGCCGCGGCCACAGATTCCTGTCCCCGCGCCACGCGCAGAAAGACCGTTTGCAGGACATCTTCCGCGTCCGCTGCGCTGCCGGTGACCCGATGCGCCGTGCGAAAGACGCGGTCGTGATGCCGCTCAAAAAGACCTTCCAGACTGTTTGAATCTTCCGACGAAAGTTGTCGCAAACCTACAGGCCTCGGCCTTTCGGCCTCTGAATCTACGGCTTTGAGCGGTTTTACGGCGGCCAGCATAGCTTCTTCCTGAAAATCCTTTCCGCTCATAAAACGCTCCTCGGCAGAGATTATTAACACCGGAAAGCAGAAACTTGAAGCTTTGAAGTGGCGCAAGCTGTCAGCTTGCGTGCTGGTTTGAGGCTCAGACGAGGCGATTTGAGCTTAGTCCTACGCGGTAGCGGCGGATCAATTACCAATCAGGCGGCGACATGGAGTCAATATCACCCGCGTGAGGAAGGCAATACCACTCGCGTCAGCGGGTGGGATCACGATGCAGTAGGCGTCCTGCTTATCGAACCTGCGGAGTTAATCCGGAAATTGAGTCGCGGCACTCCGCGGCTCATGCGTGAAAATGAGGAAACTGTATTAGAATAGCAGCCCCGTGATTCGCAGGACGACCACATTAGCAGTGAGTTGTCGACGCGTGTACTGTCGCCGCGCGTTAGGCTACTTGCTGCTTATCCTGATCGCCTATGGTTCGACGGTCGCGGCGGCGCACAGCCATGGCCCCGTTTCGCCGGATCGTCCCGGCGTAGCCGCCATAAGCGACGCCGGCGGATCACAGTCTTCAGACACGAGCCATTCTCATCCTAGAGAATGCGTGACGTGCCAGTTCCAACAGCAACTTTTCAATGGCCTTGTCCATGCGCCGCTGTTCGCGCTCACGCCTTCGACGCAGACTGCGTTTGTTTCCACCCTAACAGTTCTTTACCCTTCGACTTCAACCACGCCGCGATCGGGTCGCGCGCCGCCGCTCGTCTGGGCCTAACTCGGTGGCGGGACTCATCTGATTGCCCGCTCCAAATATCACCGAAGCCTAATGGTCAGCCCGCGGCGGGCCTGCCTTGCCTGCCAATGATTGGCCTACTGACGGGGGCGAGGTTTCGCACCACGCAACTAACAACAATTTAACAACCCGATGAATGCGAGGTGATGGGATGTATCAGCGCGCTAGCAATTACCTGGGCAACTATCTGCGAAATTATCTGTGCCGCTTCGGTGAGCACGGCGATTCGGTGGTTTGCCAGGGCCCATACGGCCAGGGCCGATTGGCCCGATGCCGCCGTCGGCAACTTAGTCGTCGCGCGAGTTACCTGGCCTGCCTGCTCTTACTCACGCTGGCAGTTCATCCGATCCTGGCGCAGGAAAAGTCGCCCGGCAAGTCGCCGGAGGCTCTGAAGGGAATCAATGCCAACATCGCTGCAATGCCCCGCGCGCAACAGCAAACGCCGGCGCCTCCTGCGAAACGGTCTATTACGATTTCGGACGCCGTGTCGATTTTCTTGCAGCAGAACTTTCTGTTGGTGGCAGCCCGCTACGACATCGATACGGCGGACGCGGAAAAACTCACTGCGCGGCTCCGTCCGAACCCAGAGTTGAGCGTCGGTTTAGCGGATCTCCCGCTCGATTTCAGTGGCAACGTTGTCAAAGAGCAGCAGCACTCTTACGTCATCTCTCAAACCTTCGAGCTGGGCGGGAAGCGACGCAAGCGAATCGATGCCGCCAACGCAAATTCCGATCTGGCTCGGGGACAGTTTCAAATGGTCCTGTGGCAATTGACCAACGATCTGAAGAAGAAGTTCTATGCGGTGCTCCTGACCGAGTCGCTGCTCAAGCTGGCAAAAGAGAACCAGCAAACGTTTGAGGAAA
Organism: Pyrinomonadaceae bacterium; assembly: GCA_041492345.1. Classification (GTDB taxonomy): domain Bacteria; phylum Acidobacteriota; class Blastocatellia; order Pyrinomonadales; family Pyrinomonadaceae; genus UBA11740. The sequence goes on along the minus strand of JBGPWS010000200.1, from coordinate 2,184 downwards.
CGATCAAGCACACGACCGAGCTTTACCAGCTGGGCGAGATTTCAGGGTTGGATCTGAAGCGGCTCGAAGTTGAAAAATTCAAGTTCGATACGGACGTAGCCAATTCGGAAAGGGATTACGAACTCGCCGTGCGCGACTTGCGAGTCACGCTGGGCGGAGATTATCGAGCTATGGATATAGAGGTCGCCGGGACGTTCGACTATCAGCCTTATCAGTTCTCGCTTGCCGAGTTGCGCGACAAAGCGCTGGCTGCTCGACCTGATTTGAAGGCCGCGCAACTCAGTGAGCGCGCCGCCGACGCGTCCATCCGCTTGCAAGACGCTCAGCGTATCCCTGATGTCACGTTAGGAGCGGGCGTCAACCAGGTTCCGGCAGGCACCAGCACCTACACTTTCGGCATCGGCATTCCGCTACCGGTGTCCGATCGCAATCAGGGCGAGCGCGCTAAAGCTCTCATCGAAAGAAAGAAGGCGCAAAACCAACAGCAGTTCCTTGCCAATCAGGTGCTGAGTGACGTGGACAAGGCGCTGGTCGCGTTCGAGATTCAGAAGCGGCGAGTTGAGCTTTACCGCACCGGCGTGCTTACCAAGGTCAATGACATTCAGAACCTGACGGAGTTTTCTTTGAAGGCCGGGGAAAGCTCTACGCTTGAGTTGCTGGATGCGATCCGCACGCGGCGCGAAACGCTGGCCGGTTTTTACCAGACGCTTTTTGATTACCAGGTGTCGCTGCTTGACCTTGAGCTGGCGACCGCAACGCCTCTGCAAAAGTAAGTGCCTCGGCGAAAGGATGCCAGATATGTTCTACCGAAGAATAATTCATGCCCTCTTGATTCCGCCGTTTCTCATCGCGGTGGTGTGTGGAGGCTGCAAGAGGGCTGCTGCTCCCTCGAATCCTTCCAGTCCACCAGCCACCACGGCGACGTCGGAGGCAGCGAGCCATGCAATAGAGACCGAAACAGTCGCACTGTCGCCAATCGCCGGGATAATACCCGCCACGGGGAAGGTCCTCGTCTCGGAGAATCGCGTCGCCGTCATCGGCCCCGTTCATGAAGGGAGGCTCGTGCGCCTTTACGCAGGCCAGGGCAGCAAGGTGAAGAAAGGGCAGAAGCTGGCCGACCTTGAATCAGCAGACATCGATCAGGCCGAGGCCGATTATCTCAAGGCGCTCGCGGATTCTGAAAATGCTCGTCGCACGTCGGCGGCCGAGGTCAAGTTTGCCCAGGCCACTTACGACCGCACCAAGGTGCTCTATGAGAAGACCATCACCGCAGGAAAAAATCTCCAGGCTGCCGAGCATGATCTTGAGGTGGCTAAGGCGTTAGCAGCAAATTCTGTCGCATCGACGAAAGCGGCGCTCACGGCCGCCCGCCGCCATTTGCTCATCCTCGGTCTCAAAGAGTCAGCTGTTGATGCGCTGGCGAGCAAACCGGATCTGGCCGCAATCTTTTCGCTTACCGCTCCCATCGAAGGGATCGTAGTCGAACGCAATGCCACGATCGGCGCCACCGTAGGGACGGATGCGAACCTGTTCAAGATAATCGATATCTCGCGTGTCTGGATCGACGCAAACGTATTTGAAAAAGACCTCGAGCGAGTGAAGTTCGGCCAGGAAGTGAAGGTCAAAGTGCCGGCCTTTCCGGGGTCGACCTTCTCAGGCAGGGTCATTCTGGTTTCCAGCGTGGTGGATCCGGAGACCCGAAGTGTGAAAGTTCGCACCGAAGTGCCAAACCCGGACGGCCGGCTCAAACCGGATATGTTTGCCAACGTGGAGATAATCACCGACCTGCATCGCAGCACGATTTCGATTCCCCAATCGGCTGTGCTCAAAGACGACGAGAAGGCGGTGGTCTTTGTAAGCGAAGGCAGCAGCTACAAGAAACGCGTGGTAACCGCGGGAATACAAAGCAACGATCGAGTTGAAATCATCGATGGGCTGGTAGCGGGCGATAAGGTGGTCGTAAAGGGAAACTACCTGTTACTTCAACAAAGCAGGCCCGATCAATAACGTGGACAGTGGCTCAATCTGAGTTACGGGCACGACTCATCACTGGGAGCGCGGGCGCCCCGCCCGCATTGAGCGCGAAGCGCGAACACGATTTTCTCGTATGCATCCGACGACGTGAGGTTTAAGCATGCGGCGCACGCCGTGCGGGCGGGGGGCGCCCGCGCTCCCAGTAACAAG